>DATFDP010000243.1:0-41179 GCA_035252015.1 Terriglobales bacterium
GGTATAGGCAAAGTAGCCGTTACAGCGAGGATTGACGGCGCCATTCTTGAACACAGGCGTGCAAGGCTGGCCGGCATCTGAATTGATCGGCAAACCCAGGGACACGGGCGTGCCATCGGGTAGCAGAAAAACATTATATGGGCTCAGGCCCCAGTTGGTGTCATTTCGGTCGTATTGCAGGAACTGATCATAGCTGATGTTGGTTTTTGACAGCATCTTGAAATCCACGCCGAAGTGGTAGTCGTTCTGTGTAACATTCCAGGCTTGGTCTAGCAATGGATCTGTCCCCTCGTGGAAGCTGGAGAATGAGGGTCCCTCTGTCCGGTTGCGCGTGTAGCCCAGCCGAACCGTTACCTTCGACTGCGGCATCAAAGTCAGGCCGGTATCGTACATGCGGCGCCGGATCTGCATTTCATGCGGAGAAAATCCGAGGGGCAGGTTGGGAACCGAGGTCGGGGGGTTCAACGGGTTTGCCAGCAGGTCATAATTGAAGAAATTCTGATCCCGCCGGAACAGGAAGCTGAAGTCATACCATTTATTTTTTGACAGACCCACGCGCCCAACATTCTCCGGATCACCGCCCCACCCAAAGCTGCTTACGTTGAGGTCGTCGAACAGCACGCCCGCATTGTTCAGCGAATGTACGGAAAGCGTCTGATCGAGAAACCGCGGGCCAGCATGCTGATTGAGGAACGTGTCGTACATGGCTCCGCTGCCGTTAACCTCGCTGAAGCGGTAGCCCAGCTCGATGCTCTGCTCCACGTGGTAGTCGCTGATCTCCTTCCCTTCAGCGGCAGCAGCCGTGCTCCCTGCCTGCGTTCCGCCACCAGTGGACTGGGCCAGCGCCAAAGCAGGGGCAATTAGCACAATGAACAACAACCAGCCGCTCTTCCGCACCAACCCGTACTCACACTTGCGCCGGTCTGCTCGCTTCCCGGGTGCGCCAGCCGGTTTCTCGGGACTTCTACGCCTTCCCCTCATGGGAGCTCCTCACTTGCTCTAAGGCTTGAAAAAGACCTCGCTGAAATTGGAGCCGTGAATAAATGCGTGGCACATGGTGCAGGCCTGGTATTTCTGGGACTGATTGTGCGCGGGGCCGATGGGCGGCTGTGAGGGCACATTGCTCAGCGCCAGGGTGTGGCACTGCAAGCACAGCAGGTTGACCTGACTCACTCTCAGCAGGCGCGGGTTGGTGGATCCATGCGGGGTGTGACAACTGGTGCAGCCTTCCGTTGCCACCGGCAGGTGCTCGTATACGAACGGTCCTTTTTTCTCGCTATGACATTTGAAACAGACCTGGTCCTCGGCCGCGCTGGCACGCAACTGCTTGGGCAGGAACCCTCCGTGCTCATTGTGGCAATCGGCGCACTGCACCAATCCTTGATTTACGCGGTGCCGGTAGGGCCGGCTGAATTCGGCCTTCACCTCGGTGTGGCACTGGTAACAGAGCTGCGGCTGCTTTTCGACGAGCAAGGCTCGTTCGGTCTTCGCGTGGTGCGGCGAATGGCAACTGATGCAGCCAATGTCATTGCTGGCATGGGCCGAACGGGAGAAGTTGGCGTGCTCGTTGCCATAAGAATGACAGCTGAGGCAGCGCTTGTTGGCCGCCGCCATGCTCAGGTTTTCGAAGACGATGATCTTGCTTTTGTCGCCTCCGCCTTCGACGTGCGCCGCCCCCGGACCGTGGCAACCTTCGCAATTCACTCCCTTGCCCGGGGCGCCGGGCCGAAATCCCATCTTGTAGTGCGGCGTTTTCTCCGTCGCTTTGAAGATGTCTTCATGACATCCCTTGCAGGTTTCAGAACCCACGTATTGCCCGGACTGCGTTTGGCTTGCCGCGCTCGTCTGTGCAGCATCTTGCTCCCTGTTTCGCGCCTGCACCTGCATTACAAATAGCAGCAGGAAGGGCAAGAACAGGAAAGGCAGCTTGCCGATTCGGAGATGCATGCTTCCTCCGCGGGAGATGGAGTTCAAACTAGCGAAAGGGCCCAGGAACGCGTGGCCGATTTGACAAGGCAGGACGGACTGCCAGCCCAATACATCCGCTCTATCAGGGTATTTCCTTACGAAATTTTTCAATTTGATATGGATGAGAACAGGTTTCTTCAGCTTTGCACCGTGTCGGCATGCAAAGGATCACCCTGTTGCCCAGCCACGATTACCGCCCCAAGACTTGCGGCACCTCCAACCCGAAACGAGATGCGATTGGGGTGGGAAGTGTATGTCACACCCATTCGGCGGAATCTGTGACCGCCGTCACAGTGGGAGTGCCTCTGATGGTTAGCTCAACTGCGGCCACTACTGGTTCAGCGAGTGGCAACTGCGAACACGGGCCAATTGAGAACAACAGCACGTGCCCGCAGCTCGGCCAACCAATGTTCTGGCAAAGAACGTAGCACAATTGATGTCAACTGCTAGCAACCGCATCGGAAAACCTGTGGAAATATCTGGAAGGTGTTGTCAGTTCAGTGTTGCTTTAGCGCGTCGCGGCGCACTTCCTCGCTCACCGCCATGCCCAAGGCGAAACTGGCCAGCAGCAGCACCAGCCATCCGCCCAGTTGCTTCACTCCGGTGCCTCCCTGGATCCACCCCAGCGAGGCGCGCATGGCCCAGACTGCGGCGGCGAAGGCCACCAGCAGACGCAAGAATTTGACCCAGGACCGATGCAATATTTCCGCCATGGCTGCTGTACTCCTCCAGTAAACACTCTCCTGCCGTAGCGCGCACATTACGAATGTGGTTCCCGTCCATTGACCCGCTGGTCGTACGGGCAGGGTTGCGAAACCGCGCTAGTTACGCTGAAGAGGCGCTGCGTAGTTGAGGTTATGTGCTTCTGCCGCGGCCACGGCAACTACAGGGACAAAAAGGGGCTTTCGGCCAGCCTGGGGGTGGCCCCTAGTCTATCAGCACCGTGAACATCATGCGCGACCGGTTTTGAGACGGCCCCGTGGGGCCGCATTCCGGAGGATATATAACCGCCGGCGGCCCAACGGCCAGCATCTTTGGATGGAAGACCGGACGTGCGTCCCAGGGACTTCGGGCATGAGCCTGCTTAGCCTTCAGTAATTTGACCCCAAGGGGCGAACCGGGGTGTCATAAGGGCGCATGGTTCCCCGTCCCGAGCCCCGTTACAACACGCGCTTGCGCGTACGCGTGCGCGGCGTGGACGCTTTTGGCCATCCTTTTCAACAAGATGCATATACCCGCGATATCAGCCGCCGGGGCGCTCGCCTGGATGGCACCCCTTCTATCGTGGATACCGCGGCCGTCATCGAGGTGCAGCACCGGGGACGGCGTGCCCGCTTCCGCGTAGTCTGGATCGGCGGCTATGGCACCGCCCTGCATTCCCAGGCTGGGCTGCAGTGCCTGGAACCGGACGAAAACATCTGGGGAAGCCTGCCCTCGCGCTCTGCGCCTGTTATCGCGAACACGTAATTGCCTCTTGGCCCCAGTTGACCCTGGCAAACAACTCCCAAGCCATTTGTTACTATGGCGGCCCTGTCCAATTCTGGTCTCGGAGGATGATTTGCCGGCAATCACCCGTCGGCGGAGCCACTCGCAGGAGTGGTATGAGCGCGCGCAAAAATACCTGATTGAAGGTGTTAATTCACCGTCGCGAGGCAGCGCGGTGTACGCGCCCGGCCCCATCGTGCTGGAGCGCGGCCAGGGTTCGCAGGTCTGGGACATTGATGGCAACCAGTACACCGACTTCATGATGTCGTTCGGCGCCCTCATCCAGGGCCATGCGCATGCGGCGATTGTGGAAGCGGTTTACCAGGCCATGGCCGAGGGCTCGCACTTTGCCGCTGCGACTCCGGCCGAATTGGAAGCAGCCGAGCGCTTCTGCCGGATGGTGCCCTCCGCCGAGGCCGTGCGCTTCACCAATACCGGCACCGAAGCCACCATGCTGGCCCTGCGCCTGGCGCGCGCTTTCACCGGACGCAGCAAGTTCCTGAAGTTCGAAGGCCACTACCACGGCTGGTATGACGCTTATCTGCTGAATGCGCACGGGCATCCACCGGAAGAACTGGGGTCGCCGGAGAGTCCGGCCCGCATTCCGGATTCGCAGGGAGTTCCCCCAGCCACATTCGATGATGTCGTGGTTGCCCCCTGGAATGACGTTGCGCAACTGGACCGGGTCATGCAGAAGCATGGCGACGAACTGGCTGCCGTCATCACCGAGCCCATCATGGCCAACATGGGCTGCATTCCGCCGCGCGAAGGCTATCTCCAGCGCCTGCAGGAACTCGCGCGGCGGCACGGCGCGCTGTTCATACTCGACGAAGTGGTAACCGGTTTCCGCTATGCTCCAGGCGGCTGCCAGGAACTGTGGCAGCTCAAGCCTGACCTGAGCACTTTCGGCAAAGCCATGGGCGCGGGCTTTCCCGTGGGCGCGGTTACCGGCCGTCGCGAAATCATGGAGCAGATGCGCTGGGGCGAGAACATGGTGCTGCACTATGGCACCTTCAATGGTCATCGCCTGACCATGAAGGTGATTGCCGCCAATCTCGGCCTGCTGGCTGCCGACGGCAACGTCGGCATCCGCAAAATCCGCGCTCTGGGTGACGCCGCCATCAGCGGGCTGCGCGACGTCTTTGCCCGCCGCAAAATCAAAGCCATCGTGCAGGGCTTCGGCCCCATGTTCCAGATCTATTTCACCGAACGCGAAGCCATCCGCGATTATCGCGATTACTGTGCCCAGGTGGATGCAGCGCGCTACTCGCGCTTTGTTCACCTCCTGCTGGGCGAAGGCATCTACATGACCCCTTCCAACGGGCTGCACTGGATCATTAGCACGGCGCATACCGAAGCCGATATCAGAAGCCTGATCCGCGCTGCCGATAAGGTCTGCGCGCGCCTCTCATGAAAGCCACAGTTTTCCTTGGCGGCGGGCGCATCACCGGAGCTCTGATTTCAGGCTTACGACTAGTCGGCTACCATCAGCCAATCATTGTGCATGACCGTCATGCCGCCAAAATGCGGCAACTGCAGCGCGAGTTCCACGTCGAGACCGAGCGCGACCTGCAGCGCGCCGTGGCGCAAGCCGGACTGCTGATTGTGGCGGTGCGGCCGGATTCGGTCCGCCAGTTGCTCGGTGAAATTGGTAGCATCGAGCGGCCGCTACTCGCTGTGAGTTTGGCAGCGGGTGTTCCGCTGGCCAAATTGCGAAGAGGTCTGGGGCGGCCGGTGAGCTGGTCGCGCGCCATGCCCAGTCCCACCTGCCGTACCCGTAGGGGCTTTACGGCGCTGGCATTTTCTCATGAACTGTCGCCGTCGGACCGCAAGCGGGTGTGCGGCTTCTTCGCCCGGGTCGGAGCTGTGCTGGAGATTCCCGAAAAGAAATTTGACGCCTTCACCGCCACCTACTCTTCCAGCCACGGCTACCACGCGCTTGCCGCCCTCTCCCTTGCTGGAGAAAAGTTGGGGCTGGACCCAAAAACGGCTCAGGCCGCGGCAGCACACGCGCTCGCGGGAGGCGTGATGGCCTTCACCGAAGGAAAGCTTCCCCTGGAGAAGCTGATTCATGAGGCGGCCACACCCGGCGGCATCGCGGCCACTGTCATGAAGACCATGGACGACGCTGGTTATTACCACATTATCGAGCGCGGCGTGCGCGCAGGAGTCACCCGTGCCCGGGCGAACGCCCGCGGGGTTTAGAGAGTTCCCGCCAGGCCGCCGCCATCTACGACCAGAGCGGTTCCAGTGACAAATGATGCCGCATCACTGGCCAGATAAAGCGCCGCCTGGGCGATTTCTTCGGGCGTGCCCACTCGTTGCAGCGGCCGCTGCGCCGCTTCCTGCAGAAAGCGGCCGGTCTCGGCGCCCAGTTGTTGCGCCTCGCTGCGCAACATGGGCGTGTCCGTGTCGCCCGGGCAGATGCAGTTCACTCGAATGTTCTGCGGCCCGTGGTCAATCGCCATGGCCTTCGTGAGCAGCACCACCGCTCCCTTGGAAGCGCAATAAGCGGCGGCCTTGGGTCCGGCCGTCAGCCCCCATCCCGAAGCCGTATTGATGATGGAGCCTCCGCCTGATTTTTCCAGTATCGGAATGGCGAATTTCGACATCAGGAAGACGGACTTGAGGTTCACTTCCATCACCCGGTCCCACTCCTCTTCGCTCAAATTGAGCACTGAGGCGCGGCGGATAATGCCGGCATTATTGAACAGAATGTGAAGCGAGCCGTATTTTTCGGCCACGGCGCGCACCGCGTGTTGGCAATCGGCCGTGCAGGTAACATCGGCTTGTGCAAAGAAAACCTGGCCGCCCTTCTCCCCGATCTCCCTGGCGACCGCCTTGCCCGCCTTCTCGTTCACGTCCACGATGGCGACGGCGGCGCCTTCTTTGGCGAACAGCAGCGCGCTGGCCCGTCCAATGCCGGATGCCGCCCCGGTAATGAGCGCCACCTTGCCCTGCACACGGCCCGAAGTTGCGATGCTCACCTTTGCTTCTGCCTTTGCTTTCGGAAGGGCTGGGCTTCAGCCCAGCCGTAAGTCGCCGAGATAACGGGCGGCTTCAGCCGCTGAGGGACGCTTTTAACGTTTGAACGCAACTCGAGCCCCTCCGAAACATCCGAGCGCGATCGCCAGAGCCCCGCGCCCACACTGGCCCAGCTAGCGGCTGGCCAGTCCGCCCGCCGTTTCGGCGCCGTCCATCACGTAAACGTGCCCAGTAGCGAAGCCAGCATCGTCCGACGCCAGATATGCGAACAGCGCAGCAATCTCCTCCGGCCTGGCATGCCGCCCCATGGGAATCTTGCGGTTCACCTCCGCCAGCATCTCATCGGTATATTCAGCGCGCTGCATGGGCGTAAGCACGTACCCGGGTGCCACCGCGTTTACTCGCACTTTTGGGGCCAGCTCCAGCGCCATGCTTTTGGTCAGCTCGATTACCCCCGCTTTGCTGGCGTTGTAATCGGCGTAGAAGGGATATCCCATCATGCCGTTAGTGGAGGCGGTCTGCAGGATCACGCCGCTTCCCTTCTCCATCATGTGTCTGGCTGCGGTCTGGGCCACGTAGAACACTCCCGTCAGATTCACGGCCAGCACCTTGTCCCACTCTTCCGGCGTGATATCCAGAAAGTTGTGGCGGATGCTGATGCCGGCGTTATTGATGAGCACGTCCACGGCGCCTATCATCTGAACTGCTTTGGCGAAGGCCGCCTTCACTTGCTCCAAGCGGGCCACGTCGGCGTTTACCACTCCCGAAAGCGCCGGCAGTTCGCGCACGATGCGCTCACCGGCTTTGACGTCGCGGTCGAGCACCACCACTTGCGCGTCCTCCTCCAGGAAGCGAGAGGCGGTGGCGGCTCCAATGCCGCTGGCACCCCCGGTGATGAGGACGCGTTTGTTCTTCAATCCACGCATAATTTTTTCCGTAGCGCCGGCGTCTCGCCGGCTGTCGCGGAGGCGTCCCGCCTCCGCCGGTTACCAAAGCTGACTGCGAGATGCTAAGCCGTTCATGATACAGGGCCGTCCGGTTGGCCACCAACACGCGACGGAGCGTGTGCTAGGCATGGCAATTTGAATCGTTGTGATATCGTTTGGCGTTCTTGCCAAACAACCCGACGGAGAGAAGCGTGCCCGCCAAAGTCTCGCTCAGCCACTCAATTCTTGTTACCGCATTTTTCACTTCTCTTCTTCCTCTGACCGCCGCCGCGCAGAAATCACCAGACTACAGCGGCATCTTCCGCAAGCGGGAGGTCATGATCCCCATGCGCGACGGCGTCCGCCTGCACACCGAAATCTATGTGCCTAAAGCCCCGCGTGCCCCGCTGCCCTTCATCCTGGAGCGCACACCTTACGGCCTCTCCGATGACAAGAAGGGCTTCAGCCGGGCGCTGGCCAGCTATGACGATCTGATCCGCGAAGGCTACATCTTCGTCCTGCAAGACATTCGCGGGCGCTACAAATCGGAAGGCCGGTTTGTCATGAACCGCCCGCCGCGCCACCAAAGCGACCCCAAGGCCATTGACGAGAGCACTGACACTTACGACACCATCGCCTGGCTGCTCAAGAACGTACCTCACAACAACGGCCGCGTGGGCATGCTGGGCATCTCCTATGGCGGCTGGCTGACCACCATGGCCATGCTCGACCCGCACCCCGCGCTTAAAGCAGTGTCGGAGCAGGCCTCACCCGAAGACCAGTTCCTGGGCGACGACTTCCACCACAATGGCGCCTTCCGCCTGAGCTACGGCTTCGAATACGCCGCCCTGATGGAGACCACGCACGAAAACTTCTCCTTCAAGTTCGACAGATACGACACATACGAGTGGTATCTCCGCCTGGGCGCGCTTTCCTATGCCAACGCCCGCTACTTTCACGGCCAGCTGCCCACCTGGGATGATTTTGTCGAGCACCCCAACTACGACGATTTCTGGAAGAAGCTGGCCTTCTGGCCTTACCTGAAATCGGCCACCGTACCCGACCTCAACGTCGCCGGATGGTGGGATCAGGAAGACTTCTACGGCCCGGTGAAGATTTATGAATTGCTGGAGAAGAACGATCCCAAGCACCTGAACTATTTAGTCGTGGGCCCATGGAACCATGGCGGATGGGCGCGCGGGGCTGGGCGGACCCTGGGTCCAATTGATTTTGACAGCGATACCGGCCAGTACTTCCGTGCCAAAATCCAAGCGCCGTGGTTCGCGTATTGGCTGAAAGACAAGGGCCAGCTGCCGCTGCATGAAGCACTTACCTTCGAAACTGGCAGCGACCAATGGAAGCAGTACGACTCCTGGCCGCCACGCCAGGCCGAGCCCCGCAACATGTATTTTCGCGAAGACGGCAAGCTATCGTTCGATGCGCCGACCTCCGGCGCCCAGGCCTTCGACAGCTACATTTCCGATCCGGCGCATCCGGTTCCCTATCGCCACCGGCCGATCTCGCCTACCTATCCCGGGCCGGGCTGGCCCACCTGGCTGCTCCAGGACCAGCGCTTTGCCCAGTCTCGTCCTGACGTGGCGACTTGGGAGACGGATACTCTCACGCTGGATACAACCGTTACTGGCGACATCATTGCCGACCTGTTTGCCTCCACGACCGGTACGGACAGCGACTGGGTGGTCAAGCTGATTGACGTTTACCCCGAAAATTACCTGCCCGATGCCAAGCTCGGCGGTTACCAGCTGATCATCGCCGACGAGGTCTTCCGCGGGCGCTTCCGCGACAGCTTCGAAAAACCGGAGCCACTCGTGCCCAACCAGGTCACCGAGTACAAAATTGACCTGCATACCAACGATCACACCTTTCTGAAAGGTCACAAAATCATGGTGCAGGTGCAGAGCACCTGGTTCCCCATCATTGACCGCAACCCGCAGAAGTTCGTGGACAACATCTTCCAAGCGACCGACGCCGACTACCAGCAGGCCACGCAGCGCATTTACCGCTCGCCGCAGTATCCGTCCCATATAGTGCTGCCGCTGATGACGGTTAGCTCGGCCCAGAGTGCGGCTGAAAAACAGTAGCGTGATTCTCTGTGGAAGCGTGCGGCTTCAGCCGCACGAAACATGGCTGCCGTACGCGGGGCTTCAGCCCAGTGCGCTGGCCGTCGGGCTTCGGCTGCGCGCAGAGAATTTGGGTGGCGCAGCGCTTCAGCCCTGCGTTCACCATCCTTCTAACACTTGTCATTCTGAGGAGCGCGAACCGAGCTTGCTCGGCGAGCGCGACGAAGAATCTGCTTTTGGACCTTTTTTTCGTGCTGGCATCCGAAGGCCGACTGCCGAGGGCGGTTTTAGCCAACCCCTGTAATACAATTCTAAATTTGCTGCTGGCAAAACATTCTGCCCTGCAGAGCACGCATGAAAGTCATCGCCGAACCAGCCGCGGCCAAATCCTCCCTCCCATCTTATTTGGCGGAGATAGCCGCCGGCCTTCCCCTTTCGCGCGGCATGGCGATTGAACTCCTGCGTGCTGATGATGATCTTCTTCCCGAGTTGCTGCGTGCGGCCTTGACCATAAAGGAACGCTTTAGGCCATACTCCGTAACCTACTCGCGCAAAGTCTTTATTCCTCTCACCACTCTGTGCCGCGACTACTGCGGCTACTGCATTTTCCGCCGAGATCCCGGCCAGCAGGGCGCCCGCACCATGTCGCCCGATGAAGTGCGGGCGGTGGCCAAGGCCGGCGAAAAACTGGGCTGCACCGAGGCGCTCTTCAGCCTGGGCGATAAGCCCGAACTGCTCTTTCCCGAGATGCGTCAGCGACTGCGCGAGCTCGGCTACAACTCCACGCTTCACTACCTGGAAGCGATGTGCGAACTGGTGCTGCGCGAAACCCGCCTCCTGCCGCACGCCAATCCCGGACTGATGAGCGCGCAATGGCTGAAGCGCCTGGCGGCCTACTCGCCTAGCCTCGGCCTGATGCTGGAAACGACCAGCGAAGCTCTGCTCCGTCCCGGCGCGGCACACGACAATGCGCCCGACAAAATCCCCGCACGGCGCCTGCAGTCGCTGGAGGACGCTGGCAGGCTCGGCATTCCCTTCACTACCGGCCTGCTCATCGGCATCGGCGAATCGCTGGAAGATCGGGTTGATACCCTGCTAGCTATCCGCGGTCTGCACGAACGCTATGGCCACATCCAGGAAGTAATCGTTCAGAACTTCCGCGTAAAGCCTGGCATTCCCATGCACAACTGGCCTGAGCCCAGTCATAGCGACATGCTCCGCACCGTGGCGGTGGCGCGCCTGCTGCTCGGCAACATGAACATCCAGACTCCCCCCAACCTCACCGCTCCCGATTACGATTTCCTGCTCGATGCCGGCATCAATGACTGGGGCGGAGTTTCGCCGCTCACTCCCGATTTCATCAATCCGGAAGCTCCCTGGCCGCATCTGCAGGACCTGGAGGAGCGCACTCGCGCAAGAGGTTATCAGTTGAAGCAGCGCTTGCCCGTTTACCCGGAATTCATCGCTGCGGCGATATCTGGCGGCTCAGCTCTGCTGCGCGACCGGCTAGCCGCCATGGCCGATGGCGAGGGGTATGCCCGGAGGGCGGCATGATCACAGTGCTCACCGGAGGAACCGGCGGCGCCAAGTTTGTGGATGCGCTCCGCCACTTGCTGCCTGCGCGCGAACTCACGCTCGTCGTCAACACCGGCGATGACCTTGAATGGTGGGGCTTGCACGTGTCCCCCGACCTCGATTCCATCATGTACGTCCTCGCCGGCATGTTGAGCCGGGACCGCGGCTGGGGCGTGGACGGCGACACCTTCGAATGCGTCGAAGCCATGCGGCGTATGGGCGCTCCCGCGTGGTTCAACATCGGCGATCGCGACCTGGCCACGCACTTGGCGCGCACGCAAATGCTGCGCTCCGGGCGCACGCTGACGCAAGCCACCGCTGAAATTGCCGCCGCGCTGGGCGCGCAATCGCGCATTCTGCCTATGAGTGACGCGCGGATGGAGACGCGAGTCAGAACTCCTGACGGGGAGCTCAGCTTTCAGGAATACTTCGTGCGCGAGCGCTTCCGCCCGGAAGTACGCGGTGTACGCTTCGTCGGCGCCAAGCAGGCCACTCCAGCTCCGGGCGTGCTTGCGGCCATCAGCAGCGCGGAGGCGGTGCTACTGGCGCCGAGTAATCCCATCACCAGCATTGGCCCTATCCTAGCCGTGCCTGGAATTCGCGAGGCGCTGCGCGAGACGCAGGCACCCGTGGCTGCAATCAGCCCGATTGTGGGGGGAGCCGCTGTCTCTGGTCCCGCAGGCGCGCTGATGAATTCGCAAGGCTTGCCTGTCTCGATTGCCGGTGTAGCGCAGGCGTATGCCGATTTTCTCGACCTGTTGATTGTGGACGAGCGCGATGCGGAGGCGGCACAGGCACTTCGCAAGTCCGGCCTGCGCCTCCACTGCGCCCAAATCATCATGAAAACGCCGGAAGACAAGGCCGCGCTCGCCGCCACTGTCCTCGAACTTGTAACCCCTTCCACGGCGCGCGCCGGATAAGCCAATGATCCTGGTCCCTGTAAAAAATCTCGAAAACGCGAAAGAGCGGCTCTCGCCTGTACTCGGCCGGGCCGAGCGGCGCGCCCTGGCGGAAGCTATGCTGCAGGATGTCCTCGCAGCTGTGGCCGGGGTGAACCATCACACGCGCGTGGGAGTGGTCACCAGCGACCCCTTCGCCATGGCCTTGGCGCAGCGCCACAATTTCACCCTTATTCCCGATCCCGCAAATTTGAGCGAAAGCGACGCCATCGCCCATGCTACCGAACGTTGCCTTGCGAGCGGCGAGGACAGCACCCTAGTTATTCCTGGAGACGTTCCGCTGGTTCAGTCGGTCGATATTGAGGAGGTGCTGGCGGCCGCCCCGGCGCAAGGTACCGTGCTGGTTCCCGGGTGGGACGGTCGCGGCTCCAATGCCGTGTTCCGCCGCCCCGCCAACCTGTTCCCGCTGCGCTTCGGCAACGACAGCTTCCCGCCCCATCTGCGCGCCGCGCAAGCCACCGGCCAGCCCTGCATCGTGCTGCGCCTGCCCCGCATCGGCCTCGACGTGGACAACCCCGCCGAGCTGGCCCAACTGCTGGCCGCTGAAGGTAACACTCATTCGCAGCAGCTTTTGCGAAGCTGGAACCTCCAATTCCAGGCACTCGCCGCGCATGACTGAAACCTGCACCGAGATACGCGCGCTGGCCGTTCGCGGCATGGGCGAAGTCCATCCCGGCGACGACATCGCCGCACTGCTGCTTGACGCTTTGTCCCAGGGCAGACAGCAGATTGCTGAAGGTGACGTCGTGGTCGTCAAGCACAAAATAATTTCCAAAGCGGAAGGCAGGATCGTTTGCCTGGAGGAAGTACAGCCCTCGCGCCATGCCGCCGAGTGGGCAGCCCGCTACAGGCTGGATTCGCGTGTGGTCGAACTGGCTTTGCGCGAAAGCGCCCGCATTGTGCGCCAGGAAAATGGAATCCTGATCACGCAGACGCGACACGGCCTGGTGTGCGCCAACAGCGGTGTGGACCTCTCCAACGTGGATGGCGGACGAAGCGCCGTTCTGCTCCCCGAAGATCCCGACCGCTCCGCTGCCGAATTGCGCCGCCATCTGCAGGAGCAGCTGAAGTTATCTCTGGCGGTGATCATCAGCGACAGCTTCGGCCGGCCCTGGCGCGAGGGTTTGTCCGAAGTGGCAATTGGCATCGCCGGTCTCGCGCCGCTGCACGATTATCGCGGCCAGCGTGATCGCCATGGCTACGGCTTGCACGCCAGCGTGGAAGCGGTGGCCGATGAGCTGGCTTGCGTTGCCGGGCTGGTCTGCGGCAAGCTGAAAGACACGCCCGCGTGTATCATTCGTGGGTTCCACTTTGCGCCGGGAGAGGGACGCGCAACGCAGCTGGTCCGCCCGGCACCACGTGATTTATTCCGCTAAAGGGGAAAAGATGTCATGCCGTCTCACCAAACTCGAGCTGCAGCGCTTCCATGAGCAGGAGTGGGCGGAGGTGGCGCCGCGGGTCTCCCCCGCGGTTCGCGAGGCGCTGGAACGCGTGCTCGTCACCTGCGACGGCGGCCTGCTTAGCCGCGAACAGTGCCTGCTGCTTGCGCAAGCCGAAGGCGACGACCTGCTGGGCCTGCTCCTCGCCGCCGACGAACTGCGGCGCGCGCGGGTGGGCGACGTGGTCACCTACGTGGTGAACCGCAACATCAATTTCACCAACGTGTGCTTTGTGGGCTGCAAGTTTTGCGCTTTCAGTCGCGGCCCGCGCGAGTCCGATGCCTATTTCCTCAGTCTCGACCAGGTGGCTGCCAAAGCCGCCGAAGCCTGGGCGCACGGCGCAACGGAAGTCTGCATTCAGGGCGGGCTGCCCCACGGCCTGCCGCCGTTATATTATCGCGACATCCTGGTGGCGGTGAAACGGGCCGTGCCCCGCATGCACATCCACGCTTTCTCCCCCATGGAGATCGTCCACGGCATAGAACTGACCGGCATGAGCCTGCCCGGCTATCTCGGCATCCTGCGTGATTCCGGCCTCGACACGCTGCCGGGCACAGCGGCGGAAATCCTGGACGACGATGTTCGCTTTGTCCTCTCTCGCAACAAGCTCTCCACCCGGCAATGGTGCGAGGTCATCACCACCGCTCATCGCTGCGGCATTCGCACCACTTCCACCCTTATGTACGGCCATGTAGAGACTCCGGAGCACTGGGTCAACCAGTTGCTGCTTTTCCGGCAGATTCAGGGCGAGACCGGCGGCTTCACCGAGTTCGTGCCGCTTGGCTTTGTGCACCACAACACTCTGCTCTTTCATCAAGGCATCGCCCGCCCCGGGCCGACCCTGGCCGAGCATTTGAAGATTCACGCCTTGGCGCGCATTCTGCTGGCCGGCGCTATCGACAATGTTCAGGTCTCATGGGTGAAGCTGAACCGCGGCCTGTCGCAGCTCTGCCTTCAGGCAGGCGCGAACGATTACGGCGGCACGCTGATGGAAGAAAATATTTCCCGCGAAGCCGGCGCCACCGCCGGGCAGTACACCAGCCCGCTGGAATTCCAGGAGCTCATTCGTCAGATCGGCCGCATTCCGGCGGAGCGTAATACCACCTATACAAAAATCACACCGCAGCCGGCCGCGGGCGCGCCGCCGAACCAGTCCGCCCAGGTAGCTTCCGCATGAGCCGCAAGATCGCGGCGCTGGGAGGCACAGGCCCGGCGGGAAGAGGGCTGGCGCTGCGCTGGGCGCGTGCCGGGGAAGCGGTAATCATCGGCTCGCGGGACGCGGCCCGGGCCCAAAAAACGGCTGCTGAAATTTCGGCCCGTGTGGGCGCTGGAGCAAAAATTGAAGGCATGGAGAACGCGGCCGCCTGCGAAGCCACCGACCTGCTGGTGCTCACGGTTCCGTTCGAAGGCCACGCCCTGCTGCTCAAACAACTGGAGGGGCACTTTCGTCCCGGCTCTGTATTGATTGATGCCACCGTAGCCCTGGCCGCCGCTGTGGGTGGTCGACCTACGCGCACTCTCGGTGTGTGGCAGGGTTCGTGTGCAGAGCAGGCTGCGGAACTGGTGCCCGAGGGAGTGACGGTGGTGGCCGCGTTTCACAACATTTCTGCCGACGCTTCTAACGGGGACGCGCCTATCGAGTCCGACGTCATCGTTTGCGGCGACGACAAACGCGCCCGCCAACTGGCTTCCGAACTGGCGGAAAAAATTCCCGGGGTCCGCGCCGTGGATGGCGGTAGGCTGGAGAACTCCCGCATCCTGGAGCAGATTACCGCCCTGCTCATCGGAATCAACATCCGCTACAAGACGCACGCTACCGGCCTCCGCATTACCGGCCTGCCAGAAAAAGCAGGAGTCGGTAGTCGGTAGAGCTTGCTTCAAAAATGGTTTTCGCAAGGGCACGGTTCCAGCCGTGCCGCCCAACGGCTGCAAAAATCGCGGGCTTTAGCCCTTGAGGATCATTTTCCTGAGCCGCTCAAAAAAATGTGTGGTGTTAGTCAGCAGTCAGCAATAAAAAGCAACCTTTCAGATTGTCATGCTGAGCGCCTGCTTTTGGCAATAACTGCTCCGCAGCAACGCGCCCGGCAATGTCCTGCCAGTGAAGGAAATAAGATCACAAACAAAAAGACATAGGTTCTTCGGTCGTGCTCGCCTCGTGGAATCGGAGTCGCACTCTCTCAGAATGACCAAATTTCAATGCTTTGGTATCGGCTGTCAGACAGCCCGAACGGGCGAAACTGCGAAACTGCCTTCAGCCTAGGGCGTCAGCCCTGGGAAAAGCGCAGAAAACGGAAAAGCCCCGTAGGGGCGGCACACAAACTTACCCCGAAATAACGTCGTTGTCGGTTACAAACCTATGTCCTTCGCTGACTCCTGACTCCCGACTCCCGGCTACTGACTACTGACTACCGAAGGTTCTGAGAATTGAACTTTCCCCCGCCTCGCTGACCGCCATTCTCGCCTGTCCCTCCAGCGAAGGAATGGGATAGATGCGCAGGGCGCGCGCTGCGGCCACATCCACCATCAGCACCTGGTTGGGCGGCGTCTTCTTCAGCCAATGTTCGGCGCGCGCCAGCGCCTGCTGAAAAGTTCCCCGCGGCAGAACCGTTAGGTCAAGGTAGAGCCAATCCTGTGCCTCCGGGCCCAGGCGCACACCGGCAAAGGCGTGACCGGGTACGAGCACGATCGCCGGGTCCATGCCCAGGTTCTCAATTGCCGAGGCGAAGGCCACGGAGACATCAATGCAGTTGGCGGTGTCCAGCGTCAATGTCTCCTGTGGCAGGCGGATGCGCTGCGCCTCGCTGCTGAAATCGCCAAAAGTGTAAATGCTGGTCACATAGCTGACGCCGGAGTGCTTCAGCGCCTGGATTATGGCTGCGGCCTGGGCGCGAACCTGCGGCTCCACGTTAATCCTTTCGCTGCCGCCATACCCGGACATGCGGCCATTGCGGATGTAGCGCCGCGCCTGCGCCACCAGGCGCAGTACCGCCGGATCGTGTGGCGTTACCCAGCGCGCGATGAACTGCGCGTTGCTGAAGCTCTTTCCCCAGTAAAGGTCGTAGGCTGAATGCAGAAAAACCGGGCGCTCCTGGAAATAATGCTCCGGGTCTTGCGGGCCGCTGACCCGCACCTCGAGCGTGGCCCGGCGAAACTCCTGGTTGGCGAACGCCCGCGGCAGAAGTTCGGGGCTGATCCGCAGGTTTTGCGTGCTGTGCGGCCCAATAATCAGGCTGTGTTGCGCCCGCCCGCTCCAGCCTGGTATTTGCGCCTCCACCGTTTGCGCCACCGGTCGGTCAGAAGCATTGCTGATGGTCAGCACCGCTACCGGCCAGTAGTCCGCCGGGCGGCCCGCCGTAAGTGCGGGAAAAATCTCGCCACGCCCCGGCAGGTCCAGCTTGTAGTTGATCTGCAGCGGCGAAACCGGCCCCGCCGCCGGGTGCATAGCTTGCGGCAGCGCAGGTGGCGGAGGCGCGCCTTCTTGGCTTACATACTGGTAAACGTAGTACCAGCTGCCGGCCAGGGCCGCGGCGAACAGTAGGGTCGTGAAAGCGAACAGCACTGCCAGGAGGCGCATAGCTCGCGAGGAAACAGGGCGGAACGGCATTGTTAATTAGATGATACAAGCTTCCCACCGGGCGCGAATACTGGGCGAAGTTACTTGGTGGCTTGCGTGAACTTGTGCCCGGCTGCGAGAATCGCCGGACGGGCAGCAGCCCATCTCGTACCTCCATGCGGCCGGAGACACACCCCGATGTGGCTGTGGAATTCCGCGACGTCGGCTATCGCCTCGACCATGGCGCCACGCTGCTCCACCATCTGAACCTGGCCGTACGCCGCGGCGAGTTCCTGGTGCTGCTCGGCCGCAGCGGCTCCGGCAAAACCACCTCCCTCAAGCTCATCAATCGGCTGCTGGAGCCCTCTTCCGGCCAGGCGCTGGTTGAGGGGCGCGCCTCCACCGACTGGGACCCCATTCAACTGCGGCGCAGGATTGGCTATGCCATCCAGGAAGTTGGGCTGTTCCCTCATTTCAGTGTCGAGCGCAATATCGGCCTGGTGCCGGCGCTGGAAGGATGGCCGCGAGAGCGCATTCAGCAGCGGGTACGCGAACTACTGCAATTGGTGGGGCTGGAGCCGCAAATTGCAGCCCGCAGCCCGCGCGAACTTTCCGGCGGCCAGCGGCAGCGCGTGGGAGTGGCACGCGCCCTGGCGGCCGACCCTCCCATCCTGCTCATGGACGAACCCTTCGGCGCGCTCGACGCGCTCACCCGCGCCGAGCTGCAACGCGAGTTCCTCGCCCTGCAGAGGCGTCTGGGCAAGACCACCGTGTTCGTCACCCACGACCTGCGTGAAGCCTTGCTGCTGGGCTCGCGCATCGCTTTGCTCGAAGCCGGGCGCCTCGTCGCAACCTACAAGCCGGAAGAATTTCTCAACGCCAAAGAGCCGCTGGCCGCGGCTTATGTGGCCGCGTTTCACACTGGAAACAGCCCGCAAGGAGGACCATGAGCCTCTGGCAGTTTTTCTCGCAAAATCGCGCCGAAGTGTGGCAGCTCACCGTGGAGCATCTCTGGATGGTAGGCATCTCCATGGCCATTGCGGTGGCCATAGGTGTGCCCGTGGGCATTTGGCTCACGCGCCGTCAGGTCGCCGAAAAACCGGTGCTGGGCGTGGCCAACGTGATCCAGACCATTCCCAGCCTGGCCCTCTTCGGGTTCCTGCTGCCCGCGCCCTGGATAGGCGCCCGCGCCGAGCGCATCGCAGTTCTGGCGCTGGTCCTGTACGCCTTGCTGCCCGTCATCCGCAACACCTACGTCGGCATTATGGGCGTTGACCGCGCGGTGGTCGAAGCCGGCCGCGGCATGGGTATGACCGGCCGCCAACTGTTGTTGCAGGTGGAACTGCCGCTGGCGCTGAGCGTCATCATCGCCGGCGTGCGCGTGGCCACCGTTATTTCGGTCGGCTTAGCCACCATTGCCGCGGCCATTGGTGCCGGTGGCCTGGGCGAATTCATCTTCCGCGGGCTGGCCATGGTCAACAATGTGGTCATCCTGGCCGGCGCCGTTCCTGCGGCGATTCTCGCGCTGCTGGCCGATTTCGGCCTGGGCTTGCTGGAAAAGCGGCTTCGTCCAGCATGAAGCGCGCTCTCACTGCCGCTTTGCTTACCTTGGCCCTCTTTGCAGGCTGCGCCCCTTCGCGGCAAAACGTGGTAGTGGTCGGCTCCAAAAATTTTCCTGAGCAGCTCATCCTCGGAGAACTGATTGCCCAGCAGATTGAGGCCAAAACTCACCTCAAGGTGGAGCGCCGTTTCTATCTGGCCGGCACCTACATCTGCCAGCAGGCCATGCTGGCGGGCAGAATTGATGTTTACCCCGAGTACACGGGCACTGCTCTCACCGCCATCCTCAAGGAGCCGCCGCTGAAAGACCCCGCCGCCGTGTACGACAAAGTGAAACAGGAATACGAGCAGAAATTCCATTTTGCGGTGCTACCGTCGTTCGGCTTCAATGACACCTTTGCCATCGAGATTCGTGGGGATGATGCGCGCCGCCTGCGCCTGGCCACCATTTCACAGGCGGCAAAGTACACGCCCCAGTGGCGCGCCGGTTTCGGCTATGAGTTTATGGAGCGCCCCGACGGCTATAAAGGCCTGGTGGCAGCTTACGGTCTCAAGTTCGCCAAGCCGCCACTCATCATGGACCTGGGCCTGCTCGGCCGTGCCCTGGTAAATAGGCAAATTGACCTCGCCGCGGGAAATTCCACCGACGGCCTCATCCCCGTGCTCGGTCTTGCGATACTGGAAGACGACAAGCGCTACTTCCCGCCCTACTACGCCGTGTCCATCGCGCGCGAGGAGACGCTGGTCCGCCATCCCGAAATGCGCACCGCTTTGGCGCAGCTGGCTGGCAAAATAACTGACGACGACATGCGCGCCCTGAACTATGCTGTGGACGGCCGGCACCGCTCCGTCACCGACGTCGTTCACGAATTCCGCCAGAAAAAAAGCCTCGATAAGTAACGCTATTGGGAATCAACTGGACATTAACCGCGCCGGACTGGCTGGATGCTGATTGCTGAGTGCTGACAGCTTCTTTCCTCCTGTGTCTCCCCTCACGTGCCTTCGTGACCCATATCACACCCTGCTGGAACATTCGAATTCATAATGGCTCCTGTGTTCCGCCGCCTCGCGCGGCGAGTGGGGAAACATGGCCAAAGGCGCAGTCAAAATCGTGGTCGAGCGCTGCAAGGCGTGCGGCTTCTGCGTGGAATTCTGTCCCACCAAGGTGCTCGCGCTTTCCTCCGCCTTCAACTCCAAGGGTTACCACCCACCCTACGTGGTGGCCGCGGAAAAATGCAGCGGCTGTGACCTGTGCGGCATGTACTGTCCCGATTTCGCCATCTTCGGCTATCGCCTGCCGCAGCCTGCGCCGTCAAAGGAGGCCGCCGATGCACGCTGACCCGCGCGGCGTCCTCACCGGCGTGCACTTCCTCGATGGCGACCACGCCTGCTGCGAGGGTGCGCTGGCCGCGGGTGCTCGCTTTGCTTCCGGCTATCCCATCACGCCTTCCACCGAAGTCGTGGAGCGCTTCGCCGCTCGCGTGCCCACCCTGGGCGGCATCTTCATCCAGATGGAAGACGAACTCGCCGCCTCCATCGCCCTGCAGGGCGCGGTCTGGGGCGGCGCCAAAGCCTTCACCGTCACCTCCGGGCCCGGCTTCTCGCTCATGATGGAGCACATCGGCTACGCCGCCATGACGGAAACCCCTTGCGTGTTCGTCAATGTGCAGCGCGGGGGCCCCTCTACCGGTCTGCCCACCTTGCCCGCGCAGGCGGACATGATGCAGGCGCGCTGGGGCTCGCATGGCGACTACGAAATCATCGCCCTTTGCCCCAACTCACCGCAGGAGTGTTTTGACCTGACCATCAGTGCGTTCAACTTCGCGGAACAGTTCCGCGTCCCGGTCATGCTGATGATGGACGAAGTGGTCGGACACATGACCGAAAAAGTCGTGATCCCGCCAGCCGAGCAAATTGAAATTTACCCTCGCCGCCACACTGCCAAGCGCCACGCCGACTACCTGCCCTACGAAACCGACGGCGACATGGTGCCGGAAATCGCTCATGCCGGCGAAGGCTATAAATTTCACATCACCGGGCTCACCCACGACCAGCGCGGGTATCCCGTGATGAGCGTGCCTGCGCAGGACAAGCTGGTCCGCCGCCTGCACCAGAAAATCCAGCGCGCCACCGAGGAAATCGCGCTCTTTGAAGAAGAGGGTGACGAGGACGACGAAGTCGTGGTGGTCTCCTACGGCATCACCTCGCGCGTGGCCCAGCGCGCCCTCGAACTGGCGCGCGCGCAAGGCAGTCGCGTAGGCAAGTTTCGCCTCATCACCGCCTGGCCCTTCCCCGAGCGTCGCATCCGGGAATTGGCGCGGAAGACCAAGGCCTTAGTGGTCCCCGAGCTCAACCTGGGTCAGATGGTGCGCGAAGTAGAACGCGCGGCCGGCGGATTGGCCCGCGTGCTGCCGGTTTCCCACGCCGGAGGCGGCGTGCATCGCCCGGAAGACATTCTGCGCGCCATCCTGGAGGCGGCATGACCAGCGAAGTTCGCAACCCCGTGGAACCCTTCCTGCGCATGGATCGCATGCCGCACATCTGGTGCCCGGGCTGCGGCATCGGCACCACCGTCAACTGCTTCACCCGCGCTCTGATCGAGTCAAAGGTGGACCTGGAGCATGTAACCATCGTCTCCGGCATCGGCTGCACCGGGCGTGTGGCCGGCTACGTCAAGCTCGATTCGTTTCACACCACGCACGGGCGCGCCATTCCCTTCGCCACCGGGCTGAAACTGGCCAATCCCAAGCTGAACGTAATCGTGTACTCCGGCGACGGCGACCTCTCCGCCATCGGCGGCAACCACCTGATTCACGCAGCCCGCCGCAACATTGATCTCAAGGTCATCTGCGTCAACAACCTGATTTATGCCATGACCGGCGGCCAGACCGCGCCCACCACCCCCAACGACGCCATCACTTCCACCGCTCCCTACGGCAGCTATGAGCCGGCCTTCAATCTGCCGCACCTGGTGGAAGCCGCGGGAGCGGTCTACGTGGCGCGCTGGACCACCTACCACGTGCGCCAACTGGCGCGCTCCATGCAGGAGGCGTTCGCCAAAAAAGGTTTTTGCTTCATCGAAGTGCTCTCCCCCTGCCCCACTCTCTACCAGCGCCGCAACAAGTTGGGTGACGGTCTGGAGACCATGAAGTACTACAAAGAGAAAAGCAAGGTACGCCACGGCGCACCCACCAGCGAAGTGGGCCTGACCATGGAGGGCGAAATCGTCGTCGGCAAGTTCGTGGACCGCGACCGTCACGACTATCGCGAACTGATGCGCCATCGCCTGGCGGAAACCCTGGGCGAGCGCTACGTCGAGTGCCAGGAACTGGTATGCAGCTGACTGAAATTCGCATTGCCGGCTTCGGCGGCCAGGGCGTGATCCTTTCCTCCATCGTTATCGGCAAGGCTGCCTGCATTTTTCACGGCGGCTATGCCACCATGACCCAGAGTTTCGGCCCAGAAGCGCGCGGCGGCGCCTGCAGCGCGCAGGTGATTTTGTCCGACCAGCCCATCCTCTACCCCTACGTGACCCGGCCAGACATCCTCGTGGTCATGTCGCAGGAAGCCTACACCCGCTTTTCGCCGGAACTGAAAGACAACGGTCTTTTGATCATCGAGCAGGATCTGGTGCGCGTTTCCGAGCTGCCGGAAGGCACGCGCCTGTTCAGCGTGCCCGCCACGCGCCTGGCGGAAGAACTGGGCAAGCGCATGCTGCTCAATTCGGTGATGGTGGGATTCTTTGGCGCCGTCGCCGGTCTGCTCGATCCGGAATCGTTGCGCAAGGCGATCGCCGATTCTGTCCCGCTGAGCTTCCGCGAGCTCAATCTGCGCGCCTTCGACCGCGGCTTCCACTACGGCACTGCCGCCGTGCCATTGGTGTCCGAGGAGCACGAAAGCGAGCACGCCGCGAAGTACTTCGACGGCGTTTGAGAAAAACTCTCCACCACAGAGGACACAGAGCACACAGAGAAATAGAAATCAAAAGTCCCTCACCACAAAGGGGACGAACGTCCAACGGTCATTTTGATAAGGAACCTGAGTTGTTGCGCGTTACCGGCTTCTTTATAGGCGGATTACACGCCTCTTTCTCTTTGTAGTCCTTCGTCTCCTTTGTGGTAGCTGATTCCTGAGTTGTTTTTCTCTGTGCTCTCCGTGTCCTCTGTTGATGAGTTCCTGAGTTCAGGAAATGGAACGAGCAGTAGCTTGCTCCGCCGGCTCGCCCCCAGCAGCCGCTTGCGCGATGATCAACTGCCGCGCCTCCACCCGCAGCGCCGGCAGACGTCGCCAGAACACTGCCGCTCCTGCCAGGCACGCCACCGCCCCGATGCTCACGGTAAGCGGCGAGCCCAGTCGGTCCGCCAGGACCCCGGCAAACAGCGCCCCCAACGGCGCCATGCCCATGAACATCATGGAGTAGACCGCCATCACCCGCCCCCGCAATTCATCCGGCACCATGGCCTGAATGAGTGTGTTGGAAGAAGCCATCTCCACCATCATGGCCATGCCCACCGGCACCAGCGCCAGGACGGAAAGCCAGAACACATGTGACCAGGAAAACACGATGAGGGTGATGCCAAAAGCCGCGGTAGAAAACGCCACCCAGGTGCCTAGCCCGCGAATGCCCGACTTGGCCGCCAGCATCAGCGCGCCCATCAGCGCCCCCACCCCGGTAGCGCCCATCAGGATGCCCAGCCCGCGCGCCCCACTGTGCAGAATTTTGTCGGCAAAAATCGGCATGAGCACGGAATAAGGCATGCCCACCAGGCTCACCAGTCCGAGCAAGAGCAGCAGGTCGCGGATGGGTAGGGTCCGCCGCACGAAGCGAAAGCCTTCAATGATGTGCTCCAGCGGCGAGCTTTCGCGCGAGCGCCGCACAAATTCGACGTGCATAAGCAGCAGGCCGGCAATCACCGCGATATAGCTGACGGCGTTGGCGAAGAAGCACCAGCCTTCGCCGATGCTGGCCACCAGAATTCCCGCTATGGCAGGGCCGATGATGCGCGCTCCATTGAACATGGAGGAGTTGAGCGCGATGGCGTTCATCAGGTCTTCCTTGCCTACCATTTCCACAATGAACGCCTGCCGCGCTGGGATATCAAAAGCATTTACCACCCCCAGCAGCGCGGCTAGTACCATGATTTGCCACACCTGCACTACGCGTCCCAGAGTCAGGGCGGCAAGAATCAACGCCAGCACCATGGAGGCAGTTTGCGTGCCGATGACTACGCGGTGGCGGTTGTGCCGGTCCGCCACCATGCCTCCGATCGGCGCCAGCACAAACACCGGGATTTGTGACGCGAAACCAACCGTGCCCAGCAGCAGCGACGAGCCGGTCAGCCGGTAGACCAGCCACGCTTGTGCAATGTTTTGCATCCACGTGCCGATCAGCGAGATGAGCTGCCCGCCAAAGAACAGGCGGAAGTTGCGGTGGCGCAGCGAACGCATGGCCAACGTCAGCCGGGAAGGCGAACGTAGAGTCACCGCCTCGCCGGCGTTTTGCTCTGGGTTTTCGCTACCTGCCATCGCATTAAATGTAGATGGTCTATCTTAAATGCGGCCACGCTGGCGCCAACTAGAGCTGGTCTTAAAATGGTTTTCGGAAGGGTATGGCGTCAGCCGTGCCGCCAAGTTCCGCTGGAATCGCGGGCTTTAGTCCCTGGGGATCGCTTTCCTGAACGCTCAAAAACGATTTTTTGGGGACGACTTCTAAACACAGCCTTTTTGGGCAACTGCTTGAGACCGCCCCGGACTCACAGCAGGCCACAGGCCCGCCGGCCCAACAGCTGGATGTTCCGTTAACCGCGTAGTAACGTTTTTCGCATATTTCATTTGTTGCTTTTCTTCCCGCGCGGATGGGGGTAAGCTTCTGCTGGCCGGCCCGCCCGGGTCGGGCCCGTGCCCCGCAGGGGAGAGTGCCCATGAGTTCTTCTCCAGTTCAGCACGAACGTCGCGCCGCTCAGCGTTTCCCTTTCCAGATTCCGGTCACCCTCCGCTTGGGCGGCGGGACGGAATGCCGGGGAGTCACCCAGGACGTGAGCGCCCGCGGGGCCTTTATCCTTACCGACAGCAAGGTGGCTCCTGCCGGCAGCGTGGAGTTCACTCTCGTGTTGCCGCCCGAAATCACACTTACAGAAAGCATGCGCGTGTGCTGCCGGGGCAAGGCGTTGCGCGTGGACGGACCGGGCCTGGGCGCCAAGTTCGGAGTAGCGGTAATGGTGGAGAACTACGAATTTCTGCCCGAACTGCGAGTGGAGCCGCGTCCCGTGGAACGCGCGGCTGCAGCCGGAACTGATGACACCGAACTCAGCCGCGGTTATGGCGCCCGCAGCTATCCCTGGCGTGCCTGAATGCGGCTTGCCCGTCTTCGCGTGTTTACTATGGCATGCGACCGCCAAAAGCTGCCAGCTTACTCACCTATTTCTGGCACGAGTCGCTGACCATACGCACATCTGTAATTGTCATGTGCCCGTGCTCAGCATGTTGCTTCACAGCGCCCGTATCGGCCCCTGCCTGCTTGGCATCTTCCTTCAAGTTGTGAGCCTTCGCATGCGACACAACACCGGTAGCAGCAATCGTGTGCCCCACATGGCCAGCGAGAGTGACTTTGTCACTCCGCACTTCCCAGGTGCTTCCATCATTTGCTGTAAGCAAAAACTCATTCGCGTTGTCGCCTTGCGACAAGCACCCTGTAATTGTTCTCACATTGGATTTTGAGTTGGATTGACTGCTCGCGTCTTGCGCAAGAACCCAAGACGTACACAGTACAATCAGCGCGCCACATAGCACGAGTCTCGTTTTCATACACCCTCCTTCTAGGCACCTATGATGCTGCCCTAAACAGCAGAAGTTGCAGAGTGTTACCGGACGCGGGTTGCTCTGTGGCACAGCCATGACACGCTGGATTCCCAGCCCTTCTCTGCCCTAGGGCAACCGCACATAACTTAGGTTTTGAGGCGAGAGCTAGTGATGTGGCCGCCTGATTAGGTTTTGCCGAACTCCTTCTTTCTTCCTGCGTTCCAGCGCCTGCACTAGCGGTTCGCGAAATCGCAAGTGGCTTTGGAATGCTAAGGACTCTCGGGTGCGCCCACGCGGCATACTCTTCTGCGAGTCGCCTGGCATTTTTCCAACAGAACACTAACTGTGATTGTTAAAGGCTAAGTGAAATGCGCGTTACCAGCCCCGGCTGTTGCAGGCGTGTGAAGCGAGCCGTGGCGTCGATGAGCCGCTCGTAGCGGTCGGCCACGGCGGAGGGGGAAAGGCGCAAACCGGGAAAGGCGAGGTTCAGGTAGAGCTTCACCAGGGCAAAAAAGGCATACAGGCGCATGCGGATGGCAGTGTCCACCAGTTTGCGGCCTGCCGCCGCCAGCTGCGGGTCGGCGCTTCTCTGCGCCGCTTCCCCCAGGCGCAGCAGGATAGCCGCGTTCTGCAAAGCGCCCCGGATGTAAGCGATGGCAGCCCGCATCCGCATCCGTTGGATGCTCCTGAATTCCCTTGCCGGCAACTGTTGGCGGAGGCACTCCGCTTCTTGGGGCGACATGAGGTTGCGGAAAGCCGCAATGTCAATGGCCGTAGTCCGACCCTGCAAGTCTACCAATGTGGCAACACTGATTGCGGTTTGGCCGCGCGCTGCCTGTACCAGCAGCAACAGCGAGCACGCGACTAAAACAACTAGTACCGCAGTTATGATCATCTGCCATTCCTAAAATCAACTGCTTGCACAAAGAAACAGGACAACAGCGGGAACACACCGGTTAGGCAGAAACCCGCCGAGAACTCACGGGTTGCAAATCTTAAGCCCCATTCCCCTGTTCCAGAAGTCCTCTTCCGCTTCCGGTCTGGGCATGATAATGTGCTGCGGGCCAGATAAAAGCAAGAAAAATGGCCTAAAGTTCTAAATTCCGGAAAACGGAACAAAAATGACTTTTCAGTCGCCTTTTGACGATTTTGTGCTTAACAGCCTGGCGGGCATTGCCGGCTTATTCGGAAAACTGGATTACGTTGCCGGTCTCCGCCAAGGCGATGGCGCCTATAGCCACTGGGGTTTAGCTCGAGTACACGGGGAAATTGCCGCTCACCAGGCCGCCTCAGAAGCCCATCGCCTGCTGTTTTCCAGGGTGCTGACCACGCCCTTGGGCCTTCTATTGAATGATGCCGCCCAGTCGCAATCGGGGCATGGCCTGGAGGAGTACCTGAACTACCTTGCCGAGCGTCGCCCGGTTTTGGCTCCGCAGGGGACCGGGATTGGCCCTGTCCTCCACTTCAATTCAGTGCTGCACGCGATTTCGGCTCTGGCGCGTGCTCGGACTCGTACCAGTCCGCAAGCCTCATAGCTACTCCCACAACCTGGCCAATCACTTCCGCCTCCTGGGGATGGCGCAGAATGCGCACCGGCTGCGGCGAAAGCGGATGGGGCTGCAGTGTGAGCTGATCGCCTTTCAGGCTGCACCAGCAGCAGGTATGGCCCTGGCGCGTTTCCACAAAATAAATCGGGCGCTCAAATTCAGAGCGCCACATGGCGCTGGTCACCTTGTTGCGCGCCTCATCCACCTGCACAAACGATCCCGGCAAAAGGATGGGGTACATGGTGAAATCCTCGGTACCCACATAACCATAGGTGTAGTTGCGGCTGGCGAACTGGGCCAGGTAAGCCATGGGAACCAGGCCCCATTGCTCGATCATTCGCCCCAGATTGGCGCTACGCTTGGGGTCGAAGGACGGGTCCAGGCGCACCGGCACCCGCACTGCGCTAGCTCCCAACATAACCTCGGACCGGTGCGAGCGGCGCAGATCCACCGCATTTAAATCGGCGGCGGCATCATTCAAATCAATGCCGTACCATGCCAGCAGCTCGCGCAAATCGCGACGGTAAATTACGGCCAGCGAATAAAGCCGGTAAATGCTCGGCACGATGCCCTTTGTCTCAATATCCGAAAGACGGCTTAGAGCGATGGCAAAATCGTCGTTGGCGTGCTTGGCGGCTATGCGCGTACTGGAGACTTCCACATCCCGCATAGTGAGTCCCAATTGCTCACGCAGAATCCGCAACTGCTGGCCCGGTGTGTGCACTCCTATCTCCCTGGTACCCGTTAGTAGGTCGTCACCGTATCACAACTCATAACCCTCAGAAAGACTTTTCTGCCATGAAGATGCGCAATTTGCGCAGGCGAATTAATCCCACCGTGAGCTTCTTTCCAGGTTCATCTAAAGCCTGCTTGGGCTATGACCTTCGTCACTTGGAGGCGCAGCGGGCCCACTCTAAGATATTGACTGTCAAGGACAACCACGCATGCGCACGTTCAGAGTGGCTCTGGTCGGCAAACAGGAAGAGCATCTTTCGCAGCTCAAATCCCGGGTAGAGGCCACGCTGGCTGCGGAAGTGGTTCTTCGCCGGGACAGCCTGCCTGCCGTAGCTGCCGATAGTTCGGTTCGACAACTGCAGCAGATACGTCCCGATGTCGTTCTGGTGGACATTGCACACAGCGACCCCGATTCTGGCATTACGGCCATTGAGATCCTGACCAAGGAATCGCTGCCCGTTTTTGCCGTGGGTGCTCTCAGCCAGCCTCAAGTAATTATTCGCGCCATGCGGGCAGGGGCGAGCGAGTTTTTGGATCGCGATTTGGCTAGCAGCACCTTGCTGGAGGCCTTTGCCCGTCTCCATGCTTCCTTGCAGGGCAAGAAATCCGGCGGCGCGCGCGGGAAACTCATCACCTTCATGAGCGCTAAAGGCGGCTGTGGCGCCACCACCGTTGCCGTCAACGCGGCTGTCGCCTTGCAAAAGCAATCCTCCCATGTCGCTCTTCTAGACCTTGCTCCACTGGGCCACACTTCCCTTCACTTGAACGTTCGGCCACAGTTTGGTCTTGTGGACGCCTTGCGCAACCTGCATCGCATGGATGCTTCTCTGCTGGAAGGGTTTATGACCGAATTGTCGGGCGGGCTGCGCCTCCTCGCCGGCCTCAGCATCCCGGCTCCGCTGGAGGTTGAAACCAGCGACCTGGTGCTCCTGTTTGATCTGCTTCTGGACCACTACAAGTACGTAGTGGTGGACGCTTCCAACCGCATGGATAAGATAAGCCATACGGTTAGCGACCTCTCCGAACTTGTGCTGCTGGTAGTGCAGGCGGATGTTTCCTCGCTATGGAGCGCGGGAAGAGTGCGCGAGTTTCTGGGTGGCGATCCGGCCAGTTCGCGTGTGCAGTTGCTGGTGAACCGCTACCGCAAGATCGCAGGCTTCAGCGATGAAGACGCGCATGCTGCCACTAACTGCCGCATTTTCTGGAAAATACCCAATCAATTCAACGCGGTCGGCCCGGCCATTGATCGCGGCAATCCGGTGGCCCTACAGAACAATTCCGAGATTGCGCGATCTTTCAATGAACTGGCGGATGCCCTGGCCAAGCTGAAAGCAAGCCATGTTGCTAAGCCGGAAATAGCTGAAAACAGAAAGAAAGAACAGACCCAAAGGGCCCTGGACCGGCTTATCAGCCTCAGTACCGCGCCTGGTCGCTAGGGTCGCTGGAACTTACTGCCGCGGTATCTTGAACACGTGCAGCGAGTGGTTCAGGGTGGCGGCCTGCGGATACTGCAACACCCAGTGGTAAGCATCAAAATTATCAAGCATTTGCCCCGTCAGTTCCGTAGCGCTGACCACCACGGTCGCCCCTGAAACACGCTGCTCTTCGGGTAAGAGTTGCGCCCGCAAACCGTAAGCGCCCGGGTCTACACTTCCAAAGTAGGCGAGATAGATCTTTTCCTGCGGATGCGCGGCTTCGTAGTTGCGCAGGGCAAGCAGCCCTTGTCCCCAGTCTAAGTTACTGTCGCTCAGAAGCTTGTAGCTTTGACTGGGGGCAACGAAAGGGGTGAAGTAGGAGAGGTAGTCGGGGGCGTAACGCAGAGCGTCAGCCGCATTAAGCGCCAACGCGATCAGGACCAGCGCAAGCGCCGTGCGCGAATGCCGAGCCAACTGCCAGCATCCGCCGGCAACGAACAGCAGCACAAAGGGATAGATGGGCAAGACATGCCGATCGCCGATATCAATGTGGGAGAAGATGGCAAACACCAAGTACACCGCGGGAAAGCTGGCCATGATCAAGAAATCACGAGAGATAGCAATTCGCCGCGTAAAAGCAAGTAGCAGCACGATCAGGGATAGAAGCAATACGACTGCAGGCCACTTCAACGCTACTACCGTGGGGTAGTAAAGCCGCCATCCACCTTTAAGCGAGGCCGTTCCCAGGAAGAATGCCTGGTGGCCGCGGTGATTGTGGAAGGCGACGTTGCGCAGTCCTTCCAGGTATTCGCCGGCGGGAATAGGAATACTGAAATTGACCGGGGTGCGCATCTTCTTGATGATGGGCTCGCGATGCGGGAAGGTCGCGATGAAGGTGCCATTACGCATCGTGAGGTGCGAGACATGGAAAAAGTAGCCCGCCCAGACGACCAGGAAGGCAACGGCGCAGACCGCCGCTGCAGCACGCCAGTTCCAGCGCAAGGGATGGAACACTATCTTTTCCGGTTTCAGAATCAACAGCCAGCCTACCGCCACCAGGAAAATCGGTGGGGTATAGAACTTGGCCAGCAGCAGCAACCCCATGACTACTCCCAGCAGCGCGGTTTGGCTTCGAGTGGGAGTGTGCCGCCAGCGCAGCAACTGCACAGCGGTGGCAAAGATCATCAGCACGCCGATGCCATCGGTGGTAATCAAGGAGTAGTGGGCGATCAGAGCCGGCGAGAAAGCGAACAGGCCCAGCGCTAGGTTAGCTGCATGCTCGGAATAGAGGCGGCGCGTGGTGGTCCACAATACCAGGGCCAGGATGATGCCCAGCACCACGCTTACAGCCCGCCCGCGGTCTGCCATTTCCTGCGGACCGGGATGAAAAGCAAGCGCCGTGAACTCGGGAAAATGTCCCTTCACATCCACCTGCCACTTCTGGCCGATCAGGGGCAAGGTACACAACAGGCGCTGCAGCGGCGGATGATCGTTCCAATCCTGGATGCGGCCATAGCGCCACATCTCCTGCCCGGTAACAATGTGGACGGGTTCATCGAAAGTAAACGACTGGGTGCGAATGAACCAAGCGCACTGCGCCACATAGATGACCAGCAGAATCAGGGGAAGCGCATATCGCAGGCGCGAGCGCGGAACCGCGGCAGGCATTGCCACGGGCGGGGCAGTGCTATGAACTGCGGGGGTGGAAGTCATTGCGGGCCGGCATCTCCGGCCCGACTACAACCTTACTGCACGCCGGGTGAAACTTCCAGCAACCCGGATGATTAAACGGGCACAGACGTCGCCACTTCCACCTCAGCCTGCATTTCCATACGGCTGGAAAGGGAACGCGAGATGAGGCAAGCGCGCTCCGCCTTTTGCAGCATGCGCTGTGCGCGCTCCTGGTCAGCGGCATCGGCGATGGCTAGCGTGGGCCGTACCATTATTTGAGTGAAGCGGAAGCCGCCTTCTTCTTTCTCCAGCAGGCCCTCAGCCTCGACTTCCAGGCGCACCACGTGCAGCTTGGAATTTTCGGCGATGGCACGGAAGGTGGCGAGGAAGCAAGTGGCCACGGAAGCCACCAGCAGGTGCTCCGGGGTCCACAACCCGGGTTCGCCCTGGAATTCCGGAGGGGCGGCGAAATTGATCGTGCGCGGCACGTCTTGCGCCGAGACTATGCCCCGGCGCTTCATGGTCCAGATGGCGCTGCTACGGTACAGGTAAGTGCTCTCCACGGTTCCCCCTTTTGCCCGCAGTTGTATGCCGCCGTTTGCCAGCTGTCCTTATTCTTGATGGAGCCGGGCCAGAGCACAGTGATGAAGCTCACGAAGCCAGGTGAGCAAGGGCACTAGGCCAGTGGAACGGCACTGCCGTTTTCGTGGCGAGCCGACGCGGGCTGCGGCGGCGGCTGGTACACACAGTTGGGCTCCTCCGCGAACATATTGCCGGTAACCGCGTAGGCGCGGGCGCGCGAGCCTCCGCAGAGTTCGCGGAACTCGCAAATCCCGCACTTCCCTTGCAGGTTCGCACTGTCGCGCAGGGCGAGGAACAGCGGCGATTGGCGGTAGAGCTCGGCGAGCGAATGCTTGCGCACATTGCCGGCGGAAACCGGCAGAAAGCCGCTGGGAAAAACTTCGCCCAGATGGGAAATGAAGACGAAGCCCTTGCCGTCGTTAATGCCGCGCGGAGCGCGTCCGATGCCGTCGGCGCTGGTGGCGCCGAAGACCTTGGCCATAAACGCGTCCGGCTGACCGCTACGCCGAGCGTCAGTCCTTCTCTGCAGCAGGAAGCGGCGATAGTGCTGCGCCTCCGTGCTCTTGATGTCGAACTTCACGCGCCGCGAAGTCTGGTAGAGCTTCTCGAAGACTTGTTCGAACTCTTCCGCCGAAATCAGGTCAATGCTCTGGCCGCGCCCAGTGGGTACGAGGAAGAAAACGCTCCACAACACAATGTCGAGCGTTTCGAGCAGAGCGATGATGTCATCCAACTGGCCCAGGTTGTGGCGGGTAATGGTGGTATTAATTTGCGCCGGCAGCCCGATCTCGCGGGCCCAGCGCACTGCCCGCAGTGTCCAGTCGTAGGAGCCGGGCACACGGCGAAAGACGTCATGGATTTCGGCGCTGGGGCCGTCGAGGCTGATGGCGAGTCGCGCCAGACCGCAATCCCGCAGGCGCACCAGAGCTTGACGGGTGAGCAGGGGCGTGGCGCTAGGAGTCAGTGAAATGCGTACGCCGCAATCGGTGGCATACTCCACCAGTTCGTAAATGTCGGGTCGCTTCAGGGGATCGCCGCCGGTGAGCACGAACACAGGAGCGCGCATGGCGGCGACTTCCGCGATCAGTTTTTTGGACTCCGCCGTGGTGAGCTCTAAAGGATGGCGGCGGGACTGGGCGCTGGCGCGGCAATGGACGCAGGCCAGGTCGCACGCCTGGGTGACTTCCCAGATAACAATGAACGGGGTCTGGTTAAAATCCACGGCGGTCACGCGCTTGCTCCAGCCGGAGGTTCCAGCCAAGCCAGCGTCGCATAGCTGTCACAAAGAGGATGTGACCCAAGTCACAGGGTGAGGTGGCTCACGCGAGCCTGTGATAAAGGTCACAGCCGTTATGTACATGGGCGGCGACAATAGCCGCAGGCTGGAGGACGGCTGGCCGCCGTCCGCGCTCCCGCGCCACCTTCCAGCGACGGAGGCTTACATGGCGGAAGACGATCGCGACCTGCTGGAAGTATTAAAGTTCGAACTCAGCTTCCTGGAACATGGCGGTTACGGCCGCTCCGTTCGCACCCCCTGGAAGCCGACCTCGGTGTTTCAGGACTCGCTTACCTGTCTGAATTTCGGCGAGCCGGAGCAGGTGCATCCCTGCAACCAGTGCCTGCTGTACGACTTGGTTCCGGAAAATTCCCGAAATGAAACCGTGCCCTGCCACCATATCCCAATAAATCAAAAAGGCGATACCCTTTCTTCTCTGGATCAGGGTTACAATCAGATTGAGCTCGAAGAATCGGTTAAGACCTGGCTGCGTAACACGATCCAGCGGCTGGAAAAGGAACGGGCCCAGGTTCTGAGCCCAGCCAAACGCCGCGCCTGATCCGTGCCGGACCGTTGTTCTTGCGGCTGCCGTTACCGCAACTCTTTCCTGCCCCGGTTATGCGGGGTGAGCAACATTTCCGGGGGCCTGGCGATGCTGGCTAAATGCGCTAATCCTAAGTGTTCCGCACCATTCCGCTACCTGCACGAAGGCAAATTGTTCCGGCTGGATCTGGGGGCCGGCCCGCCTTCACCAGATACGCGAATTCCGCGCCAGCTGCAATATTTCTGGCTGTGCGACCGCTGCGCCCGCACCATGACCCTGGAACTGCACGCCGGAAAGGTGCTGACGCGACTGCTGCCAACGACCACAGCTTCTCGCGCGCTTTCTTCGGCAGCGTGAGCATGGGGGAAATCAACCAGGAACGCCAGCCTGCGCTGTGCAGCGCACAGGAGACTGCCGGGTGAAACGCGACTTCGCCTCCCTGAGCGCGCAAGAGGCGCTGCACGTCGCCATATTCATCGAAGAGCGCAACGCCGAAATCTACCATCAGTTTGCGGAACTGTTTGCCGGCTTCCGCGACGACGAGTCGCTGGAAATTGCCAGTACTTTCTGGGATATGGCGGCGGAAGAACGCCGCCACGGCACCGCACTGCAGCAGCGTTACTTTGAGCGTTATGGCACGCGGCCCTGCGCTATCACCGACGATGACGTGCGCGATTTTATCGAGGTGCCGCAGCTCAACAGCGGCGACATTTTCGCCATCAGCCGGGCTTCCGGCGGGCGCTCCCCGCGCGAACTGGCCCTGGAAATCGCGGTCACAGCCGAGCAGAATGCGGTCCGCTATTACACCCGGCTGGCCGAACTGACAGCGGAGGCGGAGTTGCGCGAACTCTACCGCGAGTTCTCCAGCTTTGAGCGGGAGCACACCGATTTTTTGGAGAAGAAAATCGCTGACGCACGACGCGCTGCCGGGGGCGGGCCGAGAGCATAGATAGCCCCGTGCCATGGTCCACTGACATCAAGAGTCGGGCAGACAAGAAGTAAGTCTCGCATTCGCGGAACCAGCTTATCTCAGACGGATACGCCAGCAAAGACATCCCCCCAGCATTTGAAGCATCCAACGGGCAGGAGCAGCTTAGGAGTGAGCAGGTTGTGCGGGATCTTCTGCACCATGGAGGCAGTCGTGTCGAACCAGGTTCTGTAATGCGGCAATTCTAATCACTATCATCCTTGCTTTGCTTTTCCTTGCTGCGTCGCCAATATGCATGGGGATATTAACCTGAGGGACAGTTGAGGCTGACACCTGACTGGGTTCGTGGTAATGCTCGGCTATCTCTGATCGCCGGTGAATTTTAGCGTGGACTTCCCCCTTCAAGAACAAAACAGTGGATCAGATGGAGAACCGGGGAAGGTGGTTCCCTTCCCGGGTTCAGGGACAGGTGCGGTACAGCGGCAAGGGTGGATGGCACGACTCGGACCGGGAATTGTTACCGGATCGTCGGACCTCGACCCTTCCGCGGTGGCTACCGCAACGGTTACCGGCGCGGCATTCTCGTTTTCAATGTTATGGCTGGTTGCCCTCTGCGTTCCCTTTCTGCTGGCCATCTTTTCGGTAACGGGGCGGGTGGGACGCGAGACACGCAAAGGGCTTCTTGATCTCTTGCGCGAGCATTATGGCCGCAAACTTGCAGTCGTGGCCGCAGTGCTCACGATCATCAGCAACATGGCTGTTATCATTGCCGACCTCATGGCGGTCTCGGACGCATTTTCCATACTTATAGATCTGCCGCGCGCGTTCTTCGTTGCGGCCATCTCGTTTTCTTTATGGTACATCCTGATTTTTCGCGACTATGCCAAAATCACGCAAGCGCTGGTTTGGCTTTCGCTGCCTTTATATGTATATGTAGCGGCAGCGGTCATGCTTAAGCCAAATCTCTGGCAACTGCTGTGGCATACGTTGGTGCCGCACATCAGTCATAGTGCCCATTTGCTGGACGGCATGGTGGCTATTTTCGGGTCATTGCTTACCCCTTATATTCTCTTGTGGCAAGCGAGTTCACGAACGGACCCCGAACACGAACATCATCGCGCCGACGCCTTGATGGCGACTTTTATCAGTTGCATTCTGTTTTTTTCCATTACGGTCGCCGCAGGATCGGTGCTGCACCTGAGAGAGCCGATTGATATGACTACCCGGCAGGCCGCCGAGGCTTTGCGTCCTGCGGTTGGCGGCTTCGGAGGAATCGTCTTCGCAATCGGAATTATCGGGTCCGGATTGGTTGCACTTCCGGTGCTGATCGCGTCCATGTGTTACGACGTTGCGCAGTGTCTGGGCTGGAACTATGGACTAAGCGCGGCTCCATGGGATGCCAAGATGTTCTATTTGCTAATTTCCGGCGCAGTAACGGCGGCCGCCATCGCCAACTTCACTCCCATTAACCCGGTGAAAGCTCTGTTCTGGGCAATGATCCTGGCCGGCATTCTTGTGGTTCCAACGCTGATTTTTATACTGGTGGTATCCAACGATCACCGCATTGTGCGCACGACTAACTCGGTGTGGCAGAATTTCTGGATTGGAGGCGCCGCCGGAGGGTGTGCAGCAATGACCGGCCTATACTTTTGGCATCTGCTACTGCATTGAAGTTCGCCGAAAACGCATGCGGACAACCGCGCCTGGCCCTGGGGTGTCATTTTCCCGGCAGTACGCTCTCCACCGCATCGCGCACGCGCTCTCCGAAGCCGGCGGTCAGCGACCAGGGGCTGGGCTGGCGCACCACGTGCAGGTGCCCGCGCTTCTCCAGCACGTTGTAGTCGCTGGTGCCGTCGGCGCGACGATAAAAGCGCAAGCTGACCAACGCTTCACCCACCCGCAGGTTGTGCAGCGTGATTTCCGGCAGCCAGGCGGGAAGATGAGGGTCGAGCAGCAGGGCGTGCAGCGGGGCATACGGATAGAGGCCGATCATCGCCTGCACGTTGAGCAAGGCTGCCGAGGCTGACCAGGCCTGCGGCCAGTTGGCCTTGGGATACTGCCCGGGAAAAGGATGCTCGGGTTCGCGCTGATGGCCGGCAAAACATTCCGGCAGGCGGAAGTAGTCGAACAGAGAAGCCGCCTCAAACTGCGCCTCGCACAGCTTGAACATCAGCTCATGCAGGCCGTAGCGGGCAAAGGCCAAGGAAAACACCGCATTTTCCACGGGCCATACCGTGCCGCGGTGGTAGGCGTAGGGATTGTATGCGGGATGATCGGCGGACAGAGTGCGGATTCCCCAGCCGCTGAACATGTCGGGAGCCATCAGGCGCGAAGCGACTCGCTCCACGCGGTCAATTTCCACGATGCCGCTGACCAGGGCGTGTCCCGGGTCGGAAGCAATGGATGTGATCTGCTGCTTGCGGGAGTCCAACCCCATTGCGATGTAGCCTTCGTTCTCCATCCAGAACGCCTCGTTGAAGCGCTTCTTCAGTTCGCTGGCTTCGTCGAAGAACCGAGCCGCCAGGTCCTTCTGATCCAGCCACCACAGAACCTCAGATAGATGGAGCTTGGAGACATAAGTGAAGGACTGCATCTCGCAGGTGCCCAGCGGGGCGCGCACCTGCGAGCCGTCCTCGTAGACGATGGCATCGCCAGAATCCTTCCAGCCCTGATTCTTTTCACCTTGTTGGGAGCGAGTTTTGTATTCGTAGAAGCCGTCGCCGTCCAGGTCTCCGTATGTATCGGCCCATTTCAATCCTTTGAGCGCAGGTTCGATGAGCGGCCGCACCAGTTCCTTGTTGCCGGTCCAGTGCCACAGGCCAGCTACCACCACGGGAAAGTAGATGGCGCCGGTCACACCGCCGTAATAGCAGCCATGGGGATTGAAGTTGAGCGTGGCCAGAGGGTTAGTATGAACTTCGTGCACAATGCGGCCGGGTTGCTCATCGCGCCAATCGTCCATCTTTGCGGCCTGGGTTCTCGCCAACTCGAGCAGCGTGCCTCCGGTCATCTCCAGGCCCAGCAGTTCGGCCTCCCAGGAAGCGGCGAGGGAATCACGCCCGAACAGGGCGACGTACTCGGGCAAGCCTCCGGCAGGCACCCAGCCGCGCGCGTTGTCGAGGTCGTAAAGGCGGAGCGCGGCGAGGTCGCGCTTGGACTGCTCCAACGCGCCTACCACCACCGGCGCCAGAGTGCCGCTGCCCAGGCTGCTGAATGAGGTGGCATTCTGCAGGAAGCCGCCACGCTTGCGGTCCCATTCGTTGTCGCCGGAGAAATAGCAGGAATGGTCGAGCTTCTTCCACTCGCCTTCGATGTGCGGCACCCAGTCAAGGCAGGCGTGCCAGGTGGCATGCGGGGGCAGATCGACGATGAAGGCGATACGCTTGCGCTGGAATTGCGGGCTCGAACCGGCGCGCGCGATGCTGAGCCGAATGCCGCGGTGCATACGGGCTACGCCCTTCTCGTCCTGATGCCGATAGGCGTGCTGCACGCGGTAGTCGTATTCCAGTTCGGCCTCATTGTTGCCGCGCGACTTCCAGCGCCGCTTCAGCTTTCCACGCTGCTTGCGCTGGCCGCCGGCTTCCTGCGGATCGGCAAAATCGCTGTCCACCTCCAGTTCGAGCCGGATGGAAGTGTGCATCTGGGTGAAGTTGGTTACGTCCACGTCTTCGTGCATGCCGGCACCCACGTAGCGCGTCAGGCGTAACTCCACGGTCTGCTGCGCTGGGTCTTTTTCGTCCAGGCCGGTATCTTTTATGTTCGGCGGGGAGGCGATGTAGTAACCCATCCAGGTGTGCTGCTGCATGTTGGAATTGCCCGCCCGGCGCGGCGGCTGGCCGTTAATCAGCCAGCGATAGCGCGAGAGCATGCGCGTCTGGTACACCCAGAGGCCGTGCTCGGGGTGCTCAAAGACGAAGCCGTCGGTGCTGGTGGCCAGCACGGTGCGGCCCTGGCTCACATACACGGTGGTGTCGCGCGGGCGCAGCCGCACCTGCCAGTTGCGGGGAGGATGGCTTATGTCCAATTGGCCCCGGCCGTTGCCGTGCGCTTTCTGGATACGCCGCAGGCTAGGCGACGTCGAGTTTTGCTTCCGCGATGGCATTCGAGTTCAGGTGTTGCCTGGCAACCAGGCGCTTGAGTTCGAGCGCGTTGCGAGCGGCATAGCCCGCCTGGTCATTGTCGAAATAAATGTAGATGGCGCGCAGCTTACTCTGTTCTTCAATCCACTTCGCCCACTGCCGCAGCGTGGCGCCGGTATAGCAGCCCTGGTATTTGCCGCCGGGGCCGTGCAGGCGCACATAGGCGAAGTCGGCGGTGACTTCCAGTGGAGAAGTAAAACAATCCAGCTCGAAGATGCAGTAGGCGGCGTTGTGCCGGCGGAGCGTGGCGTAGACAGCTTCGGTGTTCCAGCTCGGCTCGCGGAACTCAAAAGCATAGCGACGGCGGCGTGGGAGAACATGAAGAAAAGCTTCCAGGCGCTCCAAGTTCACGCGCCAGCGGGGCGGCAGCTGAAAGAGGATGGGGCCGAGTTTTTCCTGCAGCGCCTCAGCGCGAGGCAGGAAGTTCTGCAGCGCGTTTTCCGGATCCTTCAGCTTTTTGTTATGAGTCAGAAAGCGGCTGGCTTTCACTGCGAAGCAGAAGCCTGGGGGCGTTGCCTGACGCCAAGTTTCGAACGTTGGCACACTGGGCAGCTTGTAGAAGCTGTTGTTGAGCTCCACAGTGTCGAAATGGGCAAAATAGAAAGCAAGCATTTTGGCGGCGGGGAGCTTCTCGGGATAGAAGGGTCCGCGCCAGTGGTTGTAGTGCCAGCCGGAAGTGCCGATGTGGACTCGGGCCATATCACAACTCCAGCAGAGCGCGCCGGACCAGCTCTGCGGTCGTGCCGTAGACCACGTGCTCGCCCAGGGAGTTAAGATGCATGAGCAGGGAATAATCGCGGGCGTTGGCGTTCAGGCCCAGCCAGGGCATGGTGAGCTCGTCCCCAAGCAACCAGAACACAATGCCGAAGGCGGCGCCGGAGCCGGCGCACAGTGGCGGATAGGCCTCGCCGACAGCAGCGTAGCCCGCTGCAACCAGTCCGCCGACAACATAGTGTACGGCGGCAGCGCCCCAGAGTTTCTCCTCGAGCGAGAGGCTGCGGCCGAGCAGCAGCTTGGCTGCAACTTCGGCGGCGCCCCCGGCGGAATCCCACTCTTGTGAGCTGTACGGAGTGCCCGGGGGGGCCGAAGATGGGCCGCCCAGCTTGCGCCAGACCGCGCTGAAACCGCGCATGGCCCACGCTCCGGCCACGCCTCCGGCAAATCCCGCCAGCAGCAATTTCCAGCAATCCGTCCGCCGCAAAACCGCTCCCGTCGCGCCAAAGCTCCCATATACAGCGATGAAGTTTTCTGGGTCCGCAGTTGTACTTGTCTGAGCGAGCAGAGCGTCAGCAAGGCTGAGAATGATTCCGGAAACCAGGCACCAGGATTGAGTACTCGAAAACCCTCTACATGGCAACCAGGGCGCTCGCACTACCGCTCCAATGGTGCAGCGGAGTCCCGCGAACAGCAAAACAGCAGGACCCACGCCGGGAGGATTTTATGGCGCGGCGAAATCGTTTCTGGAAGGGCTTTGGGATTGGCGTGGCGGCGGGCGCGGGTGGGACAGTGGGCGTGCTCCTGGGACTTAACTATGTGGGCCGCGCCGGGCACCGCCGTGTGGTGCGCCTGGAAAAGAGCATCCAGATTGCGGCCCCGGTGGAAGATGTGTTCCGCGCCTGGCTGGATATGGAGCGTCTGCCGCAATTTACCGATGTGATCGAGCAGGTTTGCCGCGAGGGCGACCGCTCACATTGGACGGTGAACATTGATGGGCGGCAGTTCGAGTGGGATGCCGAAATCGAGCAGTTCATCCTCAACCAGGCGATTGGCTGGAAATCAACTTCCGGCTCCAAAAACAGCGGGCGCATAACCTTTTCGCCCCTGGGCACCGACACCATGGTGCACGTCACCATGAATTATTCTCCGCCTGTCAGCCTGCTCACCCCGTTTGTAACTTCATTCTCCATGCGCCTGGAAGAGCTGATTGAAAAGGTGCTGCGCGACGTGAAAGCGGCGCTGGAAACCAAGGTAGAGGTGTCGCGGCCGAAGCCCGGGGAGGCGACCGGAACCTACGGTTCTGGCGAATTGGGCGGGACGCAGCACACGCGCTTCGGCGGCGCGCCCAATCCGGTAGAGTTCACGCGCCCGCCGGAGGCCAAATCGTAGTCGTGGCAGATTCCCTCAGGGGCTAAACCCCAATATCTGGCAGGTTTGGGCGGCGTGGCTAAAGCCACGCCCTTTCAAAACTCGTTGGCTTCGCAAGGTTTGGCAGCCAGGTCGTTTCAAAAGGACTTGTCACTAGAGGCTCTAATCCTTTGGCTTGTTCGCGGGCGCGCTCACATCCTGGGGAAAAGACTTGAACATCACCTCGCGCGACTTTGCCTCGTCCTTGTGGTTGGAATCGCTGGAGTGCTGGGTAAGGGTGCCCTTAAGCACATAATAGCCTTCATCATTAACGGTTTTGCCCGCGCCGCGGCCGGCAGAGCCCTGGAACTCAAACCACACCCCATGCACCGTATCGGTAGCAAATTTCAGATTCTGGCCGTTAATTGAGCCCTGCTTGATGAATTGGTCGAGGAAGGCCCCGCGATCACTCTCCAAATCGCCGTAGCGGGAAATAAAGCCGCTCAGCTTGCCCTGGTCCTCCACCGTGATCTGCACGAATTCGCCGTCGCGCAAAAAGGTGTACATGCCGGAGTAATCTACGGCGGATGTAGAACTTGCGGCGCTTTGAGCATTCCCGGCTTGGCCTCCCGTGGAGCTGGTTTGTGCGCTCATGGCACCGCCGGCCAGGCCAACTAAGAATGCCAGCAGAAAGATAAGTACAAAAACTCTGCGCATAGGATGGTCCCATTAAATCATCAAAGGGCGACGCTGAAAACATTAGTCTTAGGCGAATGTGTCTTCCTTGGCCTAGGCCGCGCCTGGTGACAATTCCCGTTTTGCGGAAGGCTGTGGAACAAAAGCAGCTATAATCTGTCCGCGCCCTTGGATGAAGTTATGTCCCTGCCGTCCGGCCAGCCGAATTCGCCAAGGTGCAGTACCGGTGGACCTCCGCCACGGTTACACTTCC
>DATFDP010000244.1:0-5887 GCA_035252015.1 Terriglobales bacterium
GTGTCCGCTAAAGTCCACTAGGGAGGCAAATGCCGGGCCGGTTAAAGGGTTCCCCTTGAGAGCCTTATCCAGCGCCGCATTCACCTTGTCCAGAGCCTCGGCGCTCGAAGCGATGTAAAAAAGATAGAACATGCTGGGAGATTCCGTGTGAATGGCCTGAGTGTCAACTTCGTATTCATGCAGCGTGCCGTCAGCCAGCAATTTCTCAAAAAAAGGCACGAGAAAGCTCTTGCTGATCGTCTCCACCGCGTTGTTCGGGGCGTCCGGCTTCAGTGTGTAAGTCGATCCGTGAGTGTAGACGCCCTTCCAGGACCCGGAGTGCCAGTTGTAATAGCGGCTGACATAGATGTTGTCAAAATGTTTGGTGGCGCTGGCCAGAACTGGTGCGGTGGCCCCTCCGTTCTTATAGAACTGGTCCAGAACATTGAGCACTCCAGCCATGGACATCGCCGACCACCAATTGTCGTGCGTTGCACCGTCGGACTGGTGAACCAGGGCCTCGTCATCGCCATAGGCCACAATGGTCCCGCTAGACAGAGCCTTTTGCAGCGTTGTCTGGTCGGCAGCCATATTCTTTTGCATGTCCCCCCACTGTGCGCGGGGAATACTCCAATCCGCCACGTAGGTGTACATCTGGGGCTTTTCCTTGACCTCGGACATCTGCGCGCGTGCTGGTGCGGTCAATGAAAGGGCCAGCGCGAGCGTAAACACCCCTGCAAGAACTCTTCGCAATTGTTTGTGCATGTTTTTCTTTCCTTTGCAACGATAGTTGGCCCAGGAGCTGGGACTGCCTCCAAGGGCGCCGGTAGTGTACACATCGCCGGGGAAATGTCATCTATAAAAGCCATGAGCGGCGTTAGGTTTCTACCTCAGAATGGCACGCGCCTTGCCTCGCATATGCTGAGGCAGGGTCTTCTGGTAGCAGCCGGTTATAAGGACTAGGCCGACGCGCGGGCGTGCTCGTAGGCGTGGGCCAGGCGCAGGATGGCGCCTTCGTCGAAGTGTTTGCCCAGCACCTGCAGGCCGATGGGCAGCCCTTGCCGGGTTTCGCCACAGGGGACAGAAATGCCGGGAATACCTACCAGATCGGCAACCACGGTAAAGATATCGGCCAGGTACATAGCCAGGGGATCGTCCACCTTCTCGCCCAATTTGAAGGCGGCAGTGGGGCTGGTGGGAGTAACGATTGCGTCCACCTTCTCAAAGGCCTGTTCGAAGTCGCGGGCCAGCAGGCTGCGTGCCTTCTGCGCCTTCAGATAGTAAGCGTCATAGTAGCCGGCGCTGAGCGCGTAAGTGCCGAGCATGATGCGACGTTTCACCTCGGCGCCAAAGCCCTGGTCGCGCGTGCGGCGATACATTTCCGCCAGCGTGCCCGCTTTTGCCGCCCGGAAGCCATAGCGCACGCCATCGTAGCGCGCCAGGTTGGAAGAGGCCTCAGCGGTGGCGATCAGGTAATAAGTGGGAATGGCATACTCGGTATGCGGCAGAGAAATAGGGACGATCTCGCAGCCGCACTTCTGGGCCAGCACCTGAATGGCGGCTTCCACCGCAGCGCGCACTTCCGCATCCAAGCCTTCGCCGAAATACTCACGCGGGACGCCTAGTCGCACTCCCTTCACCGGGCGGCCAATCTCCTGGGTGTAATCGGGAACCGGCACTTCCGCAGAGGTCGAGTCCATGCGATCGCGCCCGGCGATGATGCCAAGCAACAGTGCTGCATCCTTCACCGTCTTGGCCAGGGGCCCAATGTGGTCTAGCGAGGAGGCAAAAGCGATCAGGCCATAGCGGGAAACCCGGCCGTAAGTGGGCATCAGGCCCACCACACCACAAAAGGAGGCAGGCTGGCGAATGGAGCCGCCAGTATCGGAGCCTAGCGCCGCTACCGCCATGCCGGCAGCCACCGCCGCCGCCGAGCCGCCGGAAGAACCGCCGGGCACCCGGCTCTTGTCGCGCGGATTGCGCACCGGGCCAAAAGCGGAATTCTCATTCGACGAGCCCATGGCGAACTCGTCGCAGTTGGTCTTGCCTAGCACCACCGCTCCCGCCGTCTCCAGGCGGGCTACCGCCGTGCAGTCGTAAGAAGGAACAAAGTTCTGCAGGATTTTGGAGCCGGCGGTGGTTCGCACGCCGCTGGTCACCATCACATCCTTGATCGCCAGCGGCACGCCGCCCAGCGCGGGCAGAGGCTCGCCACGATCGGCCAGCACGTCCATACGCGCCGCCTGGGCGAGCGCCCGTTCTTTCGCAAGGCACAGGTAGGCGTGAATCTCGCCGTCTTCCTTCTCAATTTTGCGGAACAGGCTCTCCGCCAGCGCGGTGGCAGTGATTTGCCGCTCCTGCACTGCGGTGCGCGCGGATTCGATGGTGAGAAGGTTGAGGTCGAGATTCTTCAACTTAGTTTCAGGCTTCGAGTTTCGATAAGAAGATTTCAAAAGTTTCAGGTTTCGCAAGCTGCAAAACCCTGAAACCTGGGTTTAGCGTTCAATCACCTTCGGCACTTTAAGAAACGTGCCATCACTTTGTGGCGCGTTTCTAAGCGCCTCCTGCCGCTCCAAAGAGGGGCGCAAGCCGTGCAAAATGTCGTCGCGGGAAGCATAGGCAAAGCGTTCGCTGCCGGTCTTATGCTGGTCCACGCCGTAACGCTCTGAAACCTGCGCCATAGGCGCCACGCCCGACGTGTCCAGTCGGTTCAGCCTGTCCACATACTCCAGAATGGAGTTCAGGTCCCTGAGCATCCCGGCGCGCTCTTCGGGCGTGAGCTCCAGGTTGGCGAGTTCAGCGACGTGCAGCACATCGGAGTCCGTGACTTTCATTGCATTTTGCAGGATTAGGGATTTTGAGTTGGAGTTTTAAAGTTTCAAGGTTTAACAGGTTTCGGACGCAGCGGCAGCTGGGACGAAGCGAGAAATCTTGAAACCTGTTTGCCGGAAAACGCAGCCTACGACTGTGATCTCGCCCGCATTTCTTCCGGGAGCACAAAGTTAATACGGCGGACGTTATGGCTGGTGAACTGGTTCACCGCCGCCACATATTGCGGGGCCAGGCCCAGCAGTTGAGTGCGCCAGGCGGCGTCGGGCACTTGCACCCTCAGCACACCGTCGTTAAGGTCCAGCGCCTGGGTCTTATCGGCCACCGCTGTACCGCACACCAGCGGCCATGCCAGCACGGCAGCTTCTTCGGCTGGGGCCCGGCGTAAAGAATCAACAACTATTTTCTGCAGGCCGGCTCGCGCGTGTTCCATATTGACCTCGCTGGATTTGGGAAAAAGGTTTGCCCCTCACTTGCAGTCGGGGCAGGTTCACGCAACTCGATTGGCTGGGCGAGTACCGGGGAACTCGCCACCCTGGCGATGCGGCGTTGGTAGCGCCTCAGTTCGCCTTACCGCTGACCTTTAAACTCGTAGATTGTAACACTGTGGCAACCACTCAGCTCAGGATTCAGTGCTCAGCGGAGAACGCGAATTTTGTGAGTCGCGCCTACGGACCAGTCCGGGGGAAGAGCAGGGATGTTGGCAGAAAAAGCGAATATGTGTAATCCATTGCTATCAAATGCTCGCATATTCCATTTAACCATTTCATAAGTAAGGGCTTGCGCCGTGAGGTATTCGGGTGTAGCGTGGCTCTGGCTAACGGTCGAGTTAGGCGTCATGACCCGAATCCTCTCCGTTTCCTACGATCAAGCTCTGCTGAGCAGCCGTCAATTACTCTTAGAAAGTCTCGGTTGCGAGGTAGTCTCAGCTTCGGAGTTCGGGCATGCCCTGCAACACTGCAACCGGGGGTCGCGGTTTGACCTGTTTGTCCTGGGCCATTCTATTCCCAGTCCCGAGAAAGAGGCCCTGGTCGCCGCCTTTCGTACTCACACAACAGCTCCGGTTATCGCGCTGAGGAGATTTGACGAGCAGCCCACTTCGTCGGCCGATTTCGAAATCGAGCCCGACCCCGGACAGTTGCTGCAGGTCATCTCCCGGGTCATCTCCGGCCACGCCGCCTCCGCCTGAAGCTTTCAACTCAGCATTCAGCCGACAACCAGCCGACGCGTTTGACCTCCTTGCCAGCGCTAGGGTGATTCGATAATCTCCCCGTTTACTTCCGGAGAAAATCATGAAAATCGGCCGCCTCACCGCCGCAGTCTGTCTCCTTACATCGCTGGCAGGAGCACAATCCAGGCCCAACTGGGACGCCGCCTACAATTTGATTGACTCTTATGTCGCCCGGCAGATGAAGGCGGAGCAAGTACCCGGCCTCGTCCTCGCCATCACCGACCGCAACCATCTGATCCGGATTCGTACCTACGGCTACGCCGACGTAAGAACCAAACAGCCCATCACGCCCGACACTTTGTTTGAGATTGGCTCTATCTCAAAGTCCTTTACCGCGATTGCACTGCTGCAACTGCGCGAGCAAGGCAAGTTTGACCCCCAGCAGCCCATCACCCGCTACTTGCCATGGTTCTCCATTCACTCCAACTACCGGCCAATTACAGGGCACGACATCATGACCCACACTGCCGGCCTGCCGCGCGACCGCGACGATGTGCCTTCTTCGCTTTACCAGGCCGCCGGCGTCCGCGACCGCTGGACCGGTTACGAGCCGGGCAGGTACTTTGCTTACTCCAACATCGGCTACCAGATTATGGGGTACGTTCTGCAGGAGATCACGCGGAACCCCTACGCCGAAACGGTACGCGCCCACATCCTGCAGCCGCTGGGCATGAAGCACAGCGATGCCATTTTCACCCACGACACGTACCAGCGGCTGGCGGTCGGGTATGCGCCGCTTTATGACGACCGGCCCTATAACCCAGCCGAGCCCCTCATCCCCTCCCCCTGGCAGGAGTATGCCGCGGGAGATGGCAGCATCGTTTCCACGGCGCCGGACATGGCCGCCTACCTGCGCATGCTGCTGAATCACGGGGCCGGTCCGAAGGGCCGCATCATCTCCGAAGAAAGCTGGAAACTGCTTACGCAAGAAGCGGTGAAGGTACCGGAAGAAGTGAACACCTGGTACGGCTACGGTATCTTTAGCCGCGAAGTGGAGGGACACCGCTACATCGGGCACTCCGGCGGGATGATCGGCTATAGCTCGCGCATAGAAGGCGACCTCGATAACGGCCTGGGTGTGGTGGCCTTGGAGAACGCGCCCCTGGGCCCGGACGACATAACTTCCTTCACACTGAAGGTAGTGCGGGCCGCGCAGGAAGGCAGCGCCCTGCCGCAACTCCCCGAGGAGCCCCCTGTCGTGCCGGGTGCGGGCGAGTATGCCGGAACCTATACCGCCACGGACGGCCGCAGCTTTGTGGTCAACAATATTGGCGGGCAGCTGAGCCTCGACTACAGGGGCCAGAAGGTGACGCTTCAGCCGCGCGGCCAGGACGCCTTCTTCGTAGCCAATCCGGACTTTGCCCTTTTTGACCTCCGCTTCAGCCGCGAAAAAGGAAAAGTTGTGGAAGCTTTCTATGGCGGGGAGTGGTTCACCAACGAGCCTTACGTGGGACCGCGCCAATTTCCCCACCCGTCGCAGTGGTCCGGCTACGTCGGCCACTACCGCGCGGCGCACCCCTGGTTTAACAATTTCCGCATCGTGCTGCGTAAAGGGAAGCTCTGGCTTATAGCGCCCGAAGGCGAGGAAATGACGCTGACTCCCATGCCGGGCGGCTATTTCGCTGCGGCCGTGGAACACCGCCCCTCGCGCGAGCGCATCACCTTCGACACCCCGGTGCATGGTAAGACGCTGCGCGCCACGCTCAGCGGGCTGGCATATTACCGCACGTTTACACCGTGAAGCAGCGTCTGGAAATTAACGCTTGGCATTTGGCTCCTGAATAGTGTGCTGGTAAGAACGGTCTTTTCCTAGCGGTGAAACAATGAAAAGTGAGATGGCGATTTCAC
>DATFDP010000245.1:0-28490 GCA_035252015.1 Terriglobales bacterium
GCTGGTCCCATTGCACAACAGTGAAATACTTCAGCCAACTGCGAAACGCTGCGTACCCCCAGGGATTGGTAGCATCTCCGGGCCCGCCGTGCAGAAACAGGAGCACCGGGTTATTGCGGTCTTCGCCGCGAATCGTGATCCATTGCTCGATTCCCCCGATCTTGACGTAGGTGGCTTCGTCGATTCCGTTCGGAGCCGTGATTGCATAGGTTCGCGCGTTGCGGCCGCGTAGGAACTTGAGCGCGGGCTCTAACTTCGGAAAATCGGCGATTTCGGATGCTGCCGATGGAGTTTCCTGCCCGCTGCATGAGCCGTACACGCCGCAAAGGAAGAGGATCAGGATGAGAGAGATGCCGGTGGCGTTGCGCGCCAGGTACGGCACAACTCTGACGCTTTTGCTGAAGCCGATCATTGCTCTAGCGAACTACGTCACGCTACGCAAAAGCGCATAACAAGTGCGGTTAAAAGTCAAAGTTGCTCACGCACATAGTAGACGGGCCATAACGAATTTCGTTACCGACAGAGTATTGACACGCGCCCTCAAGTCGCAGGGCATTGGGGTAACGACCGGAGGAGATATTTTTGAAACAGCCGTTAGAGAGCTAGAAGCCAAGCCAGCTGGCCAGCTATCTTTTTACAAACTTCGCGAACATCCGCTTTGGATCAATAGCCACAAACGTTCCCCGGCTGCGCGCCAGCACCTCGCCGCGCACATTGACGATCTCCGCCGCGTTGATATGACGCCGCCCGCGCACGCCTACTTCACGTCCTTCCACGCGCAGCGGCTTGTTCAACGGCACCGGCTTCAGATACTTCACCGTGATGTCAGAGGTAAGGGCCACCACATTGTGGATCTTGTTCACCTTGCCCATGGCCTCATCCAATATGGTGGCAATCACCCCGCCATGGGCGTGGCCCGGCGGTCCCGTGTAGCGTCGCCCCAGGCGAAAGCGGCTGATAAATCGCTGCTTCTTCTCGTCGTAGGAGAACCTCAGGCGCATGCCTTCGGCATTGTTCTTGCCGCAGGCAAAGCAGTAATTCTTCTGCTGCCGGCTGACGTGACCGCGGCCCACGTGCTTCTTGCTCATAGGGAAGGCTGATTGTAGATGGAAAATGCGGGCGGGCAAACCGCTTTTACTTACCTCAATGCCGGGTCATGGTGAAGCCGCCAGAGCCGGAGCAGGTCGCCGAGACGCCATTTAGCGTCCATGTCCCCGATATCGAATTGTCCGGGTTTGCCGACCCCTGCAGGGTTAAAGTGTCGGCCCCACCTCCGGCCGCTAAGCCTTTGACGGTGAGCGACATGACCGTCACGCCACCGCCCGTGTAGTAACCGTAGCCGCTGCTGGAAAACTGCGCGATGCCGGAAGCGCTTACCTGAGACTGAAAGCACGAGGTGGCCGGGTTGAAGCTCACACCAGACACATTCAGCACTGTGTTTCCCACTTCCGTGATGGAAGAGGAGAACGAGAACACTGTGCTTCCGTTTGCTTTTTGCAGATTGGCAGTCCAGTTGCCGCTCAGATTGGCGGGCTTCACCTGGTTCCCATTTCCACATCCCAGCAGGGCTAACAGGAGACCAAGAGCAAATGTAAGGCGCAACAAATTGGGCCGACGCATGAAGGGTTAGCTCTGTGACAAAGATGCCGATTACCGCGGAACGGATGCATTCTGCCCGCCCGCAATGTGGCAAGGCAGGGGTGTCAAGCCGACTGTTTACAATTCACTGCCTCCACAGCACACTTCGAGGAAGTTTGTTAGGCGGTCAGTTACTCCTGCACGCTGTGCTCTTCATTCTGCGTGCGCAGGATGCGGTCCACAGCGTAAGGAGCGCGATGGGCTGGCTCATGGAAGTGGCGGACCTGCATTTCCCCCAGCAGGCCCAGGGCAAGCAATTGCACTCCCGCCAGGATGAGCACCGCCGCGAAGATCATCAGCGGCCCGTGCTCGCTCATCAAGTGCGTGCCTTGCAGGAACTTTTCTCCCAACAGCCAGAGGGATACCGCCGTGCCGGCCAGGATGCTGCACATGCCCAGGCTGCCGAAAAAGTGCAGTGGCCGCGACAGGTAGCGCAGCAGAAAGCGGATGGTAATCAGATCAAAGAAAACGCGGAAGGTGCGCGATAGCCCGTAATGCGAATTGCCATGCTCCCGGTTCACGTTGCGGATAGGCACCTCGCAAATAGAGGCGCCTTGCCAGGAAGCCAGCGCGGGAATAAAACGGTGCAGCTCGCCGTATAGTGGTATGCCATCCAGCACCTCGCGGCGATAGGCCTTGAAAGTGGTGCCGAAGTCGTGAATATTGACCCCGCTCAGTTCGGCCATCAGCCAGTTGGCGCAACGCGAAGGAATACGCCGCAGCCACAAGTTGTCAATACGGCGCTTGCGCCAGCCGCTCACAATGTCGTAGCCCTCGGCCAGCCTCTCCAAAAACATGGGAATGTCGGCGGGATCGTGCTGCAGGTCGCCGTCCATGGCGATGATGTACTTCCCACGCGCGTGGTCAAACCCCGCTGCCAGGGCTGAAGTTTGCCCAAAGTTCCGCCGCAGCTTGACCACCGTCGCCCGGCTGTCAATCGCCGCAATCTCACGCAGCAGGGCGAACGTGTTGTCCACGCTGCCGTCGTCCACCAGCACCAGCTCGAAGCTCTCTCCCGTTGTTTCCATTACCGCCTTGAGGCGGTCGTAGAGTTCGGTAACGTTCTCCTGCTCGTCGTGCAGGGGGACCACGATCGAATATTTGGGCACAGTAGGCACATTATACGAAAAACCGCCTGTATCCGGAGTGGCTGCGCGGGAACGCGCAGGTGTCGGTAGATATGCGAAATGTGCTGGCCTGGCGGACAGGGGCCAAATGACCACTGCTCGCTGACACAGCAATGTTTCTCGTCAGCGCTGCCTCGAGGGGAAATTAATTTCCCGGGGCGCGCCGCCATTGCCGGGCGCGCCCAACGATTGTTCTTTTCGACCGCGACTATTTAACCTGCAGCGACTGTATATACTCGGTCAGGTTGCTGACCCGTTGCTGCACTTCCGGTTCATGGCCTTTGCTCATGGCGCGGTATACATTGCCCCATATCGGCATTTCCGCCGTGCCGTGCGCCGGAACATTCAGGTCCCCCACGATGGAACTGTAAACGTGGTTGGCCGGAAATTTGCCGCCATTTTTCTCAGCCAGCGTGGTCAGGTCTGCCGGCATGGTCTTCAGCGCCGTCGCCGCCGGGCCATCGCCCTTGGCGTCCTGTCCGTGGCAGGCGGCGCAGTGGTTGATGTACATCTCCTTACCGGAAACCGGTGAGACGTAGCGCGCCGGCACTCTCTTGATCTTCTGCGCCGCCGCTCCCATGCCCACCAGCAGCATCAGAGCCAAAATTGCGAATTTCTTGGTTTGCAGCATGCTCTTCCTCCAAGGGCCCGCGGGTGGCGGGGATAGAAGCGCTGGCCTCACTGCCAGTCCGCCGCGCCGTCCTCTCGCTGGCCGTGATCTCAGCCTACTGGCGCTGCCGCCTGCTTTCCGTAATTGGGATCACTCGCCCTTGTGACGGCTGCACCCCGCTCTTGTGTCCGCTGTCTGCCGCGTTGCCACCGCAGGCTCCCGCGGTGTATATACCTACTTCCCTTCCCGGGATCCTCAACATGATGCCCAAGTCACGCTGCCTCCTTGTACTCGCGCTGCTTCTGATGTTTGTTATGGCCACTGCTGCCGCGCAAAAGCGTCTGCTCACCCTGGATGAATTCTTCAATTCTGTCGAGATCACCGCGGTGAAGCTTGCGCCCGACGGCCGCGCCGTGGTGATCAGCACCCAGCGCCCTGACTGGAACCAGAACACCTTCCGCAAAGACCTTTGGCTTTATCGCGACAACGGCCAAGGCGGGGGATCTCTGGTGCAGTTGACGCAGAGCGGGCACGACTCCGATCCCCGCTGGTCGCCCGATGGGCGCTGGATCGCCTTCTCCTCCGACCGCCAGGTCTCGTCGGAAAACGAAGAGGAAAACTCTCCCGGCCGAGGCAGCGAAAAAAAGCACATTGCGCAGATCTACCTCATCTCGCCTGATGGCGGCGAAGCCTTCCCCATCACCTCCGGAGCTGAGTCGGTGCACACCTACGATTGGTCACCCGACTCTCGCGCCATCTATTTCGCCACTCGCACTCCCTGGTCGCCGGACCAGAATGAGGCTTACAAAAAAGAGTGGAAAGATGTCGTTCAGTACCGGGAAGAGGAGCGCGGCGATACGGTATACGCTCTGGTTTTGGACGACGCGCTCGCCCGCCATGCCGCCGAAAGCGCCAAGGTTGCAGAAGACAAGGAGAAGAAAGAGAAACAGCCACCCGCCACACCCGGTGCCCGTGCCCTGACTAGCTCCGAGTATCGCGTTGCCGATCTCGCGCCCTCTCCCGACGGGCATACGCTGGCCTTCTCCACCGGCTCCATCTCCGAGCGCGTGGAAGGGGTGAAGCCGTATGAGATTTACAGCATAGATGTGACTAATCCTGGCTCGCAGTCGGCGCGCCAACTGACGCATAACAACGCCCTCGAAGAACACCTGCGCTGGTCCCCTGACAGCCGTCAGCTCTTTTTCCGCGTGGATTTGGGTTCGGTGGACGGCAAGTATCAGGACCTGCAGTCTCGCGTCTATTCGCTGGACGTAGCCAGCGGCCAGACCACGCGCTGGGCAGCCAATTTTGGCGGCCCTCTGGGTCCGTTTGAAATCACCTCCTCCGGCGACCTGCTGGCTCCCGCACGCCTGGGAACTCAAGTGCAGGTTTACGAGGAGCGCGGAGCGAATGGCCGCTTCGAAAAGAAAGCTGGCTGGCCTGGCACCTATGACACGCCGGCCGTTGCCGACCACTCACCGCGCGTCGCCATCGTTTACTCTTCCCTGCAGCGGCCGGCGGAAGTCTATCTCGCCGAGAATGCGGACCAGTTGGCCAATGCCCGCCAGATCACAGCTTTCAACAAGCTCTTCACCGAGCGCGCGCTTCCGGAAGGCAAGCCCTACCGTTGGACCGCCGATGATGGCTCGCCCGTCGAGGGGATGCTCATCTATCCTCCCGGCCATTTCGGCGAAAAGCACCTGCGCATGCTGACTCTCATCCACGGCGGCCCCGCCGATGCCGACGGCGACCACTTTGAAGCCGACTGGTATCAATGGGCGGCGATGGCCGCCACCAATGGCTGGCTCGTCTTCGAGCCCAACTACCGTGGCTCCAGCGGCTACGGCGACAAGTTCATGAGCCAGATTGTTCCCCACCTGGTCTCCCGCCCAGGCAAGGACATCCTCGAGGGTATAGACGCGCTCGTGAAAGACGGCATCGCCGATCCCGACCGCCTCGCTGTGGCCGGCTACAGCTATGGCGGCTACATGACCAACTGGCTGATCACTCAGACCACGCGCTTCAGGGCCGCCATGACCGGAGCGGGGGCGGTGGAGCATGCTGCCAATTGGGGCAACGACGACCTCACCTACGACTACGCCTTCTACCTGGGCGGTCGCCCCTGGGAAGCGGAGTCCATGTACAACCAGGAAGCCGCGCTCTGGCAGATCAACAAGGTGACTACGCCCACACACATTGTCGGCGGCTCCCAGGACATTCGCGTCAGCATCCTCGAGCAGTACCTGCTGGAGCATGCGCTCAAGTCCCTGGGCGTGCCCTGCGCCCTGCTTCTTTTTCCCGGCGAAGGCCACAGCTTGGGCAATAATCCTTGGCACGGCAAAATCAAGGTGCGCGAAGAGCTGAAGTGGCTGCAGAAATATGGCGGCGGAGCAGCCGCCACCGCCGCCGGCCGCTGATGATGATTCATTTCTTGCCAGAGGGTTCCCGCTGCCTTTTGTGTTGACTGCTCACAAGGGCATAATCACTGCCGATGCGGAGTGGAACGACCGGATAAGTGATTACGTGTTCCGCAGTGCTACCATCGGCTCTACGCCTGCGGCACGGCGGGCCGGGATCGCCGACGCCAGCAGTGCGGCCAAGCTGAGCACGAGTACAGCCACTGCTAGCATAATCGGATCCCATGGTTTGACGCCGAACAACTGATTTGTCATCAGCCAACCTGCGCCGATCGCTGCCGGAATGCCAATTGCCAACCCGATGCCAATCTGCAAGAAGGCCCCCCGCAGCACCATTCTTGTGACTTGCCCGCGGTTCGCCCCCAAGGCCATGCGAATACCAATCTCGCTCGTGCGCTGTTCCACCATGTACGCCAGAACTCCATACAGACCGACCGAAGCCAGGATTAACCCAAGCACACCGAAGAGTGAGGTCAGTGTCGCGATCATTTTCTCCTGCTGAAACTGACCGCTCACCACCTTCTCATATGGGTCGACATTGTAGAGAACAAGGTTTGGATCGAGGCTCGCCAGCGCCTTGCGCACGCGGTCTTCCATGCCGGGCGGATCTCCCGGCGCCCAGATCACAACGTTATTCAAGTAGTGCGACCATATTTCTCCACTTGCGAACGCCGGATCGTCCCACTGCACGAACTGCGCCTCCGGCACCCAGTACATCGGGCGGATCGGCTCTTTCATGCCCCAGGTCATGTAGCGTATGTCCCTCACGACTCCAACGATTTCGTACGTTGCGGAATACTTGATCTTGTCGGGTCCAAAATGCTGCCCGATCGGATTGTGGTCTTTGAAGAACTTCTTGGCAAACGCTTCGTTGATTACCGCTACTTTCCGTGTTGCCGCGGTGTCCTCTTCTGTGATCGGTCTGCCCAGCACAATTTTGGCGCCGACGGTGTCGAAGAACTCCGGCATCACCCGGGCAAATCCCGAGCCTGTATCTTCCTTGGCCGGGGGTTCAGGCCGGCCCTCCACGCGAATGCCGTTGTTCCAGCTATCACCTGACATCGGGGCATAGAGCGCGGCGGTCACCATCCGCACACCCGGAATCTGGCGCAGGCGATCGACGATTTGCCGAAGCAGCAGGTCCATTTGTTCCAACTTGTAATTGCCTAAACTGGGGTCGATCCACGCGATATATCGGCTCTGCGTCTCGAATCCAAAATTCTGGTGCTCCAGGTTCCGCAGGCTCTGCCCGAGCAGAGCCGCCGCGGAGAGCAGCACCACAGAGACGGCCCCCTGCGCAATCACCAGCGACTTCTGCGCCCACGAGCGACCGCTCCCCACGGAGCGGGTGGCCCCGCGGAGTGCCTCAACCGGATCAGCATGCGAAGTTACCCACGCCGGCGCAATCCCGAATATGATTCCCGTCAGAACGGACACACCCAGTGTGAACAACAGCACAGGCAAAGATGGAGTCGCGCTGATGGGCACATATTTATTGGGGCCGCCGTTCTCGAAAGCCAGATGTAGAATCAACCTTGTTCCTGCGTAGGCGACGGCGATTCCCAGGGCCCCGCCGATGGCAGCGAGCATCACGCACTCAACCAGCGATTTGCGAACAATTCGCGGTCGCGACGCGCCCAACGCTACTCGTATCGAGGTTTGGCCACGATCCTTCAACCCGCGTGCCAGCATCAGATTGGCCAGGTTCCCGCACGCCACTAGCAGTACGCATCCCGCAGCAATCAGAAGCAGCTTCAGTCCATCCTGATATTCATCCCTAAGCGCTGTCACGCCCGAGCCGCCCGGGACCAGATGCAGCGTTTGCTGTTGCCAGAGTTGCTTTTCGCCCGGATCCATATCGGGAACGTGGCTGGCCAGCCAGTTATGAAGTTCCACCTTCAGTTTTGCCTCGAGCGGCTTGGGATTCACTCCCGGACGTACTCTTCCAAGCAGGTCCAGGAAGTTGGTCTGTGGTTGCTTCAGCCGCGCCGTCGGCCCATCGATCATTAGCTCGGTCGTCAATGGCAGCCAGAAATCCGGCATGCCCCACTCAGCCAGCTTCGCTCCGAAGAACCCGGGCGGAGCCACGCCAATGACGGTGAAGGGATGCCCATTGATCTGGTAGCCCGCACCGACTACGGAAGGATCAGATCCGTACTTCTCATGCCATATTCGGTAGCTCATCACCGCCACGGGAGGCGCACCTTCCTTATCGTCCTCGTCAGTGAACAAGCGGCCGAGCCAAGGCTGCACGCCCATGGTCCTGAAGAAATTCCCAGAGACATACTCCCCATTGCGCGTATCTACCGGTGCCTGCGATCCCGCTCTGCGGACCCCCAGAGGTGCGTTGCCGGCCTGCAGTGCTGCGAGATCGACGAACTCCGGCGTGTGCGCACGAAAATGCCGGTACGCCTCCCCCGAGAACAACGCAAAGTCTCCCTCGTCACCTTGCGTATAGCCGCCCCAGTTGCAGCAGCGATCTTTATCCCCGATCTTCCATAACTCGCTTGGATTCGCAACTGGCAGCGACTTCAACATCACCTGGTCCACCAGCGTAAAGATTGCCGTCGTGGCTCCGATCCCTAGTGCCAGAGTGATCAAAGCGGTTGTGGTAAAGCCGGGCGCCTTCCGCAACTGCCGCATCGCGTCACGCAAATCCGTCAGCATTCATCCCTCACCTATGGAGGTTTGACGTGGACCGGGTAAATCCGTTATTGCCAAGGTTTCATTGTTCAGTCGTTAGCCTGGCTACTGCCGCTCTGGTTTTCACGCAACCTAAGAGCGTTTGGGCGGATAACCCGCAAGCCGGAAGCTGGCTCCCTCGCTGGAGTCTGACAGTCTGGATTTTCTTGCGAAAGGAGTGAGTGCAAGGTGCAGTCCCGCCATCACAAAGAAGGCGGCTTTCACCAACTGCCAGCCGGCATCTACCATCTACAGATGGTGGCCTCTTCTAGCGATGTTCTGATCGTGGGCGCGGGTGCGGCCGGCTTGGCAGCAGCGCAGGCACTCACGGCCACCGGCTATCGAGTTACCATTCTGGAGGCGCGCGACCGCATGGGCGGACGCATTTTGACTGTGCCCGCCACCTCTCCCGGCGTGCCCATTGAACTGGGCGCCGAGTTCGTCCATGGCCGTCCGCCAGAGATCTTCCACCTGGCTGAGAAAGCCGGCCTCAAACTTGACGAACTGCGCGGCGACTTCTGGTATGCGCACAATGGCAAATTGTGCCCGGACGAATTCCCCTCTGAGCGCAGCCCGGTTTTCGAGCGCATGCAGAACTACCAGGGGCCGGACATCTCCTTCCGGCGCTTCCTGGACGAGTACTGCGCCGACCTGTCCGCCGAATCGAGACTTTGGGCTACGGCCTACGTCGAGGGCTTTCACGCCGCCAATGCCGAGCTCATCAGCCTGCGCTCCATTGTCGAGGGCGAGAACGCCGAAGAAAAGATTGATGGCGACCGTCAATTCCGCATGGCTGATGGCTATCAGGTCCTCATCGAGGCCCTGCGCCGGAGCATTGATCCTGCGCTTGCCCAGCTGCGCTTGAACCACGTGGTGCAGACGGTTCGCTGGCAGCCAGGCCGGGTGGAGATTGAGGCTGCCTCTCCCCAAGGTGAGCCCCTGCCAATTTGCAATGCTCCGAGCGCGGTCATCACCCTTCCCCTAAGCATCCTGCAACTGCCACCGACATCCCCGGGGGCTGTGCATTTCATTCCCGCCTTGGACATAAAGCAGCGAGCCCTTTCGCAGTTGGCCATGGGAACCGCAGTTCATGTCACTTTGGTGTTTCACGAAGCTTTCTGGCGAGGGGAGGCGTTGGCCGGAGCGTCCGCCAGCCTGGAGAAGATGCAGTTCCTTTTCTCAGACAATCCCTGCTTCCCTACCTGGTGGAGCAAGCTGCCTTCGCACGCGCCTGTGTTAGTTGCCTGGACTGCTGGTCCGCGAGCCCAGCAGCTATGCGGGCAGCCGGCATCAGTTATTACGGGGAAAGCAGTAGAAGCGCTGGGAGGAATTCTGGGAATAACCGCTGAGCGCGTGGGCCGCCATTTGCAGGCTGGCTATATCCACGACTGGCAAACCGACCCCTTTTCCCGCGGCGCCTACAGCTATGTCAAGACGGGCGGCGCGGAGCAGGCGCAGCGCGAACTGGCAGCTCCGCTGGACCACAGCCTCTTCTTTGCAGGTGAAGCGACCAATTCTCAGGGCCACCACGCCACCGTGCACGGCGCTATCGCAAGCGGCTACCGCGCAGCCGCCGAGGTGCTTAGACATACTTCTCCCTCGGCGTCGCCGCCCGTTTGAGAGGTTAGGTCAATTATTTTACGACGCCGGTTTTCCGCATCCGCCGCACTTCCATGAAAGTGAGCGCGGTGGTTACGGAAATAACCGAGCCAAACAGAATCATCAGAATCGCTGCGCTGTCCATTTCCCAGTCCCTTCCCCAAACAACGCCAGTTTCCTTGGCGGTGAAAAGTCGTGCAAGTGCCAAGGTAGTTCCCTTTGTGTTTCAGGTAAATATTACTTTAGTGATGTTGCCGCTTAGCGACTATTGGCGGAATCTGGAAACGCTAATTCCCAGTTCAGGAAGCAAGATGAAAGCCGCCCTCCTAAGCGTGTGGCAGGAGAACGAGACCCGGGTAGCTCGCTACCCACTGGTGTTCGGGGTTTTATTTGTAATCGTCGCCTCGGTCCTCGGTTTGCTGCAAGACAACCGCGGCGATGCAATTACTGGTTTTCTTTCCGGCCCACGTTAGGGGCTACCGAGGTGCGTTTATGACCAATGCGACGGCTAATGAGGCCAAAGGATGGAAAAAGTTCGTCGCCCGTTTGCTATCTCTTTCGCAGTACCTGACCGGGCAGGAACCCAGCGTGGAAGATAAAAACGATGCGGTTTTCCAGGAAGTTTTTCCGGAAATCCCCGGTTCCACCGACGAAAAACGGGTCCTCAGTCGTCACCGCGTTTGCATCCCTGCTGTCCTTACTTACGGCATCGCTGCGGCTAGAGAGAAAACTGAGGTTACCAACCTCAATGAGCGCGGCTTATTTGTGTATTGCAACACATTGCTGGCTCACGGCTCCATGATCCAGGTGGAAATGGTGCTGCCGGCGGAACTGTCTGTCTACGGCAAGCGCCGTGTTCGCTACCATGCCAGCGTGGTGCGGGTGGAGCCTCAGCCCAGCGGCCACCGCTTTGGCATCGCCGCTGCCATCAAGAACTGTGAGAATTTGCCCCTGGAAACCCAAAACAACAACGCTTTTGCCGCCAAGGTCTAAGCTTTCAGGGTTCGCCCACCGGAAATTGCGCGCTGTTTCGAACCCTGTAACCTGCGAGATCTGCCAGCCATTTGCTCCATCTTCCCCGACTATTGACCATTTAACATTGCAGACCCGGGACCGCGCAGCACCTTCCCCGGCAGTGCATCCGTCATCTTGCCCTCCTCAATCACCGGAACGCCGTTGACCAGCACGTACTGCATTCCCTGCGAGAGCTGGTTTGGATTCTCAAACGTGGCCACATCGCGGATGGTTGCCGGATCGAACACCACCACATCCGCCCACAGGCCTTGCTTGAGCACGCCGCGGTCGGTTAAATGCATGCGCTGTGCCGGCAAAGCGCTGAACTTGCGGATGGCGTCAGGCAGGCTCAGCTTGTGTTCTTCGCGTACGTACTTGCGCAGAATGCGGGGAAAGGTGGCGTAAGCGCGAGGATGCGGATGCTCCTGCCCCAGCAGTCCTGTCGGTGCTGTCCCGGAAGAGTCGTTGTCCACCGAGACCCAGGGCTGCTCGAGCGCCAGCACCACGTCCGGCTCCGACATACCGAAAACCGCCACGCCGGTAAAGGCGTTGTCTTTGATCAGCAGGTCGCAGAGCGCGTCAATCGGGTCTTCCTTCCACAGCTTCGCCACCTCCGCCAGCGTCTTGCCCTGCAGCGGCAGCAGTTGCGGGTTCTGCACCACGCCAATCAGCACCGCCTGCGCCCCGGGAATCTCGTCCCATTCGTTGTCCCACTTGCTGCTCGGGGTCTGCATGTCCTGCCGGATGCGGGCGCGAGTGGCGGGATCCTTTAGGCGCTCGATCAACTTGGCGTCGCCGCCGTCGTGCGCCCATGGCGGGATGAACGCAGAAAGCGAGTTGAACCACGCCGTGTAAGCGTAGGTGTCGGCGTCAATGTCCACTCCGCTGGCGCGGGCGGCATCAATCTTGGCCACTACCTCCGGCATCTTGCCCCAGTTGTGCTTGCCCGCCGTCTTTAAATGCCAGATCTCAACCGGAATATGCGCCTCGCGCCCGATGCGGATTACTTCGTCCAGCGATGCCATCTCCGCATCGCCTTCGCTGCGCATGTGAGTGGCGTAGATGCCGCCGTACTTGGCTGCTTCCGCTGATAACGCGATCAACTCCTCCGTGCTGGCGTAGGGTGCGGGCGCATACTCCAGCGAAGTGGAAACGCCCATGGCGCCCTGCTGCATGGCCTGGTCCACCAGCGTCTTCATCTGCTCGAGCTGTGCCGCAGTGGGCTGCACGTCCGCATCGCCCAACACTACGCGCCGCACCTGGGTGGCGCCCACGTAGGTGCCCAGGTTGATGCCCATGCCCTGTTTCTCCAGTCGCTGGAAGTATTGGTCGAGCGTCCGCCAGTCGGCCGTCAGGTGGTAGTGCTCGTAGCTGAGGCGGTCGGCGTGGATGGTAGCGTCAGTTTGCGGCGCCGCCGAATCGCCTTCGCCGGTGATCTCAGTCGTGATGCCCTGGTAAATTTTCGACGGCAGGTGCGGATCCACCAGGATGGTCAGCTCCGACTGCCCTAGCATGTCAATAAAGCCTGGAGCCACCACCATGCCGTGCGCATCAATGGTGCGCTTGGCCGCGGCCGAAGCCAGGTCGCCGACCGCGGCGATGCGCCCATCACGAATGCCGATGTCGCCTGCATACCAGGGCGATCCCGTGCCATCAATGATGTGCCCATTGCGGATCACCACGTCGTAGCGCGCGCTCTGCGCCCATGCCGCCACCGCCGCAAACACCAGCAGACCGAACCACGCACACAACCGTTTCCCCATGCTCGTCTCCTGCTCAAATTTGAATCGGAAAGCTTATCATTACGGCCATGTCGCCTTTCGACTGTCATCTTCAGCGAGAGCGCACACCCAAGTGAGTGTCATCTTGAGCGAGGGCGTATGCCCAAGTCGAAAGACCCCCTGTGCCGCTCAAACAGCGAGCGGCAGAGAGAGTTTCTACCGACTTGCTCGTTTTCCGACGAGCCAGCCGTCCCGCATGGTATTGACCACCAAGCTCACCGGAAACACTGTGTTCTCTGTGCCCCCCGCGGTTAGTCGAAGTGGGCTCGTGGCTTGACTTTGGACGTCTCCTGGGAGGAAAATCCTGACCTGCTTGGAGTGGGGCTTTAGTCGCTTTCTTCAATCCTCAAACCCTCGGTCTCGAGGCACAATTTCAAAGGAGAAAATTCTTATGGCTACAGCGCAGGCACCTGTCATTGATATGGAAAAACTGAATGCTTTCATCGGACGTTTTGTAACTGATTTAGGCGCAGCGGTTCACACCGGCATGGTGGTGATCGGAGAGAAGCTTGGCCTGTACAAGGCTTTGGCCTCCGGCCCCATGACTTCGGCCGAACTTGCCGCCAAGACCAACACCGACGAGCGCTATTTGCGCGAGTGGCTGTCGTCCCAGGCCGCCGGCGATTACATCACCTATGACGCCAGGACAGATAAGTTCAGCCTGACCGAAGAACAGGCCTTCACCTTAGCCAAGGAGGACAGCCCGGCGTACCTGCCCGGAGCGTTCGAACTGGCCCTGGGTTCTCTGGCCGCGGTTCCGCGAATCGCCGAGTCCTTCCGCAGCGGCGCGGGCATGGGCTGGCATGAGCATGTGGACGGCGTTTTTCACGGCTGCGAAAAATTTTTCCGCCCCGGTTATGCCGCCAATCTCGTCGCCGCCTGGATTCCCTCGCTGCATGGCGTGAAAGAAAAACTTGAGGCAGGCGGCCGCGTGGCCGACGTGGGCTGCGGCAAGGGCGCCTCTACCCTGCTCATGGCCAAAGCCTTCCCTAAATCTAAATTCTTCGGCTTCGACTACCACGACAAGTCCATCGAAGCCGCCCGCGCGGCCGCTAAGCGCGAGGGTGTCGCTGACCGCGTCACCTTTGAAGTCGCCAAAGCCAAAGAGTACACGGGCAAAGACTATGATTTCGTCGCCGTTTTCGACTGCCTGCACGACATGGGCGATCCAGAGGGGGCTGCCAGGCATGTCCGCCAGTCGTTGACCAAGGACGGCACTTGGATGATCGTCGAGCCCTTTGCCAACGACCAACTCAAAGACAACCTCAACCCCGTGGGCCGAGTGTATTACTCTTTCTCAACGCTGTTGTGCACACCCTGCTCGCGCTCGCAGGAAGTCGGCCTCTGCCTGGGAGCGCAGGCCGGCGAAGCGCGCATTCGTGAGGTGGTGACCAAGGCCGGCTTCAGCCGCTTCCGCCGCGCAACGGAAACGCCCTTCAACATCGTGTACGAAGCGCGCCCGTAAACTTCGAACTCACCACAGAGGTCACAGAGGAATTGAATTTTGAAAGATGTGAGGCTAGTTCAATAGCTCAGTTAGTAAGGACCGGGCCTTGCTTTAATAAACTGAAATTCTCTGTGCTCTCTGTGTCCTCTGTGGTGAATAACTACTCATAGCGCAGCGCTTCCACCGGGTCCAGCCCCGCCGCCTTCCAGGCGGGATAGATTCCAAACACCAGGCCTACGCTCATAGACATCACCACGCCCAGAATGATGCCCCACGCGGGCACCACCGAAGGCAGACTGGGCAGCAGCAGGTTGATCAGCAGGCTGATGCCCACTCCCAGCAGCACTCCGATGATTCCCCCCGAACCGGTAAGAGCCACCGCCTCCGTCAGGAACTGGCGCACAATATCGCGGCGTCGAGCGCCTATGGCCTTGCGTACACCAATTTCCCGGGTGCGCTCCGTCACCGACATGAGCATGATGTTCATCACTCCCACGCCGCCCACCAGCAGGCCGATGGAGCTGATCACCACCGTGACCAATGCGATGGCGCCGGTGATCTGCCGCAACTGGTTGGCGATTTCCTCCGCGCTGGAGATCCCGAAATTGTCGCCCTTGTCATACGCGACCCGGCGCCGCCGCCGCAAAAGGCCGCGCACCTCGTCTTGTGCGGCTGCCTTCTGTCCTTCATAGGCTTGGGCGCCGATAAACACCTCATCATCATTGGGATTGTGTTTCACGTATGTACGATAAGGCACCAGCACCACCTGGTCGGCTGATTGGTCGCGCAGAAACAGGCTTTTGCGTTTTTGCAACACGCCGATCACCCGGTAAGGCGTATCCGCCACCAGAATGGTTTTGCCAACGGGATCTTCGTGTCGGAAAAACGCGTCACCCAGGTCGTAGCCGATCACCACCACGTCGGCCCGGTGCAGGTCCTCGGCCTCGGTGAAGAACCGGCCCTGCTGGATGTGTGCGTTGTAAACCTCCTGATATGACGGCGTGGCCCCGGAGTATTGGATATTGAAGGCTTCGTGGTGGCCGTAGCGCGCGCTCACCAGCTTCTGCGGACCAAAGTTGTACACGCGGGGAAATACCTGCGTGGCTACCGTCTTTACCGCCGGGCACTCGGCGGCGATCGCCTTGGCATCATCGTAGGTCAGCGGCTTGCGCGTCCGCTCTTCCTCGCTCAGCCGCCCGCCAGGGTGAATGCCCGGATTCCACTTAAAGATGAACAAAGTCTGGGTTCCGTAATCGTTCAGAAAGTCGCGCACCTGCCGGTCCATGCCCACCATGATGGAAGCCACGCCAATGAGGGCGACAATGCCGATTACCACTCCCAGGACGGTGAGCAGCGACCGTGTTTTGTGCGTGCGCAATGTTTCCAGCGCCATCAGCGCGTTTTCCCCCAGCTCAAAGCGCTTGCGCGGCGTGGCCGGCGTAAGCTGGGCGCCGGCGGCTTCAGTTCTCATGACGCAATGCCTCGATGGGGTTCAGCCGCGCCGCCTTGCGCGCCGGATAAATCCCGAAAAACAGTCCCACGGCCGTGGAAATCAGCAACGAGGCGATCACCGCCGTTAGCGGCACAAGCATGGGAATGCTGCTGGCGGCGCGCACGACGGCGGACAGCACGTAAGCCAGAAAAATTCCGATCGCCCCGCCCAGCGCTGACATGAACGAAGCTTCCACCAGAAACTGCACCAGGATGTCTGCCCGCCTGGCGCCGACGGACTTACGCACACCGATTTCGCGCGTGCGTTCTGTCACGCTGGCCAGCATTACATTCATGATCACCACGCCGCCGATCACAAGGAACACCGATACGATACCCACCATCGAATCAGCAATCACGCTCGTCAGGTTGTGCCACAGCTCGAGTACCGTGGCGGAGGCGATAATGCCGAAGTTGTCGTCGTCCTCGGGTTGCAGGTGATGGCGCGCCCGCATCAGCATTCTCGCTTCATCCTCCGTGCGCTCCATCCACTCCGGCGCCCGCGCCTGCACGTTGAGGTTCAGGCTCTGCTCCACTTCGCCGTAGTATTTCAGGAACGTCTGGATGGGGATGTAGACGAATGCGTCCTGCGGCTCGCCCAGCACCGTTCCCAGGGGCTTGGCCACTCCTACCACTTCGTACCATCGCCCGTCCACCTGGATCTGCTTGTACATCGGGTCTTCTTTAGGAAACAGGTGCTTGACTATGTCGGCGCCGATGAAGGCCACGGTGGTGCGGTGATCGTTATCGCCATTCGAGATGTAGCGCCCCGCCGCCACGTCCTCCACATCCATGTCAGCCAAATTGGCGGTCACGCCGCGCACGCTTACCTGGTCCAGATTTTCCCGCCCCACTTTTACTTTGCCGTTGGTGCGCACTTCCGCGCCCACATCCTTGGCCAGGCGCATGTTGTCGTGCAGGTACTGGTAATCCTCCCAGGTAATGCGGCGGTTGCGCCGCACGGCGCGCGCGAACTCCTCGATGTCGGTAATGAAACCGTACTCGTTCACCAGGAAGACATTGGAGCCCATGTTGGCGATCCGCTGCGCAATGTAGGTGTTAATACCGGAAATGAGGGCAATCACTACGATCAGGGTGGAGACAGAAAGAATAACGCCCAGCAGCATGAGCGCCGAGCGCAGCTTGTGGGAACGGATATTCTCCAGCGCCACTGCGGCGGATTCGCGCAGAAACAGATTGCGGCGGCGCAACATGCCGGCAGACTCCTCAGCCCCAGCAAGCTCTAGTCTACCGCCTGCACTGGTTATTCACCACAGATGACACAGAGAGCACAGAGGATTAGGAGTTTAAGAATCGGCTCACTGCCAACATGTTTTCTGCCCCAAGGCGTGCACTGCTGTAAAGCCAATCGAGGACCGTTATGTGTTACGAATGCTGGGGTTTGAGTTTAGCCGCCGCCTGCTGCTCCCGGTAGCTGGCCCGCAGTTCGGTCACGATTTCCTGCGCCGCTTTGCGCGCCTCTTCGCCTTGATTGGTGGGAAACGAGATGGCGCCCACGCGCGCGTGTCCGCCCCCGCCGTAACGCTCGCAAACCTTGGCCAGGTTGACCGTGGGCGGCTGCGGCGACCAGGGATTGGAGCCCACCGCTACCTTGTTGCGGAAGTTGCTCTTGCTCAGCCCCACGCTGTACACGCACTCGGGATACAGGTAGTAAGGCACAAACTTGTTGTAGCCCTCGTAATCGCCGTCCGTAACGTCGAAAAACACGGTTCCGTCGCGGAACTCAATGCGCTGGCGCAGCACTTCGATGGATTTCTGATGCCGCTCCAGCAGCGGCGCCAGCAGCGGCGCCACAAACGGCTCCTCCAGGATCTGCTGCAGCGGCTGGCTGGCCAGCAGCGGTATCAGGCGCACGATGAAACCGGGCTCTTGCGCGGTCTCGATCACCATGGTCAGCTTCATGGCCGGAGCCTTCATCTCCACCGCCGATTTAGCGTCAGGATAAAGCGCGCCGTCAATAATATCGGCCCATTTCACCATCTCCGCCACCGGCGCGGTGTCGAATCCGAAACGCTTCTCCGCCACCGTAGCAATAAACCGGGTGCAGGACTTGAAATCGGGATCGTAGAACTTGCGATTGCTCTCGTCGTGCTCAAAGGCGGCTGCATCTTCGGCGCTCAGGAAGGCGCTCTCGTGGTGGTCGAACCACCAGGTTATCCTGGGCGAAGGGGAATATTTGAAGTCCACGATGGCGTTTTCCTCGCCATCGAACTTTTCCTCGTCAAACAGCGACCCGGCCCGGTGCAGCAGCCCGCTGAACACAAATTCGGCGTCGGCGCGAATCCGCTCCCGGTAGAAGCGCGAAAAGAGGGCGGCAGAGCAGGCCCCATCGAAACAGCGGTCATGGTAGAAAACGCGTATTCGCACCCGTCACCCGGATCCGGAGCTTTACCTTTCCTTGGAGGCCAGCCGTCAAAACCAAAAGCAAATACAAATGACATCTGGCGGAATTTCTGTCAAGCCGCCGTCACCAGAGAAGATGATGAGATGCGCGACGAAGGGAGATGGACGCGTGTCGTGGAAAAAATAAAGGCGGAGCTCCTTGCCCCGCCTCTCCTGACAATCTGATTGCCGGCTATCCGTTGGCCTGCTTCTCCGCCAGGTCGCCGATAAAGGGCAGTTTCCACATTTGTCCCTGATAGGCCTTCAGCAGGCAAATAACCCACAACACCACAAATCCTAACCCGATCAGCGGCCAGAGAACCAGCGTGAGCAGTCCTACCATCGGGATCATTCCGATAATGCTCATCACGATGCCCAGCGCGATCATGGCCACGCAGAGGAAAATATTCTGAAATGAGTGGAAGCGCACGAAGCGGTTGCGGTTGTAAGGCTCTATCACCAGAAAAATAATGGACGGAATTATGGTGATGTACGCCAGCAGTCCGGCCACGTTGTCGGTCAGCCCGCCCGCCGACGGTACGGCCGCGGGAGCGGCTGCCGCCCCTCCCCCCACTGGCTGCGCTGCGCTGGTTCCACAAGAACTGCAGGTTACTGCGCCCTCGGCCACGGGCGCTCCACATGACGAGCAAAATCGCGGCATACTCCCCTCCTGAAACCCGAGATAGAAACGGTCGTTCGGAGCCCTTAGTGCCCCTGGGATTCTTTCGATGGCGCGGACATTAGCAGAAACTGCGCTATAAGGCAACGCCGTCTTTCATGAACTGGGACGGCTGGCGGCCTTCTTCCGGCAGCTCTCGCACAGCCCGTAGATCTGGAAGGTGTGGCGGGTGGTCAGGTAGTGGTGCTTGCGGCCAATTTCCTGCTCCAGGCGGTCCACCTCGGGCGAGAAGAATTCCACTGAGCTGCCGCATTCGGTGCACACCATGTGATGGTGGCTGCGACGGTTGTACTGGTGCTCGAAGCGGGCAACGCCGTCATGGAAGGCCACTTCGCTGGCCAGTCCGCACTCCGCCAGCAGCTTGAGCGTGCGGTAAACCGTGGTAAAGCCGATGCGTGGGTCCCTGCGCTTCACCAGGCGGTGCAGTTCGTCCATGGAGAGGTGCTCGCGCGTCTCCAGAAAGGTGCGCAGGATGGTGTCACGCTGGGCGGTGTGTTTCAGTCCCACCCGTTTGAGGTGACGGTGCAGAATCTGCTCCGCCTCCTGCATCATTTCGCGCGAGAGCAGAGGCTGATCGTCAATGCGCTTCTGCAGCATGAAGAAGTGCCGGCCGTGGGGCCCGGTTCAGGATAGCAAGCGGGCAGGCTAGTTGAAAATGAAATTCATTTTCAATTAGCCCCTCTTTTCGTTGTTTCCTCAGCCTCCCCCGCCCTACAATCAGAAACTCCCCATGGCCACTCCTGAGATCGCTCTTCCCCAAGCCGGTACTGCGCGCCGGACCCTGCGCTGGCTCTTTGCGCTTGCCGTGCTGGTCCTGTTGCTCGCCGCCGCCCTCGGCGGCTGGCTGTTCTATAAGGCCACTACTGCCCTTCCCCAGCTCGACGGCAGCCTGAACGTCACCGGGCTTTCGGCGCCCGTCGCCGTCACTCGCGACGACCACGGCGTACCCACCATCGAAGCCGCCAACATGGAAGATCTCTTCCTCGCTCAGGGCTATGTCACCGCCCAGGACCGCCTGTGGGAAATGGATATGACGCGGCGCTTCGCATCCGGTGAGATGGCCGAAGTGCTGGGCCCGGCCTTCGTCAAGCACGATCGCGAACAGCGAATCCTCGGCCTACCGGCTCGGGCGGAGAAAGCGGTTGACGAGCTTTCTCCCCGCGATCGTACCTACTTGGAAGCGTATTCTCGCGGGGTCAACGACTTCATCGCCGAGCAGCGCGACCGCCTGCCACTGGAGTTCCGCATCCTGCGCTACGCCCCACGCCCCTGGACCGTCGCCGACTCCCTGGTAATCGAAGCCAACATGATCAAGGAGTTGAACCACTACTCCGCCAAAGTGGCCCTGGAGCGTGAAAAAATTCTGGCCAAGCTGGGCCCAGATCTGACCTCCGACCTCTATCCCAACTCCTCCTGGCGCGACCATCCTCCGGGGCAGGATCCGCAAAAGTTGACTGAGCAACCGCCGCCGCAGGGCCAGGACGAGCGCGGCCGCTCTTCCCTGACCTGGGCTGCGGCCTCCGGCTTCGAACTTCGCCCGCAAATAGGCTCCAACGACTGGGTCATTTCCGGGGCGCACACCTCTTCCGGCAAGCCCCTGCTCTCCAACGATCCCCACCTGGGCCACCAAATGCCTGCCCTATGGTATGAGGCCCATCTCAAGGCCGATGATTTCAACGTCGCCGGCGTCACGCTGCCCGGCACGCCCACCGTTATCCTCGGACATAACCAGCGCATTGCCTGGGGCTTCACCAATATCGGGCCTACTGTTGAAGACGTGTTCATCGAAAACTTCAACAGCAGCGGACAATACCAGACGCCCAAAGGCTGGCAGGAACCTGAGCGCCGCCACGAGGTAATTCACGTAAAGGGCCGGCCGGACGTCAGCTTTGACGTGCTCGTCACCCGCCATGGGCCCATCATCACCGAGCTGGTCCCTGGCGAAAAACGTCAGCTCGCGCTTCAGTGGACTCTTTACACCTCAAACTCGCTCTCGCTTCCCTTTGTGGACGTTGATGCAGCGCAGAGCTGGGATGAGTTTCGCCGCGCCTTTTCCACCTGGGTGGCGCCCGGCCAGAACGTGGTCTACGCGGATGTGGACGGCAACATCGGCTACCAGGCCACCGGGCGCGTGCCCATCCGTGCCTCCGGCGACGGCAGCCTGCCCGTTTCCGGCGCCGACAACGCCCATGAGTGGACCGGATTTGTGCCCTTCGACAAGTTGCCCAGCGTCTTCAACCCGCCCTCGGGCATCCTGGCCACGGCCAATGGCCGCATCACCCCCGACAAGTATCCCTTTTCCCTCAGCGCGGAGTGGGGGCCGCCCTACCGCACGGCGCGAATATACAGAGTGCTCCAGTCAGACAAAAAGCTTACCCCGGCGGACATGCTGGCCCTGCAGACTGACGTTTACTCAACCTTCGATCATTTTTGCGCCGACCGTTTTGTCTACGCGCTCGATCATGTGAAGGGAATCTCGCCCCGGGTGCGGGAGGCGCGCGAACTGATGCGCAACTGGGACGGCCGCATGCTTGCCGACTCGGCAGCTGCGGCGGTGGAAGCCTCTGCGCGCGAAGAGCTCGGTCGCCTCCTGCTCGAACCCAAGCTGGGAACGGCTCAGCCGGACCGCAAAGAGGACGGCCAGCTCAGCTGGAAGACTTATGAGTGGTTCATGCGGCCGGTGTGGCTGGAAAACGTGCTCTTGTACCAGCCGCAGCGCTGGCTCCCGGCTCAGTTTCAGAATTACAACGAGCTGCTCGCCGCAGCCCTGCAGTCGGCAATTCAGCGCCCGGGAGTTCCCTCCCAGTTGGCTGCCTGGCGCTGGGGTGACCTCAACCCGGTGGAGATCAACCACCCCATTTTCGGCGACGTCCCCATCTTGCGGCACTGGGCCGGGCCAGGCTGGCATGCTCAATCCGGCAACAGCTACACCGTCAAAGCCGTCGGCCGTCACTTTGGTCCTTCCGAGCGCACCACGGTGGACTTGGCAAACCTCGACGATTCCACTCTAAACATTGTCACCGGTCAGTCGGGCAATCTCTTCAGTCCCTACTACATGGACCAGTGGCCGGCGTGGTTTGGCGGCGCCACCTTCCGCCTCCCATTTTCCGAGCAGGCGGTGGCCGCCACTCGAACGCATCAGTTAGTGCTGCAGCCGGGAAAATGAACTATCCCAATTCTGGCTGCCAGTTCGAACCATTGGCATCTGCCCCAGTCCGCCCTTGATCTCATCATTTATCCAAAAACTGTGGCTTGAGAGAGCGCGATTTTTTCAGCTTTATATGTCTTGACACGTATATACTTTGTGGGTTATATAAAGAGGGTGCCGTCTCCATTCGAAATCATTGCCGAGCCCAACCGTCGCGCCATTTTGAGCCTCCTGGCCTCCTCACAAAGGTCGGTGGGCGAGATCGAGCGCCAGCTTCGTATGTCGCAGCCCGCCATCTCCAAGCACTTGCGCGTGCTGCGCGACGCCGGTTTCGTGGAATCCACGGTGGACGCGCAACGCCGCCTCTATCGGCTGAAACCTGAGCCGCTGCAGGAACTGGATGCCTGGCTGGCTCAGTTCCGCCGCTTTTGGTCGGCTCACATAGATGCTCTCGAACGCCACCTCGACCGCATGGCTCTGTCAACACCAACCACAAAGAAGACAAGGAGAAGGAGATGAACGATCGCGAGCACTACGATCCGGGTCCGGCCCGCAAGGCGCAGGTACGAAAGGACGGAGATAAGTGGACTCTCATTCTCATCCGCGAACTCCGCCATCCGCCGGAAAAAGTCTGGCAAGCGTTGACCGACCCTGCGCATCTGCGCCAGTGGGCTCCCTTTGAGGTGGACGGCAGCCTAGGCACGGTTGGAAGGGTGAATCTCACCTGGGTGGGAACCCCCACGCCGCTGGAAACGAGAGTGACGCGAGCCGAAGCTCCCAAGCTGCTTGAGTACAACGATACCCGGTGGGAACTTGAAGCGGTTGGCAGCGGCACGCGTCTCACCCTGTGGCACAACATCGATCGCCGCTTCATCTCCTGGGGCGCCGCGGGCTGGCACATCTCCTTCGACATGTTGGAGCGGCTCCTCGCGGGTAAGCCGATGGAACGCATCGCCGGCCCCGAGGCCATGAAGTCGGGCGGCTGGCAGCGCTTGAACGCCGAGTACGCCAGACAGTTTGGCGTTGAAGCCCCCAACTGGCCGCCTCAGGCCGGCCAAAAGTCATGATTCAAACGATTGTGCACCACGCTCGCGGAGGCGACCATGAATTACCTTACCCAACGTTCCATTTTTCGCTGGATTCACCTCATCCTTGCCATTCCCATATTCGGCTATATTTACAGTCCATTTGACAAGCTTCCCGGCTATGCCCCGGCAACTCGCTATGTCTTTTTTCCTCTCATGGCCCTTACCGGTTTGTGGATGTGGAAAGGCCACTTCGTTCGACGTCTGCTTTCAAAGCCACGCTGAGTCGGCCTGACAAAAACGATGGGTGGCCCATTCAAGCCCGCATTTGGCTTGAGCGGGGCAGTTTTGCAGCGGAATGAAAATTATGCCAACTCTTTCAAGCAAACAACGCGACGAACTCCTCAAACGATTGCAAGCTCGTTTTGAAAAGAACATGAATCTCCATAGAGGCCTTGTATGGTCTGAAGTACAAGCAAGGCTGGAGGCCAATGCTGAAAAACTGTGGTCACTGAATGAAATGGAAAAAACAGGCGGCGAACCGGACGTCGTTGGCCACGACAAAAAGACGGGCGAGTACATTTTTTATGATTGCTCGGCGGAGAGCCCCAAAGACCGCAGAAGTCTCTGCTACGACCGTGCGGCCCTGGACTCGAGGAAAGAAAATAAACCCCAAGGTAACGCTATGGACATGGCAGCCGCCTTGGGCATTGAGCTCTTAACCGAAGAACAATATCGAGAGTTGCAGAAACTGGGAAAATTCGACAGCAAAACTTCAAGCTGGGTGAAAACGCCTTCTGCTATCAGAAAACTCGGCGGCGCCCTCTTTTGCGATCGTCGCTACGACACTGTTTTCCTCTATCACAACGGCGCGGAATCCTACTATGCCGCCAGGGGGTTCCGTGGCTCGCTCCGGATCTAGGCGCAGTTGCAGCCTGCGCTGAAGGCGGCTAAATTAGTTGCACGAATGGGAGTCCTATATGAAAAAGCCTGGGGAATCTGCCTCGGCATTCATTGACGCGAAAATTAACGAACTCGGCGACTGGCGCGGGAAGACGCTCGCCAAAGTACGCCAAATCATCCACCAGGCCGACCCTGAAATCGTCGAAGAGCAGAAGTGGGTCAAGCCGACAACGGGGGGCACTCCCGTCTTCTCTCACGGCGGCATGGTCTGCACGGGAGAAACCTACAAGAACGTCGTCAAGCTGACCTTCGCCAAGGGAGCTGCGTTGCCCGACCCTGCCCGCCTGTTCAACTCCAGCCTTCAGGGAAACGTCAGGCGCGCCATTGACTTCCACCAAGGCGACACGGTAAATGAGGCCGCCTTGAAGGATCTCATCCGCGCTGCTGTGGCGCTCAATCTCCAGGACAAAAGCAAGCCCATGACCAAGCCCCGTCGAGCCGCCAGCAAGCGGGCCAGCTAGCTTCATCGCAGACCGGGCGCAGCAGCGGCAACTACTGCGACGTGTCCACTTCTTTCACGTCCAATGCCTGGCCAACAATGTCAATGAATTGCGTGGTGGAGGGAGCGCTGGTTTTAGTATCAAAAATCCGCAACTCGCCGCCTTCCACCACATAAACGACGTTGCGTCCGCCAATGGGAGCAATACCCGTCACATCGCCGCTGGGTGTGTCCACCACCGCGGTTTTTGCCCCGATGTCGAAAATGGTAAGGCAGCCGCGATTGCTGCAACCGTGCGCCCCAACGAACAGTTTGTTGTTGCTGCCCAGCTCCATGCGGTCATGGTAGCCATTGCTGATGTTCACGGGCGGCGAAGCCACCAGGCTGGCGGTGTTCACCACCTGCAGTGTGCCCACTCCGTTTCCGCTGCCCGCCACGTACAGATTGCCGCCAAATAGCATCCCCACAGTGGCGCCGGCCAGGCCCGCCGTGGCCCCGGTCGTATTGTCATTCATGTGCAGCACGGTCACCCCGGCAGTGCTGCCCCCGCACTCCGGGCCGCAATTCAAAACGAAGGCCGTGCTGTCGTCGTCAGTGAAGACTGCTCCCACTGGCCGGTCAAATCCCGTCACCGTGGTGGAATACGCGCCCTTGCCGATCTGGTTGGGATTAATTATTGTCACCGCATCGGAGTTGTCACTGAACACCAGCAGCCGGTTGCCGCTGTGGTTCACCACCAGCCGGTGCGCCTGGGGAAGATTCAAGGTGAACTTCACGCTGTTGTTCAGCAGGTCGAGCACGTCCACGATTCCCGCCGGATGGCCGAGCACGATGGCCGCCGGCATGGCTACATATCCTTGCGTGCTGTCGGGCGACACGGCCATGCTCTCCGTCGAACTGGGAATGGAGATGCTGGCGGTCTGCGATTCCTGCGTGTTGTTGACCACAGAAACATTGCTGCTGAGAGAGTTGAAAACCAGCGTTACGCTCCGGTTGGGCGCCAGGGCCATCAGGCCGGGTGACGTACCCACAGTGATGGCATTACTAAAGTCCAGGACGTCGGTACCGGCGTTGACAATCTGCACGTTGCCCGCTTCCGCATTAGAGACAAAGGCTCGCGGCCGAATGTTGCTGACCGTCTGCTGGTTGCCTGCGCTGCTTCCGCCGTAGCAGGCCGTGAGCACGAGGAGGAGGACGATGGATATGACGGTGGCGCCGAATTTCAAGCTGGGCACTCGAAACACGTGGATGATCTTGGGTGAAAGCCCAAATTATAACAGAGCCCTCCGCAGGCGCCTTCCCAAGGAAGGCCCGGGTGGCCCACTCGAGCCCGCTTTTGGCCTGCGTGGGGCAGTTCCACAATCACTTCTTCTTCGCTATACGCCACGCCTCTCTGTAGGCGGGGACACGCAAGGCCACATAGGCAGCAAGCGTTATATCCACCAGGAAGCAGGCAACTGCGTACCAATCCGGGGTATAAGCCGAGTTCTTGTAGTGCCAGGAATCCCAGGCGAGTCCATGGCCTGCGATTCCTATAACCAGGAACCAGGCCGAATTCTTTAGCCCGAGCACTGCGAAAGCAGCATAGATCGCCAATCCCACAAGCTCTACCCACAGCCACGAATTCGCTCCGTGGTCTCGCGCCACGAACCAGCCCATCACATACACCAGAGGCATGCCCACCAGAAAAACGGCCAGCCAGGTTCGCTCAAAATTCATCGCTCGCAGCCAACGCGTCAGCCAAAGGCAAACGACGGTTACCGCCCCGGCCACAGCGGCAAGGAGAAAAGGATTTCCAGGTGCCTGCCACGACGGAACCATGTAAAGCGTCCACATCGTGACGATCGAAACGGCAATCAAGGCCACCGTTTCCATAGGTTTTTGCGCTTTGGTCAGGCCCGTGACGTCTACTTTTGCAATCGTATTCGGCCCGTCTGCTGTTGCCATGTGACACCTCACCCCGCAGTATAGTGGCCTTGGCAAGGTGGCCCACTCAAGTTGAGGCGTTTGCGCGGCGTCTGAGCTGCGCGCCGAGATCCCGAGCAAGTCGAGGGACCCAGGGCCACCACCGAGCTTGAGCGGGATAACTAGCGACCTGACGACGCCGCCGATTCCACGGCTTTCTTATACGTGGGGGCGAACACTTCCCGGGCAAATTGCGGGAATGTCACTTTGCCGGTGCGTTTCTGCTCGCCTTTGAATTGCCCCAGTATTGTGGGGGCAGCCTCTTCCATTTCAACCATCAGTGCTGCCATTTCCGGGGACATTCCTCCCTGGCTCATAGCGGCCTTCAACTTGTCCCCCGGAATGGTGACCACGCGGATTTGTTTCCCGATGGCCTGGCCGGCGATGCCAGCCCACTCGTCCCACGAAATTTCCTGCGGGCCCACGATGTCAATAACGTGATGGCCGTCAATCGGTTTCAGCAGAAACTCAGCGGCAATCTCAGCGATGTCCTGGGTGGCAATGAAGGGCGCTTTCACCGCTCCCGGAATTGAAGTGTAGATGCTGCCTTGCCCGATGATCGTCGGCAGCGAGAAAAACACGTTTTCCATGAACTCGTTCGGGCGCAGCGAGACGATGTTCTTTCCCGCGCGGCGGAACTTCTCTTCCGTCTCGTACAGTCCAACAATCGGCCCGGTGCCGCTCGGCAGGAACGCTCCCGCACTCGAAAGCTGAACCACATGCAGCTCCGGATGCTGGCGGATAACGCTGGCTCCGGCCTCGGCCATGCGCCGGGCCGTGCCCAGCGGATCGTGTGAGGTCATCTCCGAAGGCGTCAGCCAGAACAGCGCGTCCGCCCCACGCACCGCCTGCTCAACAATCCCTGGATCGCTGTGCTCGCCGGCGATCACCTTGGCGCCGCGGCTGGCTAGATCTTTTACTTTCTCCGGATGTCGGGCTATCAGCGTTACATCCGACTTGCGGTCAAGAAGTAGGTTGGCGACTTTGTTGCCGATCTGGCCGGTAGGAGTGGTAACTGCAATCTTCATGAAAGTTTTCTCCTTCCCGTCGAAGATGCGTCAGCTTCGTCTCGCGCTTCAGAGAAAAGCAGCTACTTACCTGTGGATCGTTGCCCGGGGGGCGATCCCGGTAGTCCGGCGCAGCTCGCCGATTCGTTAACCCCTGTCATGTTGAGCGAGGGCGCATGCCCGAGCCGAAATTGAGGCGCTTAGCGGGCGTCTGAGCCCGCTGCCGAAATCCTGAGCGCAGCGAAGGACCTCATCCTCTCCCCGAAAAGCTAGACCTGTCATGTTGAGCGAGGGCGCATGCCCGAGTCGAAATTGAGGCGCTTAGCGGGCGTCTGAGCCGCGCGCCCAAATCCCGATCCAGTCGAGGAACCTCGGCCAAAATCGGGCTTGAGTGGTCCACCCGCCCTTCCGAAGGAAGGCGTCATGCTGAGGCCCTTCAGGGCCGAAGCATCTCGCGTGCACCGCCCCCCGCTTTCATGGACCCCGTGCCCCATCCAAGTTGAGGCGCTTGCGCGGCGTCAGAGCCCGCTGCCGAAATCCCGAGCCAGTCGAGGGACCTTGGCCAAAACCGGGCTTGAGTGCGCGGCCTGCCTTCAGGATAGTTTTGAATTGATATGAAGTGCCAAAGTGCGAATCTCCCGCCGTACAACATCGCAGTCTTGGCGGGAAATGCATGGGAACATGTGGGTATACATGTTTCGAATGCGCTTTATTAATTCCATGTGCCCCACGAAGAATTCCAAGCTTGGGAATATCTCTGGTATGCAGTCGGATCGGTAGGTTCGGACGATTTCTTCGAGTTGGCCTAGAGTGATGAGGTGGACGGGAAGAATCTCGACTGCGGCTGAGGAACCAATCCATGGCATCATGTTGAGGCGCCGTTGTTGGTCCTCTGCATAGTTAAAAATATCCCCCTTTCGGGCCCTTAGCGAGTCCGCCCACCAGTTCGCGCCGTAGCATGTCCCTAGATATTTGTGCAGCACAAGCCGAAGGCCGTTCTCAAACTGGTAGAGCGCGGGAAATATAACGTTGCTTAAGTCAAGTGCGCCAAAGTA
>DATFDP010000246.1:0-2282 GCA_035252015.1 Terriglobales bacterium
ATATTGATTACCGGGGACAGCCGATTCGCCCAGTCGTCAGCGCTTTCGCCAGAAAGGCGCGTCAACACGTCTTCGCGAATAAGGACCACATGCGCACCGGCTTCGACGAATGCCGACGAGATTTGCGTGAGCATGGCGGAAGCAAGGTCAAGGGCAGAAGAAGACACATCATGGGCACTGGCCCATTCCTGGTCGCCAATTTGGAGGAGACTGGCCGCCAGCGTGAATGGGCCACTAACGCTGGCCATAAGCAGTGTGTCGTCCCTCAAGAGAGACTTGAGGCGACAAAGCACCTCCACCGCCGTAGGAACACGGCCGGCCTTCACCGCGTCTTCGGGCGAACGCAAACCTCGCGGGAGCTCGCCTTTGTGCGCGGCGCTCGGCCAGCAGACTGCCGGCGACTGGTCATCGCTCTGCCAGTGCACAGCAGCACCCAGAGCTTCGACTTCAAGGTGGGGATCGAAGTAGCAGGCGATGCCGTCCGCTGGCAAACGGGTACGAATCTGCCGCAGCGCATTAGAAATCTTGGTGGGATTGGTTAGAAACGCACGCAGCGGCAAGTTTTCCACCCGGGCTCCGAGAGAGAAGACGATGGGCAGGAACAGGGGACGTGGCGGCGCAATGCCCAGCAAAAGGTCTTTGGCGATCTGTCGCGGCGTGGGACTCTCAGCCATAGCTTACGGACGCATGACCGGCGCTGTCGGCTTGGCATCGGGCCAGGAGCCGTACCAGTGCAGGATTTCCTGAGGCGGGCTCTTTTTGCTCCACTCCTGGTGGAATTCGTCAAAACGCTTGCCGCGCGCCAGGCGCGCCTTGCGTTCCTCATCGCGCTGGCGTTTAGTACCCTCCGCGTCCAGCTTGCGGCGCTCGGGCTCGTAGGCGACATGGTAGATGTGGCGGGCGGTCCAGTCGGAGATGATGTTCTTGCGCAGATCCTCCATAACATCGTTGGGGTCACGCTCTAGAGGATCGCCGTAGCCCGGGCCGCCGCCGCTGAAGCCAAAGAGGACATCCCCTTCCTTGTACGTTTTGGGAGTGCGGGCAATGAGCTCGGCATTCCACTCGCCGTGGATGGTTTTCCTCTCGAAAACGCTGCGGTGGTCCAAAGCCAGTGCGGGATCGCCTTTCTGCATGCGCTCCAGCAGGTCGGCGTTGCGCACCGTAATGCCGGGAATGGGCGTGGAGGCGTAGGCGCCAAACAGCGGCTGGCCCAGCGGCACCTTGCTGCCATTGCCCATGCACATGGAGACCATCTCCGGTACCTTGTGAACCATCCATTGCTGGGTGGCGCCCGAGCCGCCACGGTGCAGGCCGTGGCCGCAGGAATCTTTCCAGTGCTGCGAAAGCGTAACGGTAAGGGGCAGCTCGCTCTCCACCTGCTCAGTGTCTGGAGCGCGGCCAAAGGCGCACCAGGCGAAGCCATAGGCGTCCATGCCGTCCATGGCGGCGCGCCCGCCCTGTCCCTGGCTGTTGAGGGCGAAGGAAAGCACGTCGGCAAAAGCCAGTTTCCATTGGGAAAGGCCGGCGCAGATTTGGGAGGTGTGCTGGCTGCCCGGAGGCGCCGCCACCTGCCGCCACAGGCTGGAGCTGGAGAAAGTCATTTTGGCGAAGCTGCTGTGGGTGGCGCAGCGCGCCTGCATGCCGATGAAGACGCAGCAACTGGTAGCCGCGGTTTTGTCGGGATTGAGGATGATGTTGTCAGGGAAGACAAAATCTACGGGAGCGAAAGTCGAGCTGCAGATCGGCAGGTCGTGGAAGAAATATTCATACATGAAATTGGCGATGTGCCCCACGACCGCCTGGGGGTGGACGTTGTAAGAAGAGGGATTTTCGGGTGAAGTGCCATTGAAGTCGAAGACAACACGCCCGTCCTCCTTGGTAATGGTGAGAAAGCAGGAGCGTACCAGCGCCGGCGTCCAGCCAATGGCATCGTTGAAGACCACGGCGCGGAATTTGCCGTCAGGGAGGGTGTTTATTTTGCGGCGGGCACCGGCTTCCGCGGTTGCTGACATCTTGTGCAGCAGGCCGACTACGAAATCAGCGCCGCGTTTTTCCGCCAGCTCAAGCATGCGGATGCGCACGCGGTCGGCAGTGGTGCAACGCGCTTTCAGGTCGGAGATAAACATGGCGGGCGCACGCAGGCCGTAGACGTTGTAGAACTCAAGGAAATCGTTGCGCAGCTGAAAGTTCTCCCCAATCTTCATGGGCGGCAGGTTCATGCCTTCCTCGAAGCGGGAGCGCGCGCTCACCGGCATGCCGCCGGGCTCGATGGCGCCGGTTTC
>DATFDP010000247.1:0-44692 GCA_035252015.1 Terriglobales bacterium
ATGGCTCGATGCTACTGAGTCTGGACAGATGGCAGCAATGACAAAAACGAGTCATTTTCTGCCATGCGCCCGGCTCACGGGAGCACGTTGGCTCTGTTCACGGTGAGGCCTCCTCTGAACGCTCCTGCAATGCGGCCTTCCAGTTGAGGGGCAGTGCGCTTACGTTGAGCGCGCGCCGCAGCAAGTCTGAATCGCCGGTTTGGCGAAGGTAGAGCTTTACGATATCGGCGACCGTAACGCCGTTGCGGTCGCGGCTTACGGCTTCAATGTCCGGCCCGGCGCGGAGCTCGCCGGCTTCAACAACGGAAAAATAAAATCCGCTGCGCCCGCTGGCCAGGAAGCGCTGAATCATTTCGTCGCGGCCGAACCGGAGCGCCAGTTTGTAGCACGGCATTCGCGGCTGGGTGACCATCAGGAGAGCTGACCCTACCCTTAAACAGTCGCCTACGCAGAGAGTGTCTTCCAGCAGGCCCTCGGTAGTGAGGTTTTCGCCGAAGTATCCCCAGGAGAACGCGACCTCCGGGAGTTCTTTCCGCCAGTATTCGTAGTGCTCGGCGGGGTATGCGTAAACCGCTTTGTTGAGTCCGCCGTGGACGGTAAGATCAGCCTGCCTGTCCCCCTGGAGGTTCAACGGCGCCACCATCACTGGGCTCTCCACAGGCTTTTTGAAGATGCCGGTCAGCACTTTCAAGCCCTTCCAGTCCACTTCCCTCGGCAGTCCGACATTTACTGAGATAACCTTCACTTTGTTCACAGGTCCACCGCGAAACTTGAACTTGCGGCGGGGCCGCGTTTCTGCGGCCCCCGTAGTTGCACAACAGCGGCTCTAGGCGGCGCTGGCCTGTTTTGTCAGTTGGCGCAGAAAACCGCGAATGGCGCCGGCAATTTCTTCGGCGTGAGTTTCCAGCGCAAAATGGCCGGTGTCGAACAATTGCACCTCGGCCGTCGGATTGTCGCGCTTGAACGCCTCAGCGCCCGCAGGCAAAAAGAACGGGTCGTTCTTGCCCCAAACCGCCAGCAGGGGCGGGCGCCGGGTACGGAAGTACTCCTGGAATTTGGGATAGAGCGCGACGTTGCTGGCATAGTCCAGGAACAGATCGAGTTGAATTTCCGCATTGCCCGGCCGGGCCAGCAGCGCCGAATCCAGCGTGTAAGTCTCTGGGGCTACCAGCGCAGGATCTTGCACACCATGCAGGTACTGCCACCTGGTCGCCTCCGGCGTGAGGAACTCACGCAAGGCCGCACGATTTTCCTCCGTTGGCTCCTTCCAATACTTCTGGATCGGGTTCCAACCCTGGCTCAGGCCCTCTTCGTAGGCGTTGCCGTTCTGCGAAATGATGGCGGTGATTCGTTCCGGATGCGCCAGGGCAAGGCGCAGTCCCACTGGAGCACCGTAGTCGAAGACGTAGATGGCAAAACGCTCCAAGCCGATCACCTCGGTAAAGCGGGCGATGACCTCGGCCAGGCGCTTGAATGAATAGCCGAATTGCTTCCGGTCCGGAGTATCGGAGAAGCCAAAGCCCGGCAGGTCGGGAGCGACCACGTGATAGCGGTCGGCCAAGGCCGGAATCAGGTTGCGGAACATGTGCGACGAGGTCGGGAATCCGTGCAGCATAAGTATGGTGGGGGCATTAGTAGGGCCGGCTTCACGATAGAAAATGTTCAGGCCGTCCACGGTGGCGTGCTGGTGCTTGATCATAATGAACCCTCCTCAGAAAATGTGGTCAATTGGCCTCAGCGGAGCCGGCCTGCGTTGCACCGGCTCCCGGTTTCATAGCATCAGATGTGCTAACCTCTAAAAAGATTCATTAACGGTGTTATACTTTTTTTAAGTGATCGTGACATGGGCCGAGCAGCGAGCAAAAACAATTCGGATTGGAAGGATGGTTTCCTTTTCCTCGGCAACCAGCTGGCGCTCGATTTCGTAAATACCCGCCCGGTTCAGGATGGACGAGCGATGGAGCTGCTGCCTGATTTCCAGGCCGTCCTACGCTGGTTCCAGGCAGCGGACGTGGTCACCGCTCAGCAGGCCCGGAGCTTGCAGCAACAGTGTGGGAACTCGCCCGAGGCGCGCCAGGCAGTGGAGGCATTACGAGCATTGCGGGAAAAGCTGAGGAAGGAAATCCTGGCCCGGGAAGCGGGCGGCAAGCTCCACCATGCGACTCTGGAAGAACTCAACTGCCTGATGGCACAGCATCCCATGCGCACGCGACTGAGGATCGCGGGCAAGGGGCTGACGACAGAATTGTACTTCGAGCCACAGCAACCGGGAGATCTGTTTGCGCCTCTGGCGCATAGTGCGGCGGAACTATTCTCCGACGTAGACCCAAGGCGAGTTCGCAAGTGCGCACACTGCGTGCTGCATTTCCATGACACCAGCAAGAAGGGGACGCGGCGTTGGTGCAGCATGCAGTTGTGTGGAAACCGCGAGAAGGTAGCGGCCTATGCTGCCCGGCAGCGCCGACAGCGGCGCCGCGCAAGAAAGGTCTAGCGCAACTTCACTGATGCTTCTGCAGGAACCGCAGGCGGGGGTGCGGCTGTGCTTTCGGGTCAATGTCGTCGTACTTCAGAACGCTGATGGAGCCATCCACTTCTAGCACCGCCAATGCGACATCTTTGACGCTACCGATGCCGTGCTCGCGCAGGGCACGCTGCAACTCGTCCACCGTGACGTGCTCGCGCGCCATGTGGCTCTCCATGATGCTGCCGTTATGCACCAGCAGTGTGGGCTGACCTTGCACCAGCTTCCGGAAGCGGCGGTTCAGGCCCGAGGCTTCGGCCACGCCATAGTTCATGGCCAGCAGGGTTCCGGCGGCGACCACTCCTCCCGCCAGCGAGTTGTCGGGGCCGGTCATGGCGTTCTGCACCGCGTTGCTGAGCAGCAGCAGCAATGTGAGGTCGAAAGGCGTCATCTGGCCTACTTCGCGCTTGCCGCTCAAGCGCACGCCCAGCAGCACGAAGAGGTAAATCGTGGCTGTGCGCAGCAGGATTTCGATCAATACGCGTCCGCCTGGATACATGCTGTTTTCTCCGTCGGGATGAAGCTGAATGGAATCTGCGGGACGCAGGCGGGAGTGTCAATATCAGAGTGGAGACAGGGCGTGCCGAAAGACAGCAACCCGAGGGCGCCCCACCGGGAAGGGGTGAAAGAGCCAGCAGCTTGGATTTCGATTGGCGCCTAAGTATCTGCTAATCGCCTATCCCCCGCTGGATTTCGAGCGGGAAAACGGGATCCATAATGGACCCTCCGCCATCCACGTGCACGGTTTGTCCAGTGATGAAGCCGGCTTCGTCCATGCAGAACAACACTACGGCATTGCCCACGTCCGCGGGAGTTCCTACGCGGCCCATGGGTGTCCACCCGCTTTCGTGCCATCTCTTGATGGCGCTGAACACTTCGGTTGGAAGTCGGCCCACGACACTATCTTCGGTGGCGCCCGGACTAATCACATTCACGGTGATCCTACGCTTGGCCAAGGCCACTGCAAAATAGCGCGCCAGCGAATCCAGCGCCGCTTTAGCCGCACCCATTCCGACCCAAGGCTGCCAACTCCCCGTAAGGCCGCTTGGCGAATAACTGATTGCAATGATTCGCCCACCGTCCGGCATGATCCGGCTCACTAACTGCGCCTCGAGTAAAAATGCTTGCGCTTGAGAGTCGAGCGCCGCGCGTAACTGATCCAGGGTGAGGTCCATCGGAGGTTGATAGAACGCGCTGAGCTCCGGCCGCGCGTTGCTCACTAGAATGTCGAGCTTTCCAAACTCCCGCTCAATCCGGCCGAAGAGCTGACGGATCTCCTCTGGTCGAGTCACGTCCGCCTGGACAACGAACCCGTCCCCGCCGCATGCCCGGATTTTCGCCAGAGTCTCGTTCGCCGCGTCCGACTGAGTGTGATAGTGAATGGCGGTCTTGACGCCATGTTCCGCCAGTTTTAGTGCGATCCCGCGCCCGATGCCTCGCGAACTGCCGGTGATAAGCGCATTTTTCCCCTTAAGGGACATATACACCTCCACAACGAGGGCGCATCTTAAGCCTGTCCGCAGAGGTGTCAATGGAAAAATAAAAAGGGCCGGCAGAGTCGCCGGCCCCGGTTTTCAAAGATCTAGTTTGCGGTTACTGGCTGCGGCGCCCCTTTGGGCGTGCTCAGGTAGCCGCTGATCTTGTTCTTCTCCACCGTCCACACCACGATCTCGTAGAGATAGTGCTGGCGTCCGGTGTAGAACTGGATGGGCTCGTCCAGATTGCGGTTCTTCTTCTCAATCACGCGATCATCAGAGCGGACATTCATGGTGAAACGGCCATGCTTGGCGTCGGCCTTCTTAAGCTGCAGGCTCACGGTCGAGACCGGGGTGAAGTCCTTGTTCTTGGTAAGAGTGAACTCAAAGTAGTTGCGGTCACCTGAGTGCTTGAGCGTTTCCAGGTCCCCGCGGGTGCGCGCAATCAGCCCGCTCTGCACGCCCAGGTCGCCAATGGCGCGCTCCAGCTTGGCTTTAGTGGCTTCCAGGTCGCTGCGAGTGGAGGCGACATCGGTCTTCACGCCACCCACTTCGGTTTTTACGCCGGCCACTTCCCCGCTTACGGCACTGATTTGCTGCTTTTGCTGCTCGGCCAGTCGTTCCTCAGCCGCGTGCTGCTGGCGCTGCAGGTCGGCGGTCCGCCGGGCCAGTTCCTTCTTGGTGATGCCGAGTTGCGAGGCCAGCGTGTCCGTATCAGCCTGGGCGTCACCCAGCTTCCGGTTCAGCTCGTGAACGTCCCCGTGCAGAGAGTCCGAGGAGTGCTCTACGCGCTCCAGCCGCCCACGCAGGTCCACAATGAAATAAATGGACCCGGCCACGTAGAGCACGGCAAACACCCACACCACCCATTTCCAGATGGTGTTCTGGCGCTGTGCGCGCTGTAGTTCCGGAGAGACGTATTGTGCCTGGGCAGGCGGTTGCTGATAGTACTGCTGCGGCGGTTGATAGGAAGCCTGCTGCTGATACTGCTGCTCCCGGTATTGCTGTTGCTGCTCGTACTGCTGCTGTTGCTGTTCCTGCTCCTGCTGTTGTTGTCGCTGCCGCTCCTCGTCCGGAATTTCCGGAGAAGGAGCTGGAGTGATAGACATGCGTGCCTCTTCTGCCCTGATTTTGGGGATAGCAGCATTGTTCAGCAGAAAAGATGCTGTGTCAAACCAGAGGCGCGCCGTAAGCCACAATTTGGCCCCTGAATTGCCCTTAAGTAACCGTAGATTATCGGCGCTGACCCGGCTGGTACTCGCAAGGAGCTCTGATTAGGGCTCTTGGACGACACAGCTGTATTTTGAGGTGAGCTGGCGCCTCGGAAGTCTACATCCGTAATTTGGCAGTCAGGTGCTCAGCATTGGTGCGGAAAGTAACGGGGCCTTAGAACGATGAAACGGTACTGGCACTTCGTCTTAGTCGGGGTTATCTGCCTTTTGGTGGCATTGTTGTGGGCTCAACCTCGCCGCCGCCAGACCCCTGCCCCCCAGGCGGTGACGCTAGCTCTGTCCGGAACCGCGGTTCAGGAAAGCAGCAGCACCACCGCTGCTTCCAAACCTGCAGCTTCCGCGAAGAATCCTGGGAACACGGCGAGTGATGATGACCAACCTCTGCCCGGCTCCAGCAGCTCGCTTCCCTTGCTGGCGGTGATCGGCTTTGGCGTCTTGGCGGGAGGGATCACCTCGGCCATGCGAACGAGGTAGCTGCCTTACCCCGGGAACTACGAAGGTGCTCTGGCCAGCTACCAACTACCAGCTACCAACTGCTCACATTGCGCTACCCTGGAATAGCGCATCTTAATTGTTAATCTGGCCGTCGGAGCAGGTTACTTGCTATGGGAAAAGTTCCGGACTGGCTGAAGCGCTATTGGCCTTCATTTCTTATTGTGGCGGGAGTGGCGCTGCTGATCTATGTAGCTTCCCAATATGCCACCATGTATGCGGCCCAGCGCCGCCTGACTGAACAATGGCAGCAGCAAAACCTGCAGCTGCCCGCACAACCCGCAGGCCTGGTCACCACCCTCACGCGCCTGAGTATTCCGGCCATCAAGCTGGACGCGGTTGTGGTCGAGGGTGTAAACCGCCGCGACCTGCTGATGGGGCCCGGCCATTTGCCTGATACGCCCCAGCCCGGCCAACCCGGAAACGCAGTTATCTCGGCACATCGCGACACCTTCTTCCGCCACATTCATGAGCTCAAACCGGGCGACTACATCCTGGTACAGCGCTCCGGCAAGCAATTCCGTTACGAGGTGACGGGCAAGAAGGTCCTCCAGCCGGACGACGTCTGGGTGACCAAGCCTACGCCCGACACGGAGCTGACTCTGCTGACCTGCTATCCCACTTACTACATTGGCCCGGCGCCGGAGCGCCTGGCGGTGTTCTCGCGGCTGGCGGGCGCACGCCGAAGCGAGCAGTCCGCCGCCCAAGCCAAACCGGTGGCGGAAGAAGCACAGTAACTTTCTGTCAAGTTTCCAGCTTCGAGTAAAACGTCTCGACGAAACTTGAAACTGTGTACGCAAACCGCTGACTCCCGACTCCTCCGCTTTACAATAATTACGTGAAGACCTGGGACGTAGCCATCATCGGCGGCGGCATCATCGGCCTCTCGCTGGCGCTGGGCTTGCGCAAGCTTGGCGCTACCGTCCTGATTTTGGAACGAAATGAGCCGGGCCGCGAAGCTTCGCATGCTGCCGCCGGCATGCTCGCCCAATGCGACCCCCACACCCCGGAGAAGCTGCGTTCCCTGTCCATGGCCAGTTTTCAGCTCTATCCCGAGTTCGTGCACGAACTGGAGGACGAGTCGGGCCAGCACGTGGACCTGCGCCGGGAAGGTTCCATCATCCTGGATGGCGACGGGACGTCGCTCTGCCGCGATTCTCAGGCACTTACGCAGCCGCAACTCGCCAACCTCGAGCCCTGCCTGGCCGCTTCGGCGACGCGGGGCGAATTTTGGCCGGAAGCCAGCGTGGACCCGCGCGCACTGATTGCGGCCGCGCTCAAGGCGGCCAAGCACCGGGAAATCGAGATCGCCTCCGGCGCGCCCGTACTGGAAGTACAGGTGGCGCAGGGAAAGGCCAGCGGGGTGAAAACCGCGAAAACCCACTTCCCCTCAGCCGGGGTTGTAAATTGCGCCGGCGCCTGGGCGGGACAGATCGCGGGCGCACCATCCTTCCCCACGCGTCCGGTGAAAGGGCAAATGCTGTCCGTCATTGCGCCTCGCCGCGACTTTTTGCACCACGTGGTGCGCGGACCCGGCGCCTACCTGGTGCCGCGCAGCGACGGCCGCATCCTGGTCGGCGCCACGCAGGAAGAAGCTGGATTCGATAAGCGCACTGACGCCAGCACCATCCAGTGCCTGCACCAGGCGGCGGCCAATCTGGCGCCGGAATTGGGGCAAGCTCGCATGCTGGAGGCGTGGGCCGGATTGCGTCCAGGTACACCCGACAAACTTCCGATACTAGGCGCCACTTCCCTGTCCGGCTACTTTGTTGCCACGGGCCATTTTCGCGACGGTATCCTGCTGGCGCCGGTCACGGCTCTAGTAATGACGCAGGTAGTGCGCAGCGCGCAGCCGGAATTCGATATCTCCGCTTTTTCTACGGCGCGCTTCGGGTAGTCAGGGCCATTCACCGCCGAGCACGCCGAGATCGCCTAGAAATCCCTTATTCAGAATCATTCTTGGCGCTCTTTGCGTCTCAGCGGTGAGTCTGGTTTGCTTGTCACAGCCGCTTCTTTGGCCTTCGGGTATACTTTCTGGTCGTCGCAACGCCACACAACTCTGAACAGGGAGAGGCTTATGTCCACCGCCGCCGTTGATTACGCCCGTCAGAACCAGCAGCGCTTTCTCAGCGAACTCAAGGACCTGCTCCGCATTCCCAGCGTGAGCACCCTGCCTGACCACAAAGACGATGTGCGCAAGGCTGCCGAGTTCGTGGCCGCGGAAATGAAGCGCATCGGCCTGGAACACGTGGAGGTCATCAAAACCGAAGGCCACCCCCTGGTTTATGGCGACTGGCTGCATGCCTCGGGCAAGCCCACCGCGCTCTGCTACGGACACTACGATGTGCAGCCGCCCGACCCGCTGGATGAGTGGAAGTCGCCGCCCTTCGACCCCACGGAGCGCAACCAGAACCTCTATGCCCGCGGCGCCGTGGACGACAAGGGCCAGATGTACATGCACCTTAAAGCGCTGGAAGCGCTGATGAAGACCGGCAACGGCAAGCTGCCGCTAAATGTGCGCCTGCTCATCGAAGGCGAGGAGGAAGTGGGCGGCGAATCCATCGCCGCATTCGTGCGCGAGCATCCCGAACGGCTGAAGTCCGACTTTGCCCTGGTGTCGGACACGGAAATGTTTGCCCCGGAGACGCCCAGCCTGTGCGTCGGCCTACGCGGCATGTGCTACACCGAACTGGAAGCCAGCGGCCCCATGACCGACCTGCACTCCGGCGTCTATGGCGGCGCTGCCCCCAATCCGTTTGAGGCGCTGGCCCGCATCATCGGCAAGCTGAAAGACGAAAGCGGCAAGGTGCTGATCCCGCATTTCTACGACCGCGTTCAGAAGCCCACGAACGACGAGTTGAAAGCCTGGGACCGCCTGCCCTTCAATGAGGAGCACTACCGGAAGACCGAAGTTGGCTCCAAGGTGTTGACCGGTGAGTCCGGCTATTCGGTGCTCTACCGCACCTGGGCGCGGCCCACGCTGGAAGTGCACGGCATGCCGGGCGGCTTCACCGGCTATGGCGCCAAAACAGTGATCCCGGCGCGCGCCAGCGCCAAGGTTTCCATGCGCCTGGTGCCCGACCAGCGGCCGGATGAAATCTGGAAGATTTACAACGATTTCGTTCAGTCCATCGTTCCTAAGGGGATCGCGGTGAAGATCAAGCAGTGGAGCATTGCCGACCCCATCGTGGTCAGCACCGACAACAAGTACATCAAGGCTTCGGCACAGGCCATGCACGACGTGTTCAAGAAAGACACGGTTTACATTCGCTCCGGCGGGTCTATTCCCATCGTGGCAGATTTCGAGAAGGCGCTCAAGATTCCCAGCGTGATGATGGGCTTTGGGCTGCCTGACGACAACCTGCACGCGCCCAACGAAAAGTTCCACATCCCCAATTTTTACCGTGGGATTGAGAGCATCATCCGCTTCTTCCAGATTGTGGGCGGCGCGGCCTAGCATCGGATTCGATCCCGTCTCGGGGTTACGCCCGCCATGGTTTGCGACAACCCTTAGCAACGCGCATCGGCCGCGGCGAGGGCTGCGGCCGAGGTAGGCGAAAGTAATCTTGCTCCCACAGCCGTGCTTTCTATATTCTGCTCAGTCCGCGTCATCATTGGAGATTCCGCTACGCATGCGTACGCCCGCGCTTGTCCTCATCCTGCTCGTATCATTCATGTCGCTTACGAACGCACAGCCGGAAATGCAAACGCAGCCGCAACCTGACCTCATGCCGCTGCCGCAGAGCGTGCGATTGAGTGCCGGGCAACTGGTCATCACTCAATCTTTTTCGGTGGGCTTTACCGGCGAGAAAGATGCGCGACTCCAGGCCGCTGCCGCCCGTTTCCTGCGCCGCCTGACGCGGCAAACCGCGATGCCCCTGAACTCGCAGCCCAGCGACAGCGCCAGCGCCACCCTGCTCATCGCGGCCGAGCACGCCAGCAAGGAGTATCCCGAGCTGGGGGAGGATGAGTCCTACAATCTGCAGGTGACGCCCACCAGTGCCCGTATCACCGCGCCCACTACCCTGGGAGCCCTGCACGCCCTGCAGACCTTTTTGCAGCTGGTGCAGCCCACGCCCGCGGGTTTCGCCGTGCCAGCCCTGGTCATCCATGATCAGCCGCGCTTTCCCTGGCGGGGACTGATGCTCGATGTGGCCCGCCGCTTTGAGCCTATGACCGCGGTCAAGCGCGCCGTGGATGGCATGGAAGCGGTGAAGCTGAACGTCCTCCATCTTCACCTTTCCGACGACCAGGGCTTTCGCGTGGAGAGCAAAGTCTTTCCCAAGCTGCAGGAGAAGGGCTCCGACGGGCTCTACTACACCCAGGACGACATTCGCGACCTGATCGCCTATGCCGCTGATCGCGGAATCCGCGTGATCCCGGAGTTCGATATGCCCGGGCATAGCATCTCCTGGTTTGTCGGTTACCCCGAGCTGTCCAGCGGCCCCGGCCCGTATGAGATCGAGCGCACCTGGGGAATCCACAACCCCGCCATGGATCCCACCAGGGAGAGCACCTACAAATTCCTGGACAAGTTTGTGGACGAAATGGCCGGCCTCTTCGCCGATCACTACTTTCATATTGGCGGCGACGAGGTCAACGGAAAGCAGTGGGACGCCAATCCCAAGATACAGGAGTTCATGCGCGGCCACGGCATCAAGAACGATGCCGACTTACAGGCTTACTTCAACTCTCATCTGGAAAAGATTGTCAGCAAACATCACAAGATCATGATCGGCTGGGACGAGATTCTCCGGCCTGACATGCCTACCACCATCGTGATCCAGTCCTGGCGTGGCCAGGCCTCGCTGGCCCAGGCGGCCAAGCAGGGCTATCGCGGGCTGCTTTCCAGCGGCTACTACCTCGACCTGATGTGGCCGGCTGTCATGCATTACGACGTGGACCCGCTGTCGGGTGATGCGGCTCGGCTTAGCCCGGAGGAGCAGCAACGCATTCTGGGCGGAGAGGCCTGCCTGTGGTCAGAGTATGTTTCGCCGGAAAATTTTGACTCCAGGCTCTGGCCTCGCACCGCCGTGGTTGCCGAGCGCCTGTGGTCGCCGGCAAGTGTGCGCGATGTGGATTCCATGTACCAGCGGCTTGCGGTCATGAGCACCTGGCTGGAGTGGCTGGGAAACACTCACGTCTCCAGTTATTACATCATGCTCCATCGCCTGGCTGGCCAGGAAGATATGGCGCCGCTCAAGGTGCTGGCGGATGTGGTGGAACCGGTGAAGGACTATACCCGCGAAGATCTGGCGGCCACGCCGGCCACCAGCCTCAGTCCCATGAACCGGCTGGTGGATGCGGTGCCGCCGGAAAGCGAAACCGGGCGCCAATTCGCCGGGCTGGTGCAGCAGGTAACGGTGGGCAAAGCCTCGCCCGCCGTCTACACGCGCTTGCGCGCCGAGCTCAGCCAGTGGGCAGGCAATGACGCTCGCCTGCAACCGCTGCTGCAAAAATCATTTCTGCTGAAGGAAGTTGCTCCCCTTTCGCGAAATCTGGCCGAATGCGCCGAAACCGGGCTGCAGGCCCTCGACTATCTCAGCCACGGCCAGAGGCCGCCTTCGGGATGGGCCGCACAGCAGATGGGCATGCTGCAGCAGGCGCAAAAACCAGGACACGCGCAGTTGCTGCTCATGGTGGCACCGCCAGTGGAAGCGCTGGTGCGTGCCAGCGCCGGCATGTCTGCCACCTCTAGTAGAAACAAGCGCCCGTGGGCGGTTGGCGGGAAACGGTAACGCGACAGCTCTTAGCTTGTTCGGGCTCGAACAGCGCTGTTCGGAAGCGGACAGTCACCACCTGAGTTAATTTTCTCTCCGACTCGATTTCTTCATATTTTGCAATACTTTACCGCGTTTAGAGCCGATGGTATCCAGAATGCTTTCCCTGGGAGCGAAGTGCGAGGCGGGCATATGCAAGTTGAATACAGCTCGGTTACTTCGAGCAACAAACCGCGAATCCTGCTGGCCGACGATCAGGGCATGGTTCTGGAAGCACTGCGCCTGCTGCTGAAGCAGGAGGGCTACGAGGCGGACGCGGTCACTCGCCCGGCAGAGGTGGTTTCCGCGCTGCAGGCTCGCGATTACGACCTGGTGCTGATGGACTTGAACTACACGCAGGACACGACGTCGGGCCGCGAAGGGCTGGACCTGCTCACTCGCATCCGCAACCTGGAAAAAGATGTGCCCCTGGTGGTGATGACGGCATGGGGCAACATGGAGCTCGCGATAGAAGCCATGCGCCGCGGCGCCCGCGACTTTATCCAGAAGCCCTGGAACAACCAGCATGTACTCGAAGCTTTGCGTACCCAGATAAGCGACCACAACCGAGCGCTGCGCCAGGCGGGTGATTGGAAACGCGAAATGACGGATGCCCAGGAGGTGCAGCAGCACTTTCTGGCGCAGCCGGTGCCTGAACTTCGCGGCTACAGGATTTGCGCCAGCTCGCGCCCGGCCAGAACTCTGGGCGGCGATTACTTCGAGGTGAGCAAGACCAGCGAAGGCGAGGCCGCCATCAGCATTGCCGACATCGCCGGCAAGGGTGTGGGCGCGGCCCTGATGATGTCCAGCCTGCAGGCCATGTTGCGGTCGCTGCGCGGCCAGCCTCCTGAAGAAGTTTGTAGCGAACTGAACCGCATCCTCTGCCAGATTGCTCCGGCGGGAAAATTCATTTCCTTCTTCTATTGCTTGCTGGCGGAAGATCGGCGCCTAGCGTATTGCAATGCCGGTCACAATCCGCCCATCCTGGTGCGGGAAGACGGTACGGTAGTGCGCCCGCAGAGTGACGACGCCGTGCTGGCCTACTTCCAGGATTGGCGTTACCGCGAGCAGTCTATCGAGCTTCGTTCCGGAGACCGCCTGGTTCTGTTCACCGATGGCATGGTTGAGGCGTTCGACGAACAGGGCCAGGAATTTGGCGATGAACGGCTGGTGCACCTGGCTGCCGCAAACCATCAGTTAGATGCCGATGGCCTGCATCACCTGCTGACTTCCGCCGTGCTGGAGCACTGCGACGGCCGTCCCCAGGATGACGCCACGCTGGTGGTGGTGGCGGTGGAATAGCTTGGCTTGCAGCGATTTATCAACAACTTCCCACTTGAAACCGGCCCTTGGGCGCTTTGACTCTCCGGACAATGCCCGGGACACTGCAATCCGGGGCTGCCTAATGCTTCTGCCGGATGGGCCTGGGCAGACCGACTTTCGCCAGCAGCGCTTGGAAACGAGCGTCGGCGCGCAAGCTATCGAGATCAGGATCAGTAGCCATGAACTCCAGTTGGCCGTCGTGCTCGAGGTACGCCTTAGTCAGAAATTCGATAGCCCGGTCGCGGTTTCCCAGAGCGGCGTGGATACAAGCAATCTGATACGGCTCCGAAGCTGTGTGTGGTTGCCCTTCCAGCCGATTTACAATTTCTTGAGCACGGCGGCGCTCGCCGAAAACAGCGTAAGCATGGGCCAAGGTACCTGCCTTGAAATCGTCGGGAGGCCCACCTTTCAGGCTAAGCGCCTTCTTATGCTCAGCGATCGCCGCTTTATACTTTCCTAGATATTCGTAACTCCCGCCCAGACATATATGTGCTGGAGCGAAGCCGGCATCCAGCTCTATTACTTTGAGGCATGCTGCGGCGCTCTCTTCGAAGCGGTGGGCATTCCCAAGTACCTCGCCCAGATTGGTGCGGATGATAAGCGAAATAGGATCCAACTGCTGTGCGAGCAGCATTTGGCGGAGCGATTCTTCGTGTCGTCCCATCACCGACAGGTAATGTGCATACAGCTGGTGGCCCCGAGCCGAGCTCGGGTTCAAACGTATCGCGGTGTCGTACTCGAACCCAGCTTCTTGCCACTTCCACTCCTCCTCATTCAGCAGTCCCAGTGAGGTGTGACCGTCTCCCAGTTCATTATCCAGAAAGACGGCCTTCATCGCCGCAGCTTTGGCCCGCGGCACCGCCTGGATGGTCTGTTTTCCTCCATAAGCTGCGGACAAGATGTATGAGTCCGCCAATTGCGCCCAGGCTTGTGCAAAATTCGGATCTCTAGCGACAGCCTCCTCGCAGCTTTTAACGCTACGCTGCAAATCCGCGGCGGTCCTGCGTGACCAGAAATACCGGCATTTCAGGTAGGCGTCATACGCTTCGGGATTTACACGAGTGGCGGCGTTCGAAGTTAACCGCTCAAGGTCCGCAGTGTTCAGGGAAACGGCTTGGGTGATTGCTCTCGCGACCTGTCTCTGTAATTCCAGCACGTCTCCCGCATTCGCTTCAAACTCTTCCGCCCAGACGTGCCGATCGGATCGGGCATCAATCAACTGTGCGGTTATGCGCACCTTGTCGCCCGATCGTGCCACCGAACCTTCCACGATTGCGTCCACTTGCAGGGTCCGGGCGATCTCTGGCAGGGGTTTGCGGATTTGTTTGTACTGCATCACCGAAGTCCGGGAGATGACCCGCAGTGACTTGACCTGAGCTAGATGGGTGATTAACTCGTCAGTCATGCCATCGGCAAAGTATTCCTGCGAGGGATCTCCGGAGAGATTTTCCAGCGGCAGGACCGCTATCGCACTGATCGGGGTGCGTGCCGACGTGCGATGTGTGTACCGGTACCAGCCAATCGCAAGGGCGAGGACCACCGCAACGATCGCTCCCGCAAACAAGGTCCGTCGGCCGGCGGATGAGGCTCGGAAGGAAGTGCGAACTGGCGTCGGAGTAGGTGTGGCGGCTGGAGCGGAGGAGGCAATCGCTGCCTTCCCTTGAACCGAGGTGGCGGTCGGCGGCTCTAAAACGGTCACCGGAGGGACAAGGCGGTACCCTTTTCCCACCACCGTCTGGATGTACTTGGGGTTCTCCGCCCTGTCGTGCAGGCATATTCGGATTTTCCGAATGGCGGTATTGATCCCCTGCTCGGCATCGAGATAGACCCCCTTGCCCCAAAGCCGCTCAATAACTTCTTCGCGGGTTACGAGCTCGCCCTGCTTTGACGCAAGAAGGACGAGTAACTCCATCGGCAACCGCTCCAGCCGCAACAAACCGCCGTTGCGCCGAAGCTCGTAGCGCCCGAGGTCAAGTTCAGTATCGTTGAAGCGAATAATCGGGCCCGGCATGCAGGCATCCACGCTCGCGCGCGCCATTTTACACCACCTCCAAATCACCTTATTTCCAACGCTTTGCAGGTCTATCCAATGTTGATGCGGAATTGATGCGGAATTCATTGACGGCTGGCGTGGTGCCAGGGCAGCAATGTTCGGCGGCCCAAAACCGCAGTAACGCCGCCCTGGGAGGACACAACAAATGGTGTTCCGTAGAATCTCGTCACTGGCTGTGATCGCAGCGTTCGCGTTCACAACCGTACTGGCCACCGCTCAAGATAGCAGCGACCTCCACACAATCAGGTTCGCTGAAGACGTACTCGCATTGGAGTACGTGGGCAACGTCAACAATAACGGTGCCAACTCCAACCAGTTTGGCTATTTCAGCTTTGTAACTCAGCTGCCTGCGTTCAATGGGACTCCTCAAGACGCAGCCCATGCCAACTTCACGTTCTTCACAGAAGCTGTCACACAACGCGTGACGACGAATGGCACCTTGCGCATCGTCGACCGAACCGGCACGACGACGGTGTATCTGGCTACGTCGCCTCCCAATTTTGCTGACGCTGACTCGTTTCGGAGTGGGACAGCGATACAAGTCTCGACGCTGCAACAACAGGTGATTCTGGACACAACCACTGGCGACTTCAGCGTGGTGAACATTAATACGGTCACGGGTACATCTATCTTTGCCGTCGCCGGGCGAGACTATCAGCTTGCGAAGGTGGGCGATCGTTTCCGCACGCTTCTTCGCGGGAAAACGAACGCCGCTCCGCCCCCGGGATTTTTTATCGTCGGTTACGCCGTGGGGGTGGGCAAAAACTGATTTTGGGGGTTTCCAATAAACTCCCCGAGTCTCTATTCGTGCTTCCTATTGTGACGGCGCGTAGAAGCCGCGCTTGGCGGAGATGTGCAGCGGCGGCAGGCCCTTGGGAGGCCGCAACTTGATCGTAATCTTGTGATACTTGCCGTCATGCGGGCGGGTCTTAGGCTGGTAGGCAATCACATACTCATCGCGCAGCGCGATGCCGATCTTGGTGGCCACATCGGCCAGTTCGTTGGGATTATCAATGGTAAAGGCGCGACCGCCGGTGGCATCGGTCACCTCGCGCAGCAACCCCGGTCCCTCCTGCTCTTCCACGGTACGCGGGAACTGGTCGTAGAGGCCGATGGCGAAAATCTGCACGTCCGCTTCCTGCACCATGCTTTTAACCTCACCCTCGGTGTAGCGGCTGTGGTTGTCGCCGCCGTCGGAGATGATGAGCAGCGCCTTACGCGGGTACTGGGCGTGGTGCATCTCGTCTATGCCTAAATAAATGGCGTCCAGCAACGCGGTCATGCCCTTGGACTCGACCGTAGGCAACTGACTTTCGATGTCCTGCACCCGGCTGGTGAAGGGCGAAACCAGGTGCGGGCCATCGGAGAAGGTGATCAGGAAGAACTCATCCTGGGGGTTGGCCGTCTCCAGGAATTGCGCAACCGCCTCGCGCGCCCGCTGAATCTTGTCTCCCATGCTGCCGCTGATGTCGAGGATTACCCCTACTGAGATGGGCGCGTCATCGCTGGACAGGTTGCGGATTTGCTCCGGCTGCTTGTCCTGGTAGATCGTGAAGTTTTCCTTATCCAGGCCAGTGACCAGGCGGTCCATGGGATCGGTGACCGTCACCGGAACCAACACAAGATTGACGTTCGATTTTAGGAGCGGCAAGCCGGCGCGCAGTGCGGGATCGGGAGCGTGCGGATTCGCCATGGGATCAACCCGCGGCGTGATGTGGACATCGGCGGTATCCTGTCCCGGGGCAGCAAGCGGGAGCATGAAGGTGAGCAGGACCAGGGCGAGGGCCAGGGGCCACGAACCTGCCTTGTTCAGGCCGGTTTTTCTCAACCACTGCAGCATTGGATCCGTTTTTGTTCGGACTGCCTGTTTAGCCAAGAACCAAGACACCCGCTTTTCGCGCAGTATCATACCGCGCCCGAGGGCGAACAGCGCGTGTCCGCAACCGGTTTTCTGAAAGGATAAGATGTCCAGCCACCGCAATTGGTTTTGCAACCCCTCTGGGATTTCCAGTTCCCTTTGGAAATCGACTCCCTGTTTGGCTGTGCCTCGGCCCGATCGCGCTACACGCTGCCATGCGGCCGTTTCATGGCGCGAATACCCGAACTCGGTTACTGACAGCATTTTGGAGAAATTTTTGCCGGATTGGCCGGGGCTGAGCCGGCCGGATTCTGGCGCACCGGCTCGAAACTGGCCGGGGGGCCGGCGGTTGCCTCGCGTAATAGCACCAAAGCCTGTTGGGTCCGGTTCCACTGTGCCGGCTTGAGGGAGCCGTTGGGCGGATCACCGGCGGCGAAATATTGCAGGATATTGGCCCGAACCGCCGGCGTCAGGTGGGCAAAGTGATCGCGATCGAGCCGGCGGAGCAGGTCGGCATAGGTTTGGTCGGCCAGCATATATTCGCCTTCCCGGGTGAGCAAGCCGGTATCGAGATTGCGGTTGGGAATTCTCAAGTCGCCGGCGCTGACCTGCCGCACCAGCAAGTGATACTCCTGCAGAACGTGGTCCATGCTGCGAAAGTAAAGGTCCTCAGTCTGCGGCTTGGGATTGCGGTAGCCCAGGACCTTGGCCGGTCCGAAGGGCACGAGCTTGATCAGAAATCCCAGAATTCTGGCGAAAATGCCAGGCCGGCGATAACGCGTGCCGAACTGCCGATTGTAATCGGCGCGAGAGAGGTGATAGATGAAGTCCTGCTTGGCGCGGTTATTGTATTCGTGCTCAATTCGCGGCCTATTTGTGGCCAGCGCCACCTCCGTCATCTCCGGCACCACGCGGCCTACGGCGAAGCGGAAAGTTTCCAAGGTCAAATCGTCGAAGTGCAGCAGTTTGTCCAGGGAAATGCCGTAAGTATCTACGAAGGCCCGCTCCAGCAGGTCCTCCGATACCTGAAACCCGATGAAGTCGTGGTACTGCAGCGAGTTGTAACGATGTTTGGCGACCTCCAGCACATCAAAGCTGAATTCGGTGCGCAGGTGGGCATCGTGGTTGGTTTCGTAGGGAATCCAGTCGCCATAGCGGGCGCGCAGCCTGGGATACTCGACGGGGACGGAAAGGTTGATGGCAGGATGGCCGAAGTTGTCAGCCGCGTAGTGGCTCAATGCGCCCAGCGCGAAGGCATATTCCTGCACATTGCGGGCATCCCTCAGCATCCAGGCGACAAAGTCGCCGGTGCGTACGTAATGCAGGATGTCAGTGAACTTTTTGTTGCCCAATGGGTAATAGCCGACATCCTGGATGACCGAACCGCCGTACGCGAACGAGTGTGCCTGCTTCAACTCCGCCGGTGTGGCATTGGGGAAGCGCTTGAGCAGCGCGGGCAGGATGTCGGACTTCCAGGCAAGATCAATGACCTCCTCATGGGAAAGCACGGCATATCCCACCAGCGGGCGGTCGGCGAGAAGGAAGCAAAAAACCAGCAGGAGCGTGAGCGCGCGCTTCATTTCTCGTGATTCAGATGCAGATTCGGAGCTGCTGGTAAGGCCAAAACTAAGGCCAGGGAATCGTCGCCTAATTCAAGGTAGAAGGAAAAGGACAGGAACTGAAGGCCTTCCCAGATAGAGACCCACCAGCTACCTTCGTGCTGCTGCAGCCAAGCATCTTGGCTCCGGCAGCTCTTAATATTCAAGTTGGCACCGCCTCCAGGTGTAAAAGCGCTCCCCCCTCTGTTGAGTCCGGTCCTCCTCTTCGGGGGTGGAATGAGAACCTTTCGTCTGCTCGTGTTGCTGTCCGCAGTCGTGCTCCCCGCTTGTATTCCAGGTTTGGCCCAGGAGGATCAATCCCCTTCCACGCTCCTGGATATGAGCCTGGAAGAGCTGATGAAGGTGGAGGTGGAATCGGTTTACGCCGCTTCGCGCCACCAGCAAAAGGTCACCGAAGCACCGGCGTCCATCACGGTAATTACGTCCGATCAAATCCAGAGATACGGCTATCGCACGCTGGCGGACGCCTTGCGCTCGGTGCGCGGCTTTTTTGTCACCTATGACCGCAATTACAGCTACCTGGGCGTGCGCGGATTCAACCGGCCAGGCGATTACGGCAGCCGGGTCCTGCTACTTATTGATGGCCATCGCGTTAATGACAATATCTTCGACTCCACCTTCAATGGAACCGAATTTCCACTGGACCTTGACCTAATTGAGCGCATCGAGGTGATCCGCGGGCCCAATACTTCACTCTATGTAGCCAGCGCTTTTCTTGGGGTCATCAATGTCATTACCAAGAGCCCGCGCAAGGTGGGCAGCCCGGAGCTGAGCACGGAAGCCGGCAGCTTCGGCTCTTACAAGGGCCGTGTCAGCTACGGCGAAACTCTAAAGGGCGGCGTGGAGATGCTGCTCTCCGGGTCTTATTACACCAGCCAGGGCGCACATCGCTTGTATTTCCCGGAATTTGACACCCCCGCGACCAACAACGGGGTCGCCGTTAACGCCGACGATGACCAATCCCAGCAGCTTTTTGGAAACTTCCTGTATCGCAATTTCAGGCTGCAGGCGCTCTACGGGTCACGGGAAAAAGGCATACCCACGGCCTCCTACGACACCACCTTCAATGATCCCCGCACTCGCACCACCGACATCCGCAGCTACCTCGACTTGCAATACGATCACAAGCTGAGCGGCACTACTGACTTCATGGGCCGGCTCTACCTCGATCAATATGAATACCACGGCGTGAATGCCTACTCCGACCCAGGTTCCACCTCCACTTACCTTAACGAAGATCTCAGCCGCGGCAAGTGGGCGGGGGCAGAGATTTCGGTCAGCCGAAAGGTAATGGACAAGCACCGCTTTTCTGCCGGCACCGAATTTCGCCGTAACTATTTGCAGGCAGGAGGAAACTACGATCGCTCTCCTTTCGTGCAATATTCATCAGTGCGAAACAACTCCACTATTGTTGCCCTTTACTCCCAAGGGGAAATCGAGCTGCGCAGCAATTTGCTGCTCAACCTTGGCCTCCACTATGACTACTACTCTACCTTTGGAGGCACGCTGAACCCGCGTGCCGGGTTGATCTACAATCCCCTTCCAAAAACCACGCTGAAGTTTGTTTATGCGGAAGCGTTTCGCCCGCCCAATGACTTCGAACTTTATTACGCAAGTTCTACCAACCTGCCCAATCCCAGCCTTCAGCCGGAGACAGCCAAGACCATGGGAGTGGTACTGGAACAATATCTGGGCAACCGCATTCGCTTCACTGTAGATGGCTACTACTATCCCCTGCGGCGGCTGATCGGGGAAGAGATTGAACCGGTCAGTGGGAAGATGATTTATCAGAACCGGGGCTCAGTGGACATGCAGGGAGTGGAATTCGAGCTGGCCAAGACCTGGAGTCGCGGACTGGAAGCGAGTGTGCAATACAGCTTTCAGGATCTGGCTGACCGGCTGGATGGGGCAGCGCTCTCCAACGTGCCCAAGCATCTGGGCGGGTTCAAGCTGAGCATTCCTGTGCTGGGAAAGAAGCTATTTGCCAGTGCCGATGTGAATTATGTGAGCCACCGCAGGACTCTGGCGGGAAATGACGTTCCCGGCTACGTGCTTCCCAACTTTACGCTCTTCAGCCAGAACCTGAAGCAGCATTGGAAGGTTTCGGCCAGCCTTTATAACGCCTTCAACAGCATGTACCGCGATCCCGGCGCGCCCGAGCATCGCCCGGACGTCATCTGGCAGGATGGGCGGAGTTTCCGCCTGAAAGCGACTTACAGCTTCTAAGAATAGCGATGAAAGCTGCAGCACAATGGCTGGGCAAACAAGACAGAACGCAGTGTAGCTGTGACTGGTTTGCCAAGGCAGCCTGCGCTGCCCTGCTGCTTTGTTTGGCCCTGTCGGGCGCGACCTTGCCTAGCGAGGCACAAATCTCCAGCAGCGAAGAATATCGCCTTAAGCTCGCCTTCCTCTACAACTTTGCCAAATTTGTGGAATGGCCCGCCGACTCCTTCCCCGGCCCGCGGTCGCCGCTCGACATCTGCATCGTAGGCAGAGATCCATTCGACAGTGAGCTGGAACGGCAGGTGGCTGCCCGCAGTTTGAATGGGCATCCGGTAGCAATCCGCACGCTCCGGCCCAGCGATGATCCCAACGGCTGCCATCTTATTTTCCTGCCTGTTTCCAGCGACACCTCGCTGGTCGCGGTCCTGAAGCGGTTGGATGGCTCCGCGATTACCGTGGGAGAATCGGCGAGTTTCGTCGCGCGAGGCGGCACCGTAAACTTTGTCATCGAAGGTACGATGCTGCGCTTTGAAGTGAATCTGAGCGCTTCCCAGCGACTCCGATCCCGCATTAGTTCGCGGTTTCTGGCGCTCGCTAAAATCTACAAAGAGTAATTCAGACGCGCTGCGGCAGCGTTCCCTGCGGCAGCAGCGGCAACGAGCGCAGGCGCACACCGGTTGCTGCAAATATGGCGTTAGCTACGGCCGGTGCCAGTCCCATGTTGGGTGTTTCTCCCGCTCCGGCGGAGGGCAGATCCTTGCGGTTGACCAGCACCACCTCAATCTGGGGCAGATCGCGGAAGCGCGGTACCCGGTAGTCATAGAAGTGCGGGTTCAGTATTTTGCCGTTCGCAAAGCGAATGGCCTCGAACATCGCGCCGCCGATGGCCTGGGTAATGGCGCCTTCAATCTGGTTGCGCAGGCCGTTGGGATTGACCACCGCCCCGCAATCGAAGGCTTCCGCCACGCGCGCAATCCTCACCGGAGCGCCCGGCCTGGCAATCTCAATTTCGGCGCAAGTGGCGACGTAACTGCCTTTCTCCGTGCCACCCGCGATCCCAAATCCGCGCTGCGACGTACTTCTATGCTTGCCCCAGTTAAATTTTTCTGCCGCGGCTTGTAGAACCGCTCGCAAACGGGGATCTGAAATGTTTTTCAGACGAAATGCCAGCGAGTCCATTCCCGCCAGGTGCGCCAGTTCGTCCATCGCAGATTCCCGCGCGAAAAAGTTCGCCGGCGCCGCCAATCCGCGGTAGGAGCCCTGGCGCAGCGGCGAATTCACCGGGTGAAATTCAATGCGCTGGTTGGGAATATCGTAGGGCGTGTTGATGGCCGCTGGGCCGGAATTGTAGTTGTCGTGTTCCCAGGTGAGCACCTTAGAGTCGGCATCCACGCTCGCCTTTACGTCAATCACGCCCGCCGGCCGGAAGTACGCCCAGGTGAACTCCTCCTCTCGCGTCCACACCAGGCGCACCGGCTTGCCCGCCTCCCTGGCCAGGCGCGCGGCCTCTACGGCGCATTCTCCGGTGTGCTTGCCGCCGTAAGCCGAACCGGTGTCTGGAATGATGACCCGCACCTTCTGGCGCGGAATTCGCAGCTCCTCCGCCAGTTGGTCGGCTACGGCAAAGGGACGCTGGGAGCCCGTCCACACCGTCAGCTTCTCGCCTTCCCACTCCGCCACCGCTGCCCGCGGCTCTAGCGGCGCGTGGGCGATGTACTGCAGGGTGTAAGTAGCAGCCAGCGTCTTGGCGGAAACCGGCAGCTTCTGGCTCACCGAACCTGCTTCGTGGCGGAAACCTTCGTCGCTGTTATCTATGTTCTTTCGCAGGTAATCAAACAGTTCTTTGTTGGAAGGCTGCGCGGGAGCCTTCCAGACCGCGCGCGTGGCCTTCATCGCCTGCTCGGCCGTGTGCTGGTCGGGCCCGACCGCGCCAATGAAGCTGCCGTCGTGCACTATTTTGATTCGAGGAATCTCCTCGGCGGCAGAAGTGTCCAGCGATGCCAAGGTGGCGTTGAAGGCCGTGGGCCGAAGTACTTTTCCATACATCATTCCGGGGCGGATCACGTCGGCGGCATACCGGTGCTCGCCAGTGACGAAGACTTGGCTGTCCACCTTCGCTACCGGCGTTCCCGCCACACGCCACTCTGTCGTCGGCGTCAGAGAAGGATCTTCCGGCAGCAACTTTGTTATCTGCTGACCGCGCGTCAGCTCGCCGTAGGTGAGTGATTGGTTGGTCTTGGGATCGGTAACTTTGCCATCGGACGCAACCAGCGTCGCAGCGTCTGCATGCCAGCGCTCCGCCGCCATGGTGACCACCACATCGCGTGCGGTGGAGGCCACTTCCCGCAGGCGCGGACCCATCGTAGGCGTGGTACGGCTGCCGAACGTGCCCATGTCCCAAGGCGTGAGGTCGGTGTCGCCCATGACCATCGAGATGGCGGAAACCGGCACGCGCAGCTCTTCCGCCACCTGTTGCGCCAGTGAAGTGCGGATGTTCTGCCCCATCTCCGCCTTACCGGTGTAAACCGTGACCACGCCATTTTCGCCCACATGCAGCCAGGCGGAAATTTCCCGCGGCAGGTCTTGCTCTGAGCGACGCCCTCTGCCCGATTCCTGCGCCACAACGTTCCCGGCGCAGGCGCAGACCAGCACGCCGCCGCCCAGCAGCTTGAAAAACTGCCGCCGGTCAAGCTCAAAGGCGTAACGGGCTTTCTCGATGTTCTCGTGCTGGGTTCTCTCCAGATCAGCCGCCGCGAGCGTTTCTTTGTTCATGACCGTTCCACCTTCCACTCGCGGGCTGCCTGCCGGATGGCGGCCATGGCCCGCCCATAGGTGCCGCAGCGGCACATGTTGCCGTTCATGAAGCGCACAATGTCCTCATCGCTGGGCCGCGGGTTGGAATTCAGCAGGGCCACGGCGGACATGATCATTCCCGAAGTGCAGTAGCCGCACTGGAAGGCCTCCTGCTCCAGGAAGGCTTGCTGTACCGGATTCAGCTTGCCGTTCTGTGCCAGCGCTTCAATGGTGATGATCTTCTTTCCCACCGTCTGCGAAACCGGTGTGCGGCAGGAGCGCACGGGCCTGCCATCCAGCAGTACGGTGCAGGCTCCGCACTGCCCTTCGCCGCACCCGTATTTGGTGCCGGTCATCTGCAGGTGCTCCCGCAGGGCGTAGAGGAGAGGAAGATCAGGTGGAAGGTCGAGACGGTGTTCCCTTCCGTTTACCCGCAGAACCACGGCGGCCATGGGCGCCTCCCAGGAATTCGCTCACAAAAGGAAACACCTATGTTAGCGCCAAATCAAAGCCGGAGTCAGGTAATCGGGTTGTGTCCAGAGCCGTCCAGCCGATATAGTGTCCCAAATTGAAATTCAGCGGCTCCACAGGACCGCAGCCGGCCCTACACGGGAGAGTGCACGTGAAAGCATTCATCTTCGGAATTATTGTTGCGGTAATAGCGATTGCGGCTGGAGTCTATTTCTACTTCGATACCGGCAGCGCTCCGGTAGCCACTTCTGCCCAGGCCATGCCCTTTGAAAAAATGTTGGCGAAGAAGGGGCTGCACGCGCGGGTGGAGAAAGAGATGCCCAAGACCGTGCCTATCACCGCCGACGCCTCAGCCTACGCCGCCGGCGCCCAGGTGTACCGCGACAATTGTGCTGTCTGCCACGGCCTGCCGAAGCAGCCTAAAGGAGCTATTGCCACCGGCGAATATCCCGCCCCTCCTCAGCTTTTTGAGGGCAAAGGGGTAACTGACGACCCCGCGGGCGAAACTTACTGGAAAGCGGAAAACGGCATTCGCCTGACCGGCATGCCGGCATTCGGCAAGTCGCTCTCGACCACGCAACTGTGGCAGGTCAGCCTGTTGCTGGCCAACGCGGACAAGTTGCCGGCCGATGTGCAGCAGACGCTGGCGGCCCCTTTGCAGGCCGCTCCGGCTCAGCCCGCTCCAACCGAGACGCCTGCACCAAAGCGCCGGGCTCGCCGTCGCTAAGAAACCGAGATTCTGCGGGGCTGAGTGCTGACCCCCTAATGTGAAGTGCTATCTCAGGATTATGTCGAAGCACATTTACGCCTTAATTCTCGCCTCCGTTTGTTCGCTTGCTTCCGCCCAGTCCGGCCAGTGGCTCACCTACGGTCACGACGGGCAGCGCTCCGGTGTAGCCGGCGATGAGCACGCTTTCACTACGGCCAATGTTTCGCAAATGGGACTGGTGTGGAAAACGGTTGTCCCTAATCAGCCGCTTTCCATGAATGGACTGACTGCCCCCCTTGTGGTTCGCGGAGTGGCGACAGCTTCTGGTCCTAAGAACCTGGTGCTGCTGGCGGGCAGCTCCGACCACATTTATGCTCTCGACGCCGATACCGGCGAGCTGGTCTGGAAACTGGATTCGCCTCCGAGCGCGCCAAGGCCCAAGGGCGGCGACTGGCTCTGCCCCAACGCACTCAACGACACGCCTGTGGTTGATCCTGTCAAAGGGCGGCTGTTCGTCATTACCAGCGACGGCCGCCTGCTCACCTTGGCGCTGGCGGATGGTCATCAGCTCATGCCACCGGCCCGCTTTGTTCCTGCATATTCCAAGATGTGGAGCCTGAACTACTCCGGCGGCGTGCTCTATACCAGCATTTCCCAGGATTGCAACAATGCGCGCTCCGGCATCGCCGATATGAATCCCGATGCGCCGGGCAGGCCGGTGGTCTTCTTTCCTACTACCGGCGCGTGCAGCAAATCGTTTTGCGGCGCCGGCATCTGGGGACGCGGCGGCCCTGCGGTGGATTTTGACGGTTTTGTCTACGGCGCCACCGGAGACGCTCCCTTCGATCCCCCGGCCAATGAGTTTGGCGATACCGTGGTTAAACTCGCGCCTGGCACACTCGACCTGGCCGGCTATTACACGCCCGCGGACTGGGAATACCTGACACGCAAAGACCTCGACATGGGCACCACCACGCCCGCTGTCTTCCACTGGCACAGCCGGGTGCTGGTTGCCACCGGCGGTAAAGAGGGCGCGGTTTACGTGGCGGACGCAGCCACCATGTCCGGCCCGCAGCACCGCATCGGCGCCTACATTTCTCCCCGCTACACCAACCAGCAACAGACCTTTGAGGCCAACGGCATCTGGGGCACGATGAGCGTGTGGCACGATTCCCAGGGGACGACCTGGCTCTATGTTCCATCCTGGGGACAACCCACACCGTCGGCACAGTTCCCGCACAGCTACGGCCCAGTGAAGTCGGGCAGCGTGATGGCATTCAGAGTAGTGAGCGCGAAAGATGGCAGCCCGACGCTGCAGCCGGCGTGGATTTCCGAAGAAATCACCGTTCCTGATCCGGTAGCGATTGCCGGGGGGGTCGCTTTTGTTGTGGGTACCGGCGAAAATCCACAGCAAGTGCAGAATGGCGACATCAACAAGCTCCTGCACAACCGTGAAGACCTCAACACTGGCCACGCCATTCTGTACGCGCTGGACGCGCGCACCGGACGGCAACTGTGGTCGAGCGGCAACACCATGACCGGCTGGACTCACTTTTCCGGGCTAGCCGTGGGTGATGGCAAGGTGTTCGCCAGCACGCACGATGGCTCGGTGTATGCCTTCGCCCTGCGCTCGCCAGGAGCGCCGCCGGCTAAGACCTGGAGCTATGCTGCTCCGGTCACCGAAACTCAGGCTGCAGCTGCCTCCGCCCCGGCCCCCAGCGCCGTCGTGGTTCCGCAGTGCGGCGAAACTAACCAGGTGTTTGCCCAGCACTGCGCCATGTGCCACGGCGTGAACGGCAAAGGCATCGCTTCCCGCCATACACCTGACTTCACGGATCCTTCGTGGCAGCAGTCGCGCGCAGACAAGGACCTGCTCGGGGCAGTCACCAGCGGCACACAAAGCGGCATGCCCGCTTTTGGTGAGCAGCTAACCCCTGCTCAGATAGATTCACTGGTGCACTGCATGATCCGTGGCTTCGCGCAGCCGGTTGGCCGGTAGCTGTGATGTTTTGCGAACGAAAAGCAGGTGCGTCGCTGCGCAGTATGAGAAATCAGGAGGCATTTGAGACGTAAGAAGTTACGTCTCTACCGGTGATCGAAGTTGTGTACGGGGAGATGTACTGCGGTAGAGACGTTGCTTGCAAAGAGTCACGCCCGCTGACTCCTGCCCCCTGACTACTGACTCCTGTTTTTCTACACCCAACGAAACCATTTCAGCGCCAGCACGAACGACAGTCCGCCCCAGATCGCCATAATGAGAATGCGGCTGCCTTGCGCAGTGAGCGGCGCGCCTTCGAGAATCGTGGCCCGCAGGGCGTCATTTAACGCAGTCAATGGTAGTGCCTTGATGAACGGCTGCACCACCGCGGGAAAGCGCTCGTAGGAGAAGAAGACCCCGGAGAACACCCACATGGGCAGCATCACCAGGTTAATAAGTCCGCTGACGCTTTCGATTTTTTCCGCGCGGCAGGCGGTCAGCAGCCCCACCCCGGCGAACGACAGCGCACCCACTGTGCCGACCAGCAGAATCGTGGCCAGCGAACCCAGCACCTTCATGTGAAACACGAGCACGCCGAAACCCAGCAGCAGCCCCACTTCAATCAGCATTAGCACCAGGCGGCTGCTGGTGAGCGCCAGCAGGAAATCGCTGCGCCGCATGGGTGTGGCCAGATAGCGCTTCAGCAGCTTGCGCTGACGCATCTCCACCAGGGCGAAGCCGATACCCCACATGGCCGCGTTCATGACGTTCATGCCCAGCAGGCCGGGAATCAGGAAATCAATATAGCGCGCGCCCGGTTCGCTGGAAATTCTGGCGCTGGTAGTCAGAGGGTTGCGCCGGCCTGCCGCCGTCTGTAGTGCGTCGTCAATCTGGTCGAGCGCCAGCACGCTTTCCGGCCGGGCGGGATCGTAGCGATATTGGAAACTGCCGTCCGGCTTCGGCTCGACGACCAGCGCGTACTTGCCCAGGCGGAAGCCCTTGAGCGCAAGCGCGTCATCCAACACATCGGCGTGAATAGCCGCGTGCTGCGGCGAGCTCTGCAGCAGATCGAGCGCGCGCTGCGCCCCAGGTCCGGCGACCACGGCCACCGGCGCCACGTCCGCCGGCTTGTTGCGGAAAGCGATTCCCAACCCCAGGGCCAGCAGCAGAGGAAAAACAAAGACCCAAAAGATCACTTCCGGCTCGCGCTTCAGCTCGCGCATGCGGGCCAGCAGCAGGTGCGCGTAGCCCGCCCAGCGCCCGTTATGCCGCGCAGGGCTGGGCCGCCCCGGCGCCAGCGCGGTTTCGGTCCGCGGGGCCCGCACTTCAGCGTCATGTGTATTTACTGTCCCCATTTTCTTCTGGGCTTCCGAGACGTAACAAGCTACGTCTCTACCAATATGTAAAACGTAGGAAGCATCATACCCGTTGCTGGAGACATTGCTTGCAATGCCTCGCGCTGCCCCTGACTCCCGACTACTTCCCTTTAGTCTTCTCTCAAATGCCGTCCCGTCAAATGCACGAACACATCCTCTAAGCTGGCCTGCCGGGTAGTCAGGTGAGCCAGTTGCGACCCTTGCCCCTCCACTGCCGCCAGTAGCGCGGGGATGGTCTGGTGCGGCTCGCGCACGTGCAGCAGCAGCATGCCGTCATCCTCGTGCACGGAATCCACGCCGGGGAGCGCCCGCCACAACTCCTTATTCCCCCCGCCGTCGCCGTTGCTGGTGGCAAATTCCACCACGTGATGCCCGCCCAGCCGTGCGATCAGCTGCGCCGGCGTGCCCAGGGCAATCACCTGGCCGTGGTCCACAATGGCGATGCGGTCGCACAGCCGCTCGGCCTCGTCCATGTAGTGGGTGGTGAGCAGCACCGTGCCCCCGTCGCGCTGAAAGCTGCGCACAATCTCCCACAGTTGTCGCCGGCTCTGCGGATCCAGGCCGGTGGTGGGCTCGTCCAGAAACAAAATTTGCGGATTTCCCACCAGCGCCGTGGCGACCGCGAGCCGTTGCTTCTGTCCCCCAGAAAGCTTGCCTACCCAGCTGGTCGCCTTCTCCGTCAGCTCCATCTCCTGCATCACGTGCTCCACCGAACGCGGACGCCGGTAGAAGCTGGCGAAGAGCACCAGCGTTTCCTGCACGCTTAATTTTTCAGAGAAGCGCGTCTCCTGCAGAGAAATGCCCAGCAGCTCGCGCAGGTCCCTCTGGTTTTCCTGCCAGGTGCGTCCCAGGATCGTGACCTGGCCGGCGGTAGGCGCCAGCAGACCTTCCAGAATCTCAATGGTGGTGGTTTTGCCGGCGCCATTCGGACCCAGCAGCCCGAAGCACTCCCCGGTCTGGATTTCCAGGTCGAGGCCGCGCACAGCTTCCACTTTGCCGTCGTAGGTCTTGCGCAGGCCCCGACATTCGATTGCAGCTGGCATCATGAAATCATACCCCAACCATCTCGCAGGGAAAGAAGCCGGCTTGCCAAGTTAGGCAGAGCCACCGCAAGATGGTGAGCATGGCCGGCACCCTCATGAACGGCACTCTCGCTTGCGTCAGCCAGCTTCGCGCCCAGCTAAGCGAGTGCGGCCAGAAATACGCCCACGCGCATGGATTGGCGCATCAGCTCAGCTATGGTGATGTGCCGGCTGTCGTGTTTGAGTCCTGCGACGACGGCCAACATGGGAACTTTCAGCCTGCCAGCTACCGCGCCATCCTGCGGAATACGGAATGGCGCCGGCGCTTGGCAAAACCTCATTCGCAATCCAAGTCGCTGCCGCGCGCCGACCGCCGCTGGTGCGAACTCGATTCCTGCAACAGCTCTGACGCGCTGCTCATGAATGTTTTTTGTTATCCCGGCGTGGCTGCGGCCCGGCCTGTTCTACATCTTCTGGGAGCGGAGACCGATGGTCCACCTCAATTCGGCTACAAGCCGCGCGTACCGCTGCTCAAGGGTAAGTTCGACCGCACCGAAGTGGACATGCGGCTTGGCAATTTGCTGGTGGAAGCCAAGCTCACCGAGGGCGATTTCCAGCGCAAGAGCAAATCCGCCCTGGCCTGCTACCGCGACTTCGCCGAAGTGTTCTACCGCCGACAATTGCCGCAGCAGTTAAACCATTACTTGAGCTATCAGGTGATTCGCAATGTGCTGGCGGCGCACACTATCGGCTTCTCCTTCTGTGTTCTAAGCGACGCCCGCCGCCCCGACCTGATCGAGTCCTGGTTCCAGGTGATGCAGGCAATTCGGTCGGTTGAGCTCCGCGTGCGCTGCAAGGTGCTTACCTGGCAAGAGCTGGCGGCTGTTCTTCCATTAACACTTCAGCATTTTCTGGAAGAGAAATATGCCATCCTCCCCTGCATTTGAGGGCAAGGGTGCTCGGCAAGAGCATACGTGGACGATCGGCGTCATCTCCGATACGCACGGTTTGCTGCGCCCTGAAGCCCTCGCCGCGCTGCAGGGCTCCGATTACATCATCCATGCCGGCGATGTGGGCGACGCGGCAATTCTGACCAAACTGGCGGCCATTGCGCCGGTCACCGCCGTGCGCGGCAATGTGGACTGTGAAAAGTGGGCGCACGACCTGCCGGAAACGAACATCCTGGAAATCGGCTCGACTGCGATTTATGTCCTCCATGATGTGGGGCGGCTCGATTTGGACCCGCGCTCAGCTAAGTTTGTGGCTGTCATCTTCGGCCATTCTCATCGCCCGGCGCAAGAAATGCGCGACGGCGTGCTGTTCTTCAATCCCGGAGCTGCCGGTCCTCGGCGGTTCACGTTGCCGGTGAGCCTAGGCCGCTTGCGCATCAGCGGTTCGCGATTGACCGCCGAAATCATCCCGCTGGTTCCGTAATTTGATAGACGTCACGAGTTGCGTCTCTACCATTGGCCGCCGTAGCGCCGGCGCCCCGCCGGCTGTCACGAGGGCATCTCGCCCTCGCCCTTCGCTCCTGGTGTAAATTGAATTGCCCATGCCCTCTGCGACGGACCTCACGGCGATGACGCTGGACAAAGCCTCCGAGCTGGTTCGCAAGAAGTCAGTGTCGCCCGTGGAACTGACCCGCGCCTGTCTGGAGCGCATCGCTCAACTCAATCCTGGGCTGAACGCCTTTATCACCGTAACTGCCGACTCGGCGTTGGAGGACGCCCGCCGTGCGGAAGGCGAGATTCAGCACGGTGAATGGAAGGGTCCGCTGCATGGCATTCCGATCGCTCTAAAGGACCTGGTGGACACCGCCGGTGTTCTCACCACCGCCGCCAGCGCCCTTTTTCGCGACCGCGTGCCGCGAGAAGACGCCGAAATCGTTCGCCGCCTCAAGGCTGCCGGCGCTGTGCTGCTGGGCAAGACGAACCTGCACGAGTTCGCCTATGGGGGCAGCGGCGTCATTGGCGCCTTCCCTGCGGCCCGCAATCCCCGCAATCCTGAGCTGATTACCGGCGGCTCCTCTTCCGGTTCGGCCGCCGCGGTTGCGGCTGAACTCTGCTACGTCGCCATCGGCACGGACACCGCCGGCTCCATCCGTCTGCCTGCGGCCTGCTGCGGCATCGTGGGCTTCAAGCCGACCTATGGCCGGGTAAGCGCCCGCGGCGTCGTTCCGCTCTCCTGGTCTTATGACCATGTTGGCCCGATGACGCGCATCGTTCGTGATGCCGCGGTATTTCTGCAAGCCATTGCCGGCTACGATCCCGCTGACTTGGCTAGCCAGGACGTTTCGGTGCCCGACTATTCCACAGCTTTCAACGAAGGAGCGGTTTCTAAGTTGCGTCTGGGAATTCCACGCGAGCTTTTCTATGCCGACCTCGATAGCGAGGTGGCAGGCCGCCTTGAATCTGCCATTTCCCGCCTGGCCTCTCTGACCGCGGGTGTTCGGGAGATCTCGCTACCCGTGGATAGCGACCGTACCGTCGCCACCTGCGAGAGCTGGGCCTACCACGCCAAACACGTGGCTTCCGCAGCCAACCTTTATCAGCCGGAAACTCTGCGCCGCATCCGCGCCGGCCAGGAGGTGACCGCTGCCGATTACATCGCCAAACGACGTGAATTGGAGCTGATGCGGCGCCAGGCGCATATTAGCTTCGATAAGGTGGACCTGATCATCACCCCTACGATCCCCATCCCTGCCCCCACTTTCGCCGAACTCGAAGCCCATCCTGACCAGCTCCGACCGAAGGAACTCATGCTGCTGCGCAACACACGGCCGTTCAACGTGCTCGGCCTGCCTGCCATCTCAGTTCCCTGCGGCGCCACTTCCGATGGCCGCTCGGTAGGCCTGCAGATTGCCGGCAAACCTTGGGATGAAATTTCGGTCCTCCGGCTGGCGCATGTGTTCGAGCAGCACACAATCTGATTTCCTGAAACGTGAGCGTTCGCTTTGGCTCGGCGCGGGCCTTGCCCGGCAATCCTTTCCTTTTCCTATGCCATCCCAAGCTCCAGTGAGTTCACACCGCTTGTCTTCAAACCTGCAACCCTGAATAAACCGAGCGCAGCGCCCATCAGCCTGCTATTCCTATGGAGGAAACAGCTATGCAAGACATCACTCTCGAGATCGCTAATCGCGCCATCAATGCCGCTGTTCGCAAATCACAAAAGATGAACGTCAAGCAGAACATCGCCATCGTAGACCGAGGCGGGAATCTCAAGGCGTTTGCCCGCATGGATGGCGCCTGGCTGGGCAGCATTGATATTGCGGTGAAAAAAGCGCGCACCGCTCGCCTCTTCGAACTGGAAACCGGCGACATCGGAAAGATGTCCAAGCCCAACGGTCCGCTCTACGGCATTGAGCTCTCCAACGGCGGCCTTATCAGCTTTCCCGGAGGCATTCCCTTGACCAATGAGGATGGCGAGGTGGTGGGAGCTATCGGGGTGAGCGGCGGTACGGTGAAGGAGGACCAGGCCGTGGCGGAGGATGGCGCCGACGCCGTCGCAGACCTGCTGGAGCGCCGGGCCGCCGCATAAGGCTGAGCGCCCCGTGACTTAATCAATGGGAGTCCATTCCGAGGGCGCTTAGGCCGCAGCCCGTGTCATTTTCACGTTGCTTGCGGATAAACGCCCAGCACCTTCACCCACTCCGCTACTTCCTCCAGGTGACGCAAGCCGCGCTCGCGGGCGGCGGCATCCTCGCCCACGATGTCCACGTAGAACACGTATTCCCACGGCTTGCCGCGCACCGGACGCGATTCAATCTTGATAAGGTTCAGATCGCGCAGGGCAAACACGCTGAGGGCTTTAAACAGCGACCCGGGGGTGTTTTTCAACGAAAAAGCTATGGAAGCCTTGTTGGCGTGCGGCGGAACGCGCCGCTTTCTTGAAACCAGAAAGAAGCGCGTGAAATTCTGCCGGTCGTCTTCCAGGTCTGACTGCAGGATGTGACCCTTGTACTCCGTGGCCGCCTGCTTCGGCCCAATGCCGGCGGCATCGGGCAGGCGTTCTTCTACCACGTGTTTCACGCTGCCGGCCGTGTCGTAGAACGGCTCAGGATGAATGTGCTGGTGTTGGCGGAAAAAGTCGCGGCACTGATCCAGGGCTACAGGATGGGAGAAGGCGCGCCGCAGGTCCTTCAACTTGACTCCGGGCGCAGCGATGAGGTGATGGTTGATGCGCAACCGGTACTCGCGCTGCACGAACACGTCGTGGCTCAGCAGCAGGTCAAAATGCTCCAGCACCGAGCCGGCCAGCGAGTTTTCGATGGGGATGACCGCGGCCGCAACGTTGCTGCGCTGCAGGCGATCGAAAACTTCCCGCGAGCGAGCGCAGGGCACCAGTTCGCACCTCGGCAGCAGCTTCAGCGCCGCTTCGTGGCTGAAGCAGCCGCGTTCCCCCTGGATGGCGACCTTCATTGCGCGCTGGCGCTCATCGCGCGTGCAATGGCCGGCAAGGGCGCATACAGAGCCTGCATAGTGTCAGCAAATCCCTTGAAGTCCAGCGATTGCGCACCATCCGAGAGCGCGCGCTCCGGGCAGGGATGCACCTCGATGATCACGCCATCCGCGCCCAGAGCGAAAGCGGCGCGACACAGCGGCGCAATCAGGCTGCGGCGCCCGGTGCCATGGGAAGGATCGGCCAGAACTGGCAGATGCGAAAGTTCGCGCGCCAGCGCCACCGCCGCCAGGTCCAGGGTGTTGCGCATTTCGGTTTCAAAAGTTTTGATGCCGCGCTCGCACAGCACTACCTGCGCGTTGCCGCCCGCCAGCAGGTACTCCGCCGCCAGCAGCCACTCCTTCACCGTCGCCGAGGGGCCGCGCTTGAGCAGCACCGGCTTGTTGACCATCGCCAGCTTGCGCAGCAGCGCGAAGTTCTGCATGTTGCGCGCGCCCACCTGCAACATGTCCGCGTGCTCGCAGATAAGGTCAATGTCCTCCATGCTCATGACTTCGGTGACCACTGGCATGCCGGTTTCGCGCCGCACAGCGCTCAAGATTTCGAGCGCCTCCAGACCGAGGCCCTGGAAGTCATAGGGCGAAGTGCGCGGCTTGTAGGCGCCGCCGCGCAGCATGACCGCGCCCGCCTGCTTCACCGCGTGCGCCGTGGCCACCATCTGCTCGCGTGACTCCACCGAACAGGGTCCGGCGATGACCACGAACTCACCCCCGCCGATGCGCACACCTCCCACGTCGACCACCGTACGGTGGGGCTTCGTTTGCCGGTTCACCAGCTTGAAAGGCGTGGCGATGGCCACTACGTTTTCCACGCCCGGCGCCGCTTGGAGTGCCTCCAGTTCGTGGCGCCGACCATTGGCGCCTACCGCGGCCACAATGGTTTTCGTTTCCCCTCGAGTCACGTGCGCCTGGAATCCAGCTTCCCGGACGCGGTCAATCACGTGCTCGATCTCCTGTTCGCTTGCCCCTTCCACCATGTTCACAATCATGGAACTGCTCCTCTTTTCTCAACTGTCATCCTGAGCAAGTGCCTGCCGAACCATACGTGGGGCGGGCGCGAGTCCAAGAACCTTGCCTTTAGAAACAAAAAACCGCGATTCCTAAGAGAATCGCGGCTTTGGCTAGAACCTTTGGGCTTAGTTAAGCTGCCCGGACACACGGTTCGCCGGCGCCGCTACTCTCCAAGTCGTAGCGGTAAAATCGACGCCAGCTAAATCGCACCGCGTGCATGGTGAGTGAATATACCTTCCCGGCAGGCTGCTGTCAACGCACTCACAAATCTTATCCTGTCATCTTGAGCGAGGGCGCATGCCGAGTCGAAAGACCCCTACGGACAAGTGCGCCGAAGCTGCCAAAAGGAGTTTCTATGGAAAAACAAGAAAAGCTAAGAACTCCTTGGAATAGTTGTAATGGTGCGCGCGAACAGGGCTCTTTCGACTGCGCCGGAGGGTTCGCAAGCGAATCCTCCGGCTCCGCTCAAGATGACGGATGGGGTGAATTACGCCGGCACCGCCGTGCGCTTGCTCTCCTGCTTCACAACCACCGGGTCGAGGAACTTCATCATGGCGCGAAGACGGGCGCCCACCTCTTCGATCAGCTGCTCCTGCTCGCTCGCCCGTTTGGCATCGAACCACTCCCGCCCTGTTTTGTTTTCCTCAATCCAGTTGCGGGCGTAGGTGCCGTCCTGAATTTCGCGCAGCATCTGCCGCATGGTCTTGCGCGTTTCGTCAGTGATCACCCGCGGTCCACCGGTGTAGTCACCGTGCTCGGCCGTGTCGCTTACCGAGTAGCGCATGTAGTTGAGGCCGCCGCGATAGATCAGATCCACGATCAGCTTCAGCTCGTGGAGACACTCGAAGTAGGCAATCTCCGGTTGGTAGCCCGCCTCCACCAGCGTGTTGAAACCGGCCTTGATCAGCTCGCTCACCCCGCCGCACAGCACCGTCTGCTCGCCGAACAGGTCCGTTTCGGTTTCTTCCTTGAAGGTGGTCTCCAGCACTCCAGCGCGCGTTGCGCCAATGGCCTTGGCGTAGGAGAGCGCCTGCTCGCGGGCGTGGCCGCTGGCGTCCTGCTCCACCGCCAGCAGCGCAGGCGTGCCTCCGCCTTCCACAAATACTTCGCGGACGCGGTGACCGGGAGCCTTGGGCGCCACCATGCTTACGTCCACGCCCTTCGGGGAGGCAATGGTGCCGTAGCGAATGTTGAAACCGTGCGCAAACATCAGCGTCTTGCCCGGCGTCAGATGCGGGCGGATTTCTTTTTCGTAAACTTCCGGCTGAGTGGTATCGGGAATCAGAATCATGACCACATCGCCCCAGCGCGCAGCATCGCTCACCGAGGTGACAGTCAGCCCGGCTGCCTGCGCCTTGGCGCGCGAGCGGCTGCCTTCATGCAGTCCGACGCGCACATTTACGCCGCTATCTTTCAAGTTGAGGGCATGCGCGTGACCTTGCGAGCCGTAGCCGATGATGGCGACCTTTTTGGTGCGAATCAGAGCAACATCCGCATCTTCATCGTGATAAATCTTGGCCATGGGGAATAGTCCTTTCGTCTCGTAGTTCGAATCTGCACAACTCGTGTGGGAAGAACTTTGCTGCGCCCTCGACGGAGCAAAGCCCCGCCCCCACACAGTTAAACTGAATAGGAAATCGTGCCCGAGGCCGGCACCGCCTCCGCCGAATCGGCGCCTGCGCTGGCGCCATTGGCCGCTTTCCCGCCGCGCCTCATGGCCACACGCCCAGTACGCACCATTTCCAGCACGCCGTAACCTTCCAGCACGTGCAATAGCCCGTCAATCTTGTCGTCGGTGCCAGTGATCTCGATCATCATCGAATCCGGGGAAACGTCCACCACCTTGGCCCGGAATACTTCCACCAGGTCCATGATGTGCGAGCGCTGAGCCGCGGTCGCCTTCACGCGGATCATCGCCAGCTCGCGATACACCGCCGCTTCGGAAGTCACGTTCTCCACCAGCAGCACGTTAATCAACTTATAGAGGTGCGCCTCCAGGCGCCGCGCGCCGGTCTCGTCGGTATCCACCACAATTGTCATGCGCGAGACGCCGGGCTTTTCCGTGCGCCCCACGGTGAGTGAATCAATGTTGAACGCGCGCCGGCGGAAAAGCGACGCCACCCGCGTCAGCACGCCTGGCTTGTCTTCCACGTACACCACGAACGTATTAAGCATGTTTGCCTTTTTACTCGTCGGCGGCGGTCTCCACCAGTACGCTGGGCCGCCGGATCATCTGGTGCAGATCGGCGCCCGCCGCCACCATGGGGTAAACCGAGTCTTCCTGCTCGACCTGGAAATCAATCAACACCGGCCCCTCGTGCTGCCGCGCCGCGTGGATGGCCGGCACCACCTCGGCGCGCTGCTTCACCGCCGTGCTGCGGATGCCAAACGCCTCCGCCAGTTTAACGAAGTCTGGATTCAGCAATGGCGTGGACTCGTAGTTCCGATCGTAGAAGAATTCCTGCCACTGCCGCACCATTCCCAGGTAGCCGTTGTTTATGATGGCGATATTGACCTTGAGCTTTTCCTGCACCATGGTGGCCAACTCGCCCATGGTCATCTGGAAACCGCCATCGCCCACCACTACCCAGACTTCAGCTTCCGGGCGTGCCACCTTGGCGCCGATGGCCGCGGGCAGCGCGAAGCCCATCGTGCCCAGCCCGCCGGAAGTGATCAGCGAGCGCGGGTTCTCGTGATGGTAATACTGCGCCTCCCACATCTGGTGCTGGCCCACGTCAGTGACCACCAGCGCCTTGCCCTCGGTGGTCCGCCACAGGTCGTTGATCACGTGCGCCGCATACAGGTGCCCGCTGTCGGGCAGATTCTGGATGTCCCGTACCGCTGAGTCGCCTTTCAACTTCTTCAGATAATCTAGCCATTCGCGGTGCTGGCAGGGTTCCAGTTCCTCCAGCAGTTCCTGCAGGACAGCCTTCAAGTCGCCCACCAGCGCTACATCCACGCGCACGTTCTTGTTGATCTCGGCTGGGTCAATTTCCACGTGAATCTTTTTGGCATTGCGCGCGTAGGTCTTCAGGTTGCCGGTTACGCGGTCGTCGAAGCGCATGCCCAGCGCGAGCAGCAGGTCGGCTTCCTGGATCATGGTGTTGACCCACGCTTCCCCATGCATGCCCATCATGCCCAGGTTGAGCTGGTGCGAGGCGGGAAACGCGCCCAATCCCAGCAAAGTGAGCGCCACCGGAATCTGCGCCTTCTCCGCGAATTGCAGAAGCTCCCCGCCGGCTCCGGAAACCAGGATGCCGTGGCCGGCGAGGATCACCGGGCGTTTAGCTTGATGAATCAGTTCCATGGCCTGCTCATACTCGTCAGGCGTGGGCGAAAGATCGGGACGATAGCCGGGAAGCTGCGGCGCTGCCGTGTCCCAGTCAAATTCGCAGGTGGACTGCTGCGCGTCCTTGGTGACGTCAATCAGCACCGGTCCCGGCCGGCCGGATTTTGCAATGTAGAACGCTTCCCGGATGATGCGCGCCAGTTCATTCGCGTGCGTCACCAGGTAATTATGCTTGGTGATGGGCAGGGTGATGCCGGTAATGTCGGTTTCCTGAAACGCATCCGAGCCGATCAGCTTGCTGCCCACCTGCCCGGTGATGCACACGATGGGCGAGGAATCCATCATGGCGGTAGCGATGCCCGTCACCATGTTGGTGGCGCCGGGGCCGGAGGTCGCGATGGCCACGCCTACGCCGCCCGAGGCCCGCGCGTAGCCGTCGGCCATGTGCGTGGCGCCCTGCTCATGCCGCACCAGTACGTGGTGAATTGAGCTGTGCTGCAGCGCGTCGTAGGCGGGAAGAATGGCGCCACCGGGATAGCCAAAGGCGTGCTTTACACCTTCCCGCTCCAGGCACTTCCAAATAATTTCTGCTCCGGTCTTGCGTTCCTTGGTCATGATTAAAGTTTGGCCGTTCCCATTTCCACCGCCGCTGTCGGTGTGGTGATTGCGCCTTCGGAAGCGGAAGAAACCTGGCTGGCGTACTTGGCGAACACGCCGCGGGTATAGCGCGGCGCCGGCGCTGACCATTTACGCAAGCGCGCGGCCAGCTCGCCCTGGCTGAGCTCCAGCGTCAATTCGCGACGGGCCAGGTCAATGGTAATCATGTCGCCATCGCGCACCGCCGCGATCGGCCCGCCCACAAAAGCTTCCGGCGCAACGTGGCCAATCATCAGCCCGCGCGTGGCCCCAGAAAAACGGCCGTCGGTGATCAGCGCCACCGACTCGCCCAAGCCCGCGCCTACAATCGCCGCCGTCACCACCAGCATCTCCCGCATGCCCGGGCCGCCGCGCGGCCCTTCGTAGCGGATCACCACCACATCGCCTTGGCGCAGCTCATTTGTCTCCACTGCCGCGAACGCCGCTTCTTCACTGTCAAACACGCGTGCCGGCCCGCGGAAGCTGTCTCCATGATGGTGCGCGATTTTCACCACGCTCCCTTCTCGCGCCAGATTGCCCTTCAAAATCGCCAGGCCACCGGTCGGGCTAAGCGGGTTCGAGGCCGGACGAACCACTTCCTGTCCGGAAGTCTCTTTGGCTTCCGCCGCCTCTTCGCCCAGCGTACGGCCCGACGTCGTCATTGCCTTGGAATGAAGCAGGCCCGCCTCGTGCAGCCGCTTGGCCAATAGACGGGTCCCGCCCGCGCGATATAAGTCGGTCGCCATGAAGCGGCCAGCGGGCTTCAGGTCGGCGAGCAGAGGAACCTTTTTGCTGATGGGATTGAAGTCATCAATGCTCAGCTCAATGCCCATTTCCGCGGCGATGGCCAGCAGGTGCAGAACCGCGTTGGTCGAGCCGCCGGAGGCGCAGACGCTGGCAATCGCGTTCTCCAGCGCTTCACGTGTGATAATCGCCTTGGGCCGCAGGTCGCGGCGGTAGAGTTCCATGACCTGCTTCCCTGCCCGACGACAAACTTCGTGCTTGGCGGGATCGGTAGCGGGCACGCTGGCGCTCCCCAGCGGCGAAATGCCCAGAAACTCCGTAGCCATAGCCATGGTATTGGCAGTGAATTGTCCGCCACAGGCGCCCGCGCCCGGGCAGGCATTGTCTTCCAGGCAGGCCAGCCGCTCATCGTTCATGGTGCCCCGCGCGTGTGCTCCCACCGCCTCAAACACGTCCTGGATGGAAACGTCTTTACCTTCGAACCTGCCCGGCGCGATCGAGCCGCCATAAATCATCAGCGAAGGAACATCCAGCCGGCACAGCGCCATCACCGTGCCTGGAATGGTTTTGTCGCACCCGGAAAGCGCCACCATGCCGTCGAACATGTTGCCCCGGCCCACCAGTTCGATAGAGTCGGCGATCACCTCGCGGCTCACCAGCGAGGCACGCATGCCCTCGCTGCCCATGGTGATCCCGTCGGAGATGGAAACCGTGTTGAACTCCAGCGGCGTGCCCCCCGCCTCGCGAATGCCCTGCTTCACGTGTTCGGCCAAATCGCGCAGGTGCAGGTTGCAAGGGCCGATTTCAATCCAGGTGTTGGCTACGCCAATCAGCGGCTTTTCCAGGTCTTCGCGACTGAACCCGGCGGCATGCAGCATGGCCCGGGCGGGCGCGCGGTTCCACCCCTGGACAAGGGGGGCGCTGCGGCGTTTTCCGTTGTGGCTGGACATCAGAACCTGTTTTGCGATTTGCTGGCCCGGTTGGAGCAGGCAAGGCGTATGGGGAACTATGGCAGGTCAGAGGTGATTAGTCAAGCTTATGATGTTTATAGAGTACATAAGTAGAACTAATAGATTGAAGGAGCTCAGGAATGCCGCTGCGGTCGGGTAACGTAGACGGTGCTGGGGAACCGGTGGGAGCTTTTCCCTCTCCACTTGTGATTGCACACCGCTTGGGCTGCGCATCGACAGGCACCTGCGAGAAACAGGACCAGGAGCAGGTCAAAGGGTTTCAGCCAGTCGAGGGCCGATGATGTCGCGACTGTGCCCCACAACAGCGGCGTGGCCAGCCAGATAAACCACTGCCCTATAAAGAAGTACGGGTCGCCTTTCGGTTCGGAAATGGGATCATAGATGCAAAATGCCGACAGCACCGAGCCTGATGCCGCCAGCGCGACCGTCAGCCAGAAAGAAATGGCCCCCGCCGCTGCCGTGATGTGTATTCCGGGCATGAGTTGTTCTATTTTTATTGCGTGCGTTGGAAGGTTGGAGGCCGGGGGACAGGCAAAGGTGCCTTCCCGGAGGGAGAAGAGGCGCACCCAAGTAGAGCTCGGTCAACTCTGGCTTCGCGACTCTGGTCGGCGACTCGGGACAGCCTTGGCCAGCGAACCCGCGGCAAGTGCTTTGGCTGTAGTAGCCTGATAGCCTTCTACTGTGCCCTGGAGCTTGCAGCAGCGCGTGTTTGGCTTGATTTCTCGAACCTGCATTGCCGCTTACGGCCGCTTCCCTGTTTTTGGAACTCTCCGCGGCTCAGCCGCCATCATCCGGCGCGGCAGCCTATTTCTGGTCGTCGAGCGGAGTGACGGACTAGGCCTCGCCTTTCCTGGCGGCCTGGCTCATTTCGGGGAATCGGATGAGCAAGCCCTCGCCCGCGAACTACGCGAAGAAACGGGGTTGCACTTGACCTCGCAATCGCTTCTCTTGCGCTATGCCACGCAAGTTCCTTACCCTTCGCAGGTTGCCGTTTTTCTGGCGGAGGCGGAAGGCGAACTCCGTCCTTCCTGGGAAGGCATTCCCTGCTGGGTTGATTTTTCCCAAGTGCAGCAGCGCCTGATGCCCAATCAGCGCCCCATCCTGGAGCAGAACGTGCTGGCTCCAAGGGAGTCACTATACTGAGGGTCTTTTAATTCGGACGCATCTCGCCTGCCGCTCTTAGTTTGTGGCAGGGTCGCCCACGCCGCATCGGCGCCGACAAAGTGACGAAATGGTTCTGGTTGCGGCGATGTGCCGGGTGCTTCCACGAAGGCGCAGGAGAGATGCTCGAAGAGACCAAAAGGCGCATCTTCCACGCAGACGGGAACGGACGCTCCAACGGAAGCGACAGACAGCTGCGCTTCACTGCCCTGCGCCTCTCTATGGGCTTCAGCAAAGATTCCGATGGACTCCTGAATGACTGATTTACCGGTTCCCTCTGTGCCTCTACGTCTGTGTGTGAAAATGCGGTGCAGATGACAAACCTTCCACCCTTTCGCTAACCTAGAAAACTGTCGCCATGAAGACCGAAATTTCCTTCTCCACTCCCAGCCAGGCTGAAACCGAATGCCTGGTCGCCGTAGTTCTCGACCGCAGCCAAAATGCCAAGCCCAATCCCAGCCTGGAAACCAGCGACAAAGCTGTGGCCGGCGCCGCCGCCGATCTGCTCGCCTCCGGCGAAGTTTCGGGCAAAATTTTTGAGACCACCATGGTCCATCGTCCGCAAGGCCTCAAGGCCAAGCGCCTGCTTCTAGTGGGCGGCGGCAAAGCAGACAAGTTTTCCGGCTACGAACTGCGCAAGCTGGCCGGCACCGCGGTGCGATTTCTCAAGCCCAAGAGCATCCGTCAATTCACCATCATTGCGCCAGAAGTCTTGCCGGGCGGCTCGGCTGTGGCCGTTAAGGCAGTCGCGGAAGGAGCATTCGTCGGCAATTTTGATCCTGACACGTACAAGAGCGACCGCAAAGACCAGAGCGTTGATCAGATAACGGTGGTCGCGTCAGGTAAGCAGGACGAAGCCCTCCTGAGGCGGGCGCTGGAGGAAGGCCGCATCGTCGGTGAGTCCCAGAACTTCACCCGCGAACTGGTCAACGAGCCCAGCAACCGGCTGACCCCTACCGTGCTGGCCGACCGCGCTCAGGAGATGGTGCGCGAAATCGCGAAGAACGCCAACGGCTTCCGCCTATCCATCGAGACTCACGGGGCGGAGAAGATTCGCGAGCTGAAAATGGGCGCGTTCTGGAGCGTGGCCCAAGGCTCCGACGAACCACCGGCGCTCATCATCATCAAGTACGAGCCCGACGGCGCGCCGCAAGAGCCCGTGCTCGGCCTGGTGGGCAAAGGCATCACTTTCGATACCGGCGGCATTTCCATCAAGCCCGCCGACGGCATGGAGAAAATGAAATACGACATGGCCGGCGGCGCCGCCATGCTGGGGGCTATGCGCGCCATTGCCCTGCTGCGCCCGAAGATCAAGGTGATCGCCATCGTGTGCGCCACCGAGAACATGCCGTCGGGCCATGCGCAAAAGCCGGGCGACGTACAGATTGCCATGTCGGGCAAGTCCATCGAGATCATCAACACCGACGCGGAAGGCCGCCTGGTGCTGGCCGACGGCCTGCACTACGCCAAGCAACTGGGCTGCACTCACCTGGTGGACGCCGCTACCCTCACCGGCGCCTGTGTGGTGGCGCTTGGCATGGTGAACGCCGGAGTTTTCGCCAATGACGAAGAAATTTTCCAGCGCTTCAGCCGCGCCCTGGAACGTTCCGGCGAAAAAATGTGGCGCCTGCCGCTGGACGAAGAATACAAGGAGCAGATCCGCTCCAGCATCGCTGACATCATGAACACCGGCGGCCGCTGGGGCGGCGCCGTTACCGCGGCCATGTTCCTCAAGGAATTTGCCGAAGAGACGCCCTGGATTCACCTCGATATCGCCGGCACCGCCTGGATGGACGACAACAAGGCCTGGATCGCCAAAGGCCCTTCGGGGATTGCGGTGCGCTCGTTGGTGGAATTCGTGCGCGGCTTTGAAGGCGATGGCCAGCCGGCAAGCGGTGGTTCAGGCAGCAAAGGTGTGGGCACGCAGGCGGCGCAGCGGCGGGCCGATTCCGGCGCCGGCTTATAGCTTCGTTGCCACCAATTGGCACCCATCGGCACGGATTCAGACCGGGTTCTTTGAATTCTTCAATCCGTGTTCATCCGCGTAAAATCTGCGGCGAAAATAAAAAATGCCGGCTGATCGCTCAGCCGGCACCACCTCCAATCCCGAACTGCTTAGCTTTTGGCTCCTGCTCTCTCTAACGCGCTCTCCAGCTGCTGCATCAGCAGCGGGTTCGAGCCGCTGAGGCCGTTCTTGGCTTCGGCCCGCCACAAGTAGGTTCCGCCAAAACCGTGTCCGTCATAGACGGCCAGCAGATCCGAGGAGCCGCGCGCCTGAACCGCCAGCACCATATCTGCCATATGCCGGTTATAGACCACCACGTAGCCGGCGTCCTCGATGGCGTTCTGCACGTTCGCAATTGCCGTCCTGTCCTCAGGGAACAGGTTCAGGGAAAACTGCGGCCCGTCGTAGCTGGTCACGTAAACGTAGCGCGCGTTGCGCACCACGCCCAGCGCGTTCCAGCCTTCGCTCGTCTTCGTTTCTGCCAGCGCGCCTAGCGAAAGCACCGCCAGCATCGCTACCACACTCAATATCTTTTTCATGCTCTTACCCTCTTCTTTCCCTCCCTGCTGTTACTTATTCGATGAGGCAACTAGCCTGGCGGTAGCAGTGCGCAGCCCGGTTTTACAAGCTTTTACCCATCTTTACGCAGCTTTACACAAAGACGAGATTCTCGAGGAAGAATGGCCGGAAACCTGAAGGCAAACCCACCAGCTACAGCATTATGGTGAATCCCCACATGGTCACATAAAGGTAAGCGGTGGCAATGGCAAAGATGGCCGCCAGGATCACGGCCGCGCGCTCCAGCCGGCGTCGGTGCAGCACCACCAGCGCCATCCACAACGCCAGCAGCACGGAGCAACTTGCGGTCAGCCCTACGAACAACTGCAGCTTACTGAAACCCATACTGAACATGACTTACCCCACAAAATGTGAGCCACATCATGCCACAAGTTGCCGCCCTGCGCTGCTGCCAAATGCGATAGCACTTTTTATCATTAATCCGGCCAATTAAACGAGGAGCGCCCGCACCCTTGGCTGCAAATAGCGCAAAAACTTTCTTGGGGAGATCTGCTCGACCTCTGGCTCCCAGGTTCCTTTTCTGTCTGGTTACTTCAGTAACATCCAACATTTGGCGTCAGAGAAGCTGCAATTCTCCTCGGGTCCTTGAGGCGCTTTGGCCTAGCAAACAAGCGCGAGGTCCTTCGACTCCGCAGACCGCTTCGCAAACCCTGGGCAACGCAGGCCATCGTTTGGCAAACAGTGCTGCGGCTTGTCAAGCCCTTATTTCGTTGCACTGCCCGCAAGTACCTGAATTCAGAACACAAGCAGGCGAACGCCGAGTGCACAGAATATGCCTGGAATATTCCATACTGAAATCAGGGCTCAGTGGCCAGCTCTCAGCAGTCAGGAGTAGCGGTCAGGGCTCGGACTTGTGGTTGGACCACGGTTTCTGAACCAGGTTAACTCATGGCGCCTGAAGATTTTACGGGTAAAATCTTGGAAACAAATAATTT
>DATFDP010000248.1:0-13462 GCA_035252015.1 Terriglobales bacterium
TCTACCTTCGCCAAACCGGCGATTCAGACTTGCTGCAGCGCGCGCTCAACGTAAGCGCACTGCCCCTCAACTGGAAGGCCGCATTGCGGGAGCGTGCAGAGGCGGCCTCGCAGTGAACAGAGCCAACGTGCTCCCGTGAGCCGGGAATGGCAGAAAGTGACTTACTTTTGTCATTGCTGCCATCCCGCCCCGATGGCTAGCATCGTGGCATGAGGAATTCGAAAGCGATCGTTTCTGCTGGGCAGTTTCCAAAAACCATCGCCTTTCTGGCCGCTCCCGGCTCGCAAATTCTGGACATCGCCGGGCCATTTCAAATCTTTGTTCGCGCCGCCGAACTTTTCGTCCGCGAGCACCCGGCGCTGAAACCGCCCTACAAAGTGCTTCTGGCGAGTACCAGCCGCCGCAAACCGGTGCTCACGAACTGCGGACTGATCTTGACGGGTACCGAAACCTTCCGCAGCCTGCGTTTCCCCGTGGACACGCTGCTGGTAGCCGGCGGAAGCGGCCTGGAGAAGGCTGGCCGAGACGAAGAGCTGCTGGCCTGGCTGCGCGGCGCCGCTCGGCATATGCGCCGCATTGGTTCCATCTGCACCGGCGCATTCCTGCTGGCTTCTGCCGGACTTCTCGACGGCAAGCGCGTCACCACGCATTGGAAGTGGGCGGCGGAACTGGCCAGCAAATGCAAGCGGGCGAAAGTGGATCCCGACCCTATCTACATACGCGACGGAAACACCTACACCAGCGCAGGCATTACGGCCGGCATGGATCTCGCGCTGGCGCTGGTGGAAGAGGACTTGGGCTCGCCGCTCGCCTTAAAAGTTGCGCGGGAAATGGTGCTTTACCTGCGCCGCCCCGGAGGTCAGTCGCAGTTCAGCGCCGCCCTGTCGCTGCAGGCTTCGGACCGCAAGCAGATTGACGAGCTGCGTTCCTGGGCCTTCGATCACCTGGATGAAAACTTGACAGTCGAAAAACTTGCTGCCCAAGCCGGCATGAGCCCGCGACATTTTGCCCGCGTGTTCGTCCAAGAGACAGCCGTTACTCCGGCGCGCTTTGTCGAGCGCCTGCGCGTGGAGGCGGCCCGGCGGCGGCTGGAGGAGTCGCGCGACAAGTTGGAGAAAGTTGCCACCGACTGCGGCTTTGGCTCTCTATCCAGCCTGCGCCGCTCGTTTTTGCGGGTACTGCATGTGCCGCCCGCCGACTATCGCAATCGCTTTACGGGCCTGCGGCCGAATTGATCCAGTATCCATAAGGAGTCAGCCAGATGACGAAGAGAAGGGAATTGTTCGTGGCAGTGGTACTGATCATCGTGACCGCAATCCTTACCGTGGCCTTGGTGAACCTCACCGGCTGCTCGCACGACAAAACAACCATGGCTGCTGCTCAACAGGCGCAACCAGCCGTCGTTGCCAATCCGTTGAAGCCTCCGGCTCAGGGCAGCATCCCGGTGGCATTTCTGCTTTCCGATGGAGCGGTGATGATTGACTTCAGCGGCCCCTGGGAGGTGTTTCAGGACGTGAACGTTCCCGGCCGTGCCGATGCTGCCTTCACCCTCTACACTGTGGCTGCCAGCATGAAACCCATCCGCGCCAGCGGCGGGATGAAGATTGTGCCCGACTACACCTTTGCTAGCGCTCCCGCGCCCAAAATCGTTGTTATCCCAGCGCAGAGCGATCCCAGCGCTGCCACCAAAGAATGGATTCGCAAGGTCGCCAAAAATGCCGACGTAGTCATGTCCGTCTGCACCGGCGCCTTTGTGCTGGCCGATACCGGTCTGCTCTCGGGCAAGACTGCCACCACCCATCACAGTGCTTACGTGCGCCTGGCCAGCCAGTTTCCGGATATTCAGGTCAAGCGCGGCGCCCGCTTCACGGAAAGCGGCAATATTGCCACTGCGGGCGGGCTGAGCTCCGGCATTGATCTCGCCCTGCGCGTGGTGGAGCGCTACTTCGGGCGCGAAGTCGCCCGCCAGACCGCTTTCGACATGGAATACCAGGGCCAGGGCTGGATGAACCCGAATTCGAACGCCATCTACGCCCAGGCATTTACCCAGGATGACAACGACCTGCACTGCCCGGTGTGCCGCATGGCGGTAGATGCCAAAACCGCGCCCAAGTCCGTCTATAAGGGCAAGAACTACTATTTTTGCTCCCCGGCGCACAAGCAGGAATTCGACGCCACGCCTGCCAAGTTCATAGAGGCGGCTGGCGCCGGGCGCTGAGTTTACTCGCGTTCCGGGGGCCGGGAAAAGTCGAGACTTGCTAGTCAGCGGCTGCCGCGCGGACCCCAATCTCGGCCAGCAGTTCTTCCGTGGTCAGCACTCGCCCGAACAGCAGATCAATGTTCACCAGCGTGGCCCGGTGCATGGCCTCATCGAAGGTGGCGTTGGCATCGCTGGGGAACACAACTTTGTAATCACGCATGAACGCGGAACGGGCGGTGGACTCGCAGCAGGCGTTCGTTGCTGTGCCGGTGATAATTACCGTATCCACGCGGTGATAGCGCAGGATGGCGTCCAGATCGGTTTCGAAGAAGGCGTCGAACTTGTGTTTGACAATTAAGTGCTCGAGCGCACCTTCGCGGGGCTGAATCATATCGGGATACATCGCAAAGCTCGGCTCGCCCTGCCACAGCACATGCTCTTTGGCGATTGCCGGAAACTTCCGCAACATCAGGCCGCCGTAGGGTGGCCGATGGTCCGATTGTGTCCACACGATGGGCATTTGCTGTTCGCGAGCGCAGCGGATCAGGCGCTCCAGGAGCGGAATCATCTCGCGCGCCCCAGGCGTCTCAAAGGGAGCGCCTTCGGCCACGAAGGCGTTCTGCATGTCAATGACAATCAACGCGCAACGTGCAGGATCAATAATGAAGAAGTCTTTTCCGGTGAGGCTTGGCTTGGACATAGCAGCCCTTAACCCGCTTTCTGCGCCAGTCGCTCCAGTCCGGACTCCAATTGCTGGCGGCTGATTTCGTGGCGCTCTGCCGTCCTCTGCAGATGATCAGACGTGCGGCCTTCCAGCGCCACTCTCGCTGCTTCGGCTGCCTCTGCTTCCTTCATGAACTGAAGGCGGACAATATCCGGGCGGGAATAGTGGCCGACGGTGTCAATAATCGCCTTCCACACCTTGATCATGTCGGCCTGGCATTCGGCGTAAAGAATGGTGTCACCGGAAGTGGGAGGCGCCAGCGGAATCCCCAGCGGTGCAACCACCTGGCTTCCGCCGTGAGCGTAATCGAGGCTGACCGTTTGAGCCAGCGGGAAATCGGCCGGTAGATCTTGCTGCGTCATATACCCGCACGCCGACAAAACGAAAGCCCCCGCTTCCATGGCGTGCGCCCGAGTCAGAGTGTGTCCCCAGAAGAACTGGGCTTCGCGATCCGGCTCTTCCAGCTTGGGTCCGGTGTGCAGGCTGAAGGCGCCGGGAAAGACCGCAATGTGGAAGTCTTCTCCCTGTTCAATCATGCGCGCGCGGATGAGCGGCATGAGGTGCTCGCCGCAAATCAGACCCCCAATGCGGCCGATGTCGGTTTCGTAGCTGACCAGGTCGCTGCCGTCGCCAAAACCCCAAACCGCCCTCTCTACGAATGTGGGAACAGTCTTGCGGTGGCGGCCAAGAATTTTTCCTGAGCGGTCAATGAACAGAAGTGTGTTGTACAAGGTGTGGACGCCGGGGCGCGAGTCCAGTTCGTTGCACCCGATCACCACGTGTGCGTTGGCCCGGGCCGCCGCCTGGCACAGGCGGTCCGTATCTTCGCTGGGAATGAGCACGGCGTTATCGTAGAAGCGCACACGCACCGGTATCCATTCCTGCAGCTGCGAGCCCCAGCCTTCTCCCCAGTAGGGATAGCCGGCCAGCCAGGTCTCCGTGAAGGCGATCAATTCCGCTCCCGCGGCACCCGCCTCCGCGATCTTCTGGCAGGCCCGCTCCACCGTCTTTTCTCTGTCCAGATACACCGGTGGCGTCTGGACGACGGCGACTTTAACCTTGCTTTTACCGCCAAGAACCTTGCTGGATGGCTTCACGATTCACCTGGTAATCGGATTTTCACTCAACATCAAGGGCAAGTACTTGTGTTGAAATTGCTTCTTCTCAGCCGGATGAGGCCCCGAACGTCGGGGAGGTATTCAATACCGGGGCGGGGGTACTGTCAAGGGAGGAAGGGAAGTGGCTGCCTTGCGTCGAAGAGGGCAACCCCGAAAGTAATCAGCCTTCGCACTGCCGGGCCGCGCTACAATCGCGTCACATGGAAATCAAACGCCTTATCACGCAGTTTACCTATGCCATCGAGCCCAAGCCCGAAGGCGGATTCATCGCCCACGCCAGCGACCCCAACATGCCGCCGCTCGAAGCCCCGACGCGTGCGGAACTGCAACAGAAGATCCAGGCCACCATTATGTCGAGCCTGGCGGCGCGATTTCCCGGCTTGAAGCTGCCGCAGGGCCAGGAAAGCAAATTCAGCTTTCACATCGAGAGCAAGCCCGGAGGCGGCTTCGCCCTCCATTCCGCCGATCCGGGCGCGCAGCCGGTCGAGGGCACGCAGGAACAGATCGAAAGCCACTTCGCGGAAAAGATCATCGGCCTGGCGGAGAAGTTTTCGCCCGAACTCAGGCAGGCGCTGGCCAGCCAGGGCGTCAACGGCGACGTCAAGATTTTCGTGGATCGAAAAACCTTCACTGTTAAGGGCGGCTCGCGCTCGTTGAGCTTGAGCGTGGGACGAGATCTCCTGCCCACAAGCCCGCTCCCCACCGCAAGGCCCGGCGCGGTTAATCCCACATCAGGCGAAATAACTAATCAAGACGCCGCCAGCATGGGAAGTACCATCAGCGATGCTCCGATCACTCCAGAACGGAGCGATACCTGGAAGGTGTTCCTTCTGTTTCTGATCTTGATGGTAATCGCCACGCTCATCTACTTCTTACTCAACCATCGCTGAGAGGCCGGGGTGAGTACTCAGTTCGAGCTTCCCCGACTGGCCGGCGGCACAATTCCGTTCATGCGCAAGTACTCCACCATCTGTCCGTAATGGTCGAAGGCATGGGCCACCCCGAAGGTGGCCAGGGAGAGTCGCGGCGACTTGCTGTGCCCCGGCGGCTGCAGCATGTTTTCAGGCGTCAGCGTAGCTGCGGCCCTGTGTCCCAGCGCAAAAGAATCCTCCAGGAATTTCAGGATTTCGGCTTTCGTTTTGATGTTTTCCGGACCGTTTCCGCCCAGGAAGTCCTTGGGGAAGTTCTCGCCGGTAAGTGGTCGCCATATGGCAAAGTTGGAGGCCGCAATGTGCTTGACCTGCTGGGCAAAGGTACGCACGCCCTTATAATCATCGCCCGGAATGTTCAGGCTCTCGGGAGAGAAGTTGAACTTGTCCTCCGGCATGGCTTCCGCTGCGTCCACTACTTGCTTTTCGACTCCGCTGATCTGGCGGTCCACGGTGGAGGCTAAGGTGGCCGCAGCCTGCGAGGTTTGCGTCTGAGGCGCGGGTGCGGCTGCAGCGTTGTTGCCCGCGTCCCGCGCCAGGGCTGACGCGGCGAAGATGAGCGTTGCCGCTAGCAATAAGACGTGTGTTTGCTTCATTCGAATGGCTCTCCTCAATGTGGAACTTCCAACCGGCCAGACACGGTCCAGAAGCACTTCCCAGGATCAGAAGTTCCCTGCGGATGCTCCTTCTGGTGCTCCGGCCAAAACACCCCTTAGACGTCGCGGTTCTCTCGAAGTTTTAGCAAAAACCCAGAAAATCGGTTCGGCAACCGCAGCCGGCGGGGGTATGTAATTTTGCATTGAGGTTGTTATGTTGAGCCGCCTTCGTCATCCGCGCATATATACTGCTGCCGATGAAATCTGCGCAGGCCTTTGCTGTCGCGTTCTTGCTCGTCCTGCCGCTCGCCGCCCAGACATCAGCCGACAAACGCCCCCCTTCCCCGCCAGCCTCCGAGCAGCAAATGGTTCTTCCCAGCCACGACAGCATGCTTCTCGGCGTATTTTATCTGGCCGCAGGAGCAGACCCGCATCCTACCGCTGTTCTCCTCCACGGGTTTCCCGGGTTTGAGCAGAATCTTGATCTGGCGCAGGCCCTTCGGGCCCAGGGTTGGAATGTGCTGGCCATGCATTACCGGGGTTCCTGGGGAGTGAAGGGCGACTTCTCCTTCGAACACGCCGCCGAAGATGCCGATACCGAGGTCCGCTACGTTCTGGACCCGGCAAACGCGCAGAAATACCGCATTGACAGGCAACACGTCATCGTTATCGGCCACAGTATGGGTGGATACATGGCTGCATCGGCCACAGCTCACAATCCGCAAGTTGCGGCCGCGGTGCTCATCTCGGCCTGGAATATCGGCGCCGACTATGAATCACGGCGTCATCTCGGCTCCGAACAGCCGACGGTCGAGAACGAGGCAAAGGAACTGGAGCGTGACAACAATCTTCTGCCCCTCTCGGGAACCAGCGGGGAAGCCCTCGCTCGCGAAATCCACGATCATGCGCAGGAACTGAACTTTAACGAACTCGCGCCCGCCATTGCGCCCCGCCCGGTTTTCGTAATTACCGCCAATGAAGGACTCGCCCCCTCCGATCACGCTCTGGTCGAGGCTCTGCGCAAAGCCGGCGATGTTCGCGTTACTGAACGCCACTGGGATACGGACCACAGTTACTCGGGCGAGCGCTCCGAGTTGTCGAATGCCATACTGCAGTGGGCCCGGGAAAACCTGCCCCACTGACGATGCCTGTATGAGAACAATTGAGAATGGACTAGCGCAAGAAATGAGCTGCTCCGACGCCGCCTATTTTCCCGCCTCGCCAGCGCTGCTGATCACCAGCGTCCTCTGGTCGTAGGGCTCCACCGTCACGCTCAGCGCTTTGCGTTTGTTGAAGGTGTCCTCATTCACGGGAAAGCTGACGATGATGGTGCCCTTCTGTTCGCCGCCGGGGGCGATCTTCATCTCCGGCATCAGGGCAGGCAGAGCTTTTTGTTTGAGCGTGGGATATGCCTGGTAGTAGCGCTCAAAATCAATGGCGCTGGCTGCATGGTCGTTGAACTTGCCTTTGTCCGTCTCCACTTCCGCCCCCATTTCGTGAATCCACAATGGCTTCTGCCCGATGTTGCGCACGGTCACGTTGATGGCCACCAGCACGCTGTTGTGGTCCGCTAGCTCCACCGAACTTACGTCGCCCAGGCTGCCGGCGGAAACCGGCTTGTAGCGCGCCACGTACATCACGATGGCCAGGGCGATCGCTACACCCGCGACGGCGATGGCTACGATCTGCGCCGGCGGCAGCGTCCACTTGGCTTTGTCGAATTCCTCGCCCAGCGTAGGGATGTCATATGGCTGAGGGGCTGCCGGCGGACGCGGCGTAGGCACTGTACCTGTCGGTCCGGAGGGACGCGGAGGGGGAGAGGCGGGTGCCACACCCGGCTGGCGTGGAGGCGTTGCTGCGCCCGGCTGGTTGGGGGAGGGAACTGGCGGCTGAGGGCCCGGCTTCTGGTCGTCCATGGCTACTCCTGAGATGCCGAATTATTAGGCCGTGTTCAGGCCCGCTTCATGGCTTGGGCAAACTTCTCCACCGGCAGAGTATTGAGCACGTCCGCCGGGGTCAGCCACGCCCGCCGCGCCTGCACCACCCCGTAGCGGATCTTCTCCATGTGCGAAGTGTGGTGGGCGTCCGTGTTGATCACAACTTTCACCCCTCGCTCCTTGGCCATGCGCAGATGGCGGTCGTTAAGGTCGAGGCGATCGGGATAGGCGTTCAGCTCCATGGCCACCTTGTTCTGTGCCGCCGTGTTGAGCACTTTCTCCATGTCGAAGGGATAGGCGTCGCGGCGCAGCAGAATGCGCCCCGTGGGGTGGCCGATGATGGAGACGTGCGGGTTGTTGACCGCCCGCAGAAGGCGCTCGGTCATCTTGGGTGCGTCCTGGTTGAAAGCCGAGTGTACGCTGGCAATGACTAGATCCATCTCCTTCAGTACGGAGTCGGACAGGTCCAGGTCGCCGTCGGCCAGGATATCCACCTCGATGCCGGCAAAAATCTTGATCCCATTGATCTGCTCATCAGCCTTGCGAATCTTTTCGATGTGCTTCAGGGCGCGCTCGTCATCCAGCCCGTTGGCGAAGGCCAGGTTCTTGGAGTGGTCGGTAATCGCCATGTACTTGTAGCCGCGGGCACAGGCGGCTTCCGCCATCTCCTCAATCGTGCATCTGCCGTCAGTTTCCACCGTGTGCATGTGCACATCGCCCTGCAAATCAGCAACACTAATCAATTGCGGCAGGCGGTGCTCGGCTGCGGCCTCAATTTCGCCGCAGTTCTCGCGCAGTTCTGGAGGGATATAGTCAAGATTGAGCCGGGCGTAGATTTCCTCTTCCGTCTTGCCCGCCACGCGCTTGCCACCTTGCACTGAGTTTCCGTCGGACCCGGCTTTGTCGGCGCCGGGCGGGAGCTCATCCAGCCCGTATTCGCTCAGCGTGTAGCCCATTTTCAGCGCCCGCTGGCGGAGGGCCACGTTGTGCGACTTGGAGCCGGTGAAGTACTGCATGGCGGCGCCAAACGAGTCCGGCGGCAGCAGGCGCACGTCCACTTGCATGCCGCTGCGCAGGCGGAAGCTAACCTTGTTTTCGCCGCGCCCAATCACGTCGCGAATGCCGGGAAAACCCACAATCTTCTCGATCACAGCTTCGCGTTGCTCGGCATTGGTGCAGCAATTGCCGGTGACCAGGATGTCCAGATCGCCTACCGTCTCGCGGCCGCGGCGCAGTGAGCCCGCAGGCGTAACTTTCTCAACTCCCGGCAGTTCGGAAAGATGTTCGGCCACCTTCCCGGCTATCTTGTCCGCCTCATCCAGGCAGTAGCGCCCGGCTATGCGGCGGTAGTCCTCGATCGCTTTAAGGATCTTCTGTTCCTGCTTCTCGCCCATGCGTGGCAATTCATGCAATTTGCCTTCGCGGGCCAGCTTCTCCACCCCCGCAAGGTCGGAAATTTTGTAGGCGCTCCAGATCAGGGCGATAGTTTTTGGCCCCAAGCCCTGGATTTTCAGCAGCTCCAGCATGGAAGGGTGATATTTCTCCAGTAGCTGCGTATGCAGCGAAAGCTTGCCCTGTTTGCAGATTTCCTGCAGCTTTTCCGCCATGCTCTTGCCGATTCCAGGCACTTCCAGCAGCTTTTTGGGCTCGCAGACCAGCTGCTCAACGCCCTGGGGGAGACCCTCAATAGCTTCCGCGGCATTGCGGTAGGAGCGGATACGGAAGGAGTCATCGCCGTTGATCTCCATTAAATCGGCGGTTTCGTACAGAATTCCGGCTATGGCCTTGTTATCCATGGGGCGTTTTGCAACCTGGGCTAAGCGGAATTGTAGCCCTGAGGCAGGGTGAAAATCGGACCGAAAAAAACAAAACCCAGCCTCCCGGCTGGGTCTTGCGAGGCCTTTACAAAGACTTCAAAGTTTGATGACGTCGCCGGCCTGGGGTCCTTTCTGGCCTTGCACGATTTCAAACTCGACTAGGTCACCCTCCTGCAGGCTTTTGTAGCCTTCGGAATTGATGGCGCTGTAGTGAACGAAGACGTCCGGCCCGTCGTCACGACCGATGAACCCGAAGCCCTTGGCATTGTTGAACCATTTAACTGTTCCTTTAATACGAGTCACTTACCTCTTCCTCCGAACTAGGCGATCTGCGCGCACGAGCACGCAACCCTCAGGCAGGGCCACGGCGACCAGAGTTTGAAGTAAGAGGGTGATCGTACTGCCCGTCTGCTGTACTGGAACGTGGAACGTGATCCTGTTTTAAGGCTATTCCATTTTGGGACTTCGGCTCTGCATTGTCAACTTAGTACATACAAACCCTACGTCAGATGGCCTCGAGATTGCGCCGCCTGCAACCAAAGCACGCCAGCCATGGTCTTGCCGTCTTGAATGCGTCCCCTCATAGCCATCTTCACCGCTGCCGGGAGTGGGAAAAGCCGCGGGGTAATAACTTCGTCCTCTTCAGGCTGAGCCTGTCCGGGGACCAATCCAGTAGCCAGGTAAACGGCCATGGTTTCATCCAGAAACCCGGGACTGGAGTAGAAGAAGAGCGCCCGCTTCCAGCGCCGGGCGGTGTATCCGGTTTCTTCCAGGAGTTCTCGCTTGGCGGCGGCGAGAGGAGCCTCCCCATGGTCAATCCGCCCCGCCGGAAGTTCCCACAAAGACCGGCCAGCCGCGTAGCGGTATTGCCAGGCAAGAAGCACCCGAAGCGGGCGCTGCGAATCGTCGGCCGCAAGGATGACCACGGAGCCGGGATGACGGATGATGTCACGCCGGGCCACAATTCCGCCCGGTTCCTGCACCCGGTCAGAGTTGACGGAAAACACCGGGCCCCGGAACACTACTTTGGAGCTCAGCACGCGTGCCTGCTTGCTTTTTCGTGACTTATGAACCATGGCCATCACTATACAGGGAGGAAAGAAGAGAGACCCCAGGGCGCGCACCTGGGTGCCGGTGGGAAATGGACAATCAAAAAGGGCCGCCACGGCGGCCCTTTTCTGAATTTCACCGACTTGCTAACCGATTACAGGGTGGATTCGATCTCAAATCCCCAAGCTTCCAGCAACGGCTCCGGAATGTACTTGGAGTTCTTGTTGCGGCGGGCCCACTCCCGCAGGCGGGTGGAACGCAAGTACTGGTCGGGCTGGAGCTTATACTCCTTCACCACCTGCTCAAACTCGGTGATGGTGGGGGTGATAGGCCCAATCGGCTCGGGTTTCCCCCAGTTCGGATTTCCGCGTCGCTTAGCCATAATAAGTCCTGCCTCTTACGTAAGATGTTTGTTTACTACACTTGGATTCGCCGGGCCGGTTGAAGGATTCAACCTACAAACATGACTTTTTTGTTGCCCGAGGCTTAGGGCCCCTACAGAGGACTGTTTAGCCTGTGAACGAAACTAAGTATATTAGTCTCGAATGCCTCTTAAGTCAATGGAAAAATAGGGCTTTCCAGCATCGCGGGGGTGGTCTTTTCTTGACAAAACCTGAACCGGGAGCAATTTCACCAAGTTGAAGAGCTAATGCAGCGTCTCGGCTCCCTTTACCACATAATCATGATTTGCCCCGGGAACCGCTGCCGACCGGAACCTTTTCGGTTGTCGTTGTTGGGGCGGGCTCGGCGCCGGCAAACCACTTTACAAATTGCCGCACCTGGTCGCGGTATTCGTTGGACATTTCCACGAACCTGACCCCCATGCCCCGGCCGGGGTGAGAGCTGCAAATTACGCCTTCGCCGCGCAAGTTGGCTAGTTTCATCAGCAATTCCAGGCTCACCTTGGTACCGACCTTCAGGGGCTGGGCAAGCTGGACATAGCACCCTCCCTGGCTGATGTCCGTCACCTGGCCGCACAAAGGCAGCTGCGAGCCTTGTACCCGCACCAAAGCGCTAATGAAGCAGCTGAAGCGAGGAAACTTGCGGCGCTCACCGGCCAAAGGCGGGGTGTAACTGTCGGAACCGGACGGAGCCAGGTTAACGTCCCAAAGGGAAGAGCTCGGGCTCGTACCCTTGAGGCCGGCATGACTGGCATAGGGGGTGCCTTCTTCTCCCACCCACATGACACGGAAGAGGGAATTGCGGCCGTTATATTTCAGGCCGACCACATCGCCGGGGTGAAGCGGCATGCAGACGCCTTTTACGTGGGCGCCTTGATCGCTCAGATTCTCCGTGCAGACGACTTCCAGGAAGGGATGTCCCTGGGCGTCGGTGCCCCATAGCTGCACGCGTAGAGCGATTTCCGTGCGCGGCTGCCGACGACGACCCAAGACGACAAACCTCCCCCCGCAGTAGCTTGAGGAAATGTTAGCGGCCTGTTTGCTGGGCCACCAAGTTACCTTGGTGACTGGCCAGGGATTCGTGTCAGACGATGTGGGCAGCGACGTTCTTTCCGGCAGGGTAGGCCCCAAAAACTTTCATGAAGAACCGGTGAACGCGATGGAAAAATGACATATCCGTGAGGAACATGAGCGGGCAATAACCCTCCACCAGGCGTATGCCGTTCTGGCGGTAAAAGTCGGCAGCCTCCGGCGGCACGGGGTCACTCTGCCGCGGCTACCAATCCACTTTCTTCGGCAAAAACTCGGCAAACAGATCGTCGTAGTATGGCTTCAGTTGCTCTAGATCGGGTTTGCTGTGGCCCTTGGAGTAAAGATCATAGGAACTGAATTTGCGGACCCACTCCAGCATAGCCTTGTCTTTTTCGTTCTCTAGATGCTTGTAGGCGTCATGGCGGTGCCATGCATAGAAGGAGTGGAAGCGAAGCATGTACAGGGCTTCGTCCGCAAGGTAGGGCTTCATCACCTCCGCAATATAGCCGTCATGGCCGAAAGACATGTGCACGTTTTCCAGTCCGCAGTTCGGCTCGTAGATCCCATACAAGGACTGATATTCGGGGATTTTGATGTCGGGATTTTTGCGGAAGTACTGCGGAAAGACAACCTGATCTGACCAGGCACAACCAACCGGAAAGGTATCGCCTACCACTCCCCACTGTGGCTCGCCATACAAGCAGAGGCATTTCCCAAGGTCATGCAGGAAGCCGACAAGTACCATCCAGCGCGGATGACCATCTCTACGAATCGCCTCGGAGGTCTGCAGCAGGTGCTCGATCTGGGTGACGTCGGTATCGGGATCGCTGTCGTCCACGAGTGTGTTGAGATATTCTGCCGCTTCCCAAATGCTCTTTTGTCCGCGGGCCAAACCAAAGTACTGTTTCTCTTTTCGAATGACATACCCCAGCGTTTGTTGCTCGTGGTTCAGGCGATAAAACTCTGCGACTTTAGGATTTGCCTGTTCGTCGTACTGGCGGAACTCTGATTCCGATCTGCCGGGCTGGTAGCGGCGCTGAACGAATTCGTCCCACTCGTCCAAATGGCGAAGCGGATTGGAGGATTGCAAAGGATCCATGGAATTACACCCCTAGACTGCTATCGCACAAGCTTAGGTCGTTGTCCATCGCGGGGCAAGCGGCTTCCGGACGAAAACATTTTTTCGAAGAAGCGCAAAACATTGCAATTCGTTTCCGAACCGCCGCGCCTGCCGGTTGGCACCAAGTTCCGAACTGTGGGCCCAAGCGGTTGACAAGAATAAGTCAGAACGATCGGCATTGGTTCTGATGCAGCTTGTGGAAATGGGCTCTGGGGACGAAGAACCGAGGCATGATGAACGTGAAGGCGATTTATCACTCGTTAGCGGTCTCACCAATATTTATCGCATGCCAGGGCATGTTGTTGTTCGAATCCGGACGCGGGGCGGCGAGGTGGTACGTGTGTTCGGCCGTCTCAGGCATGCGCCACGGAACCCAATGCCCCCGGAAACCGTCTTCATTTGCATTAACGGGAACAAAGGCGATAGTGTCGGTTACCGAGGCCATAAACGTGAGCAAGCCTTCCGACCTAGTGCAGGGCACCCTGGACATGCTGCTGCTGAAGATTCTTGCGCTTGAACCGATGAACGGCTTCGAGGT
>DATFDP010000249.1:0-46702 GCA_035252015.1 Terriglobales bacterium
TCGTAGCCGGCGCCCACGGCGAAGCCGCCGCCAACAGGGCGGCCAAGGATTGGTCCACCCAGTTCCAAAAACGCGAAACCCCTAGCGAAGTCGAGCGCGTTACTGTGAAACTAGACAAGGTTGTTGTGCAAGATGTACATAATTTCAACGACCCAAAATATTTCCCCTTGCACTCATTACAGTCCGCCAGTGACGTTGGTGAGATCAAAGCTCTCAGACTCGACAAACTCCTTATGGAAGCCGGATTTGTGCAATCGCGTTCCGAAGGGGATCGTAAAATTCGGGAGAGAGCAGTTCGAGTTTTCGACAAAGTTGTGCATCTGCCGATCGTGACCGTTCTTGTCCCGGCGGAGTTGATGACCACCATGGGCAGAACAGTGAAAATAGTGGCCATCAAAGAGTAACCACACTCTATCTGCCGGAACTTCCATCACCCGCAAGTTCCGTCCACTCGGCATGTGCATCTCTATCGCGCATCTTCGCTCAGGATGACAGCCTTAATGATGCGCATTCCCAAAATGAATTCCAGCACTGAAGCAACAACGAATTGCCGCTTCGGTCAGCGCTACCTGCCAGTATGCTGGAACTGCAGATAACTTCGCCTGTCATGCTGAGCGAGCCGCAGCCGTGTTAGCGGCAGCGGCGAGTCGAAGCACCCTGCGCTTTGTATGCGAGAACACCGCTATTACGTGTGCATAATGATCAGCAGCTCGCGCAGGGCGCTCTACATAGGAGTAACCAACAATCTGGAACGCAGAGTATTCCAGCATAAGAATGACGAATTCGAAGGTTTTTCCCAGCAGTACCAAGCCCACCGGCTGGTATGGTTCGAGAGATACAGCAACATTCAGACAGCGATTGCCCGGGAAAAACAGCTTAAGGGCTGGCGGCGCGCCAAGAAAGACTGGCTGGTGCAGCTCACGAATCCAGGATGGAGGGATCTGAGCGCGGAATGGGGCAAACCCATTGAACTGCTCACCACGAAATAAACACAAGGTCCTTCGATTCGCGCTCCCCTCGCAAGCTCGGCTCTCGCTCGCTCAGGATGACATTCCCGAAATAAATTGCTGGCCTTGAAAAAAATCGCTGCCTGATGCTCCGCTCCGAATTCTCGCCATTATCTTGATGAAGCAGACACTTTTCATAACAACAAACATTTTCCCTTGCCATGCTGAGCGAGCCGTAGCCGCGCAGCGGCAGCGCGAATCGAGCACCTTGCGCTTCTTTCCTCTGTGCCCTTCGTGTCCTCGGTGGTGAAAAAGGGTTTGGTGATTTAATCTGCGCGGCAGATGCGCGCGCTGGCCATCCTCGGGCCTAAAGCCACCCAACACGACCTCGTCCCTTTTCGAGTGGCAGGAAAGGAAATCATTTTCGCGGAGAATTTGACTCAAGCGGCCGCGGACGCAGTCCTCGTCTTGGGCGGCGATGGCACCGTGCAGCGCCATCTCGCCGATTTGGTGCGAGCGCAGATTCCGCTGCTGGTCATCCCGGCGGGCAGCGCCAACGATTTCGCGCGGGCGCTGGGACTGCGCACCCACGCGGAAGCCCTGCACGCCTGGCGACGATTCCTGGCTGCCGGGGACAATATCCGGCAAATAGATGTTGGCATCTTTAACTTCGCCAGCCAGGCCGCCGGCGCCACAAATACGGCGTATTTTTCGTGCGCGATTGGCGCGGGAGTGGACGCGGAAGTCGCGCGGCGGGCGAATTCCTTCCCCGGCTGGCTGCGCGGCCATGGTGGCTATTTTCTGGCCGCTATTCTTGCCCTTCTCCGTTTCCAGGCGCACCGCATCATCGTCACGGCCACTCAGGCCGATGGCACGCGGCGCATGATTTCCGAAGCCGGCATACTGGCGGCTGCTGCCAATGCTCCCTGGTATGGGCACGGCATGCGCATCGCTCCCCAGGCCGAACTCGATGACGGACTGCTGGAATTCTGCTTCGTGCGCCGTGTCGGCAAACTGCGCCTCCTGCGCCTGTTTCCCAAGATCTACCACGGCGGCCACGTCGGCCTGCCGGAGGTGGAATACTTCCGGGTCGAACGCCTGCGCATCGAGAGCGAGGTGCCACTCGCAGTGCACGCCGACGGTGAACCGCTGGGCCAAACTCCGGTAGAAGTGAGCGTGGCGCGGGGAGCGCTGCGGGTGATCGTGGGTAGCATTTAGCGCTTAGCAATTAGCAGTTAGCACTTAGCACTTAGCCTCTGAACTGGGGTGCTGGGGTGCTGGTCTGTATCGCAAACGCCGTTCAAGGACTAAATGCTAACTACTAATTGCTAATTGCTCTGTTCACGGCCTGAGTGCTGAGTGCTGAGCAGTCGCAACCAACAACGGGTGTAAACTACCGCTTCTATGCCAGATGAAACCCAACCGCAGCGCCGCGCCCGCGCCCTGCTTTGGATCCTGATTGGCGGCGGCGCTTTCTTCCTCTTCTTGCTGGCGGTGTTTGCCCTGCTCTACATCACGCTGCGCCCGGCCAGCGAGGAATCCACCTCGGTCTTTGGCGGCGACAAGCAAATTGGAGTGGTGGATTTGGAAGGCCTGATCGTCACTCCGGAAGTGGTAGTCCGCCAACTCAAGCGTTTCGGTGATGACGATTCTATCAAGGCCATCATCCTGCACATCAATACGCCCGGCGGCGGCGTGGCCGCGACGGAAGAGATTTACCAGGAAGTGCGCCGCATCGAGCAGGAAAAGCACAAGAAGGTGATCGCTTCGGTGGAAACGGTGGGGGCCAGTGGCGGCTACTTCGTGGCTTCCGCTTGCAACAAGATTTTTGCCGATAAAGGCAGCATAGTGGGCAGTATTGGTGTGATCGCCGAATGGGTTAATTACGGCAAACTCCTGGACTGGGCCAAGCTGCAGGACGTCACCATGAAAGCCGGGAAACTCAAAGACGCGGGCTCCCCCTCCCGCCCCATGACCCCGGAGGAGAAAGCGTACTTTCAGGGCTTGCTCGACAATATGCACTCCCAGTTCATCCAGGCGGTGGCCGATGGCCGTCACCTGAAGGTCCAGGACGTGCAGGCCATCGCTGACGGCCGGGTCTGGACGGGCGACCAGGCCTTGCCCTTACATCTGATTGACCAGGTCGGAGACTTTCGCGCTGCCATAAAAGATACGGCTCAGTCTGTGGGCATCAAGGGTGAGCCCCAACTCGTGCGGCCAGAAAAGGAACGCCACACGCTGTTGGACCTGCTGTTCGGTGACCTCTCGAATTTTCTCCCCGACCGGCTCAAGCTGATGCAGAAACAGCAGGTTGGCTTTTATTACGTCTGGCAGTAAACTCAACATTCCGTACGAGTACTCGATAGTCCGCTGTTCCCCGCAGCGGTCGCGCGCCATGTCCTCCCCGGTCATTAATATCGGCCAGACGATTTCTCATTACCGACTGCTGCGCAAGCTGGGCGGCGGCGGAATGGGAGTGGTGTACGAAGCCGAAGACCTCACGCTCGGCCGTCATGTGGCGCTGAAGTTCCTTCCCGATGATCTCTCCAGCGACCCCCAGGCACTGGACCGTTTCCGCTGGGAAGCGCGCGCCGCCTCTGCTTTGAATCATCCCAACATCTGCACCATTCATGAGATCGGCGAGTCAGCCGGCCAGACCTTCATCGCCATGGAGTTGCTGGAGGGCAAGACCCTCGCCCACGCCATGCACGGAGCGCCGCTCCCGCTGGAGCAGATGGTGGAGTGGGGCACTCAGATCGCCGAAGCCCTCGATGCCGCGCACATCAAGGGCATCCTGCACCGCGACGTCAAACCGGGGAACATCTTCATTGGCCCGCGCGGCCAGATCAAACTGCTGGACTTCGGGCTGGCCAAGCCGGCTCTGGAGCGGCGTCTGGCGCAAACCGTAAATGAGCCCACTCTGGCTATGCCCATCTCGCAACAGGAGGCCACCAGCCGTGGGCTCACCCTGGGTACCGTAAGCTACATGTCGCCCGAACAGGCCCTGGGCAAGGAACTGGACGCGCGCAGCGATGTGTTCTCCCTGGGGGTGGTGTTGTACCTGATGGCGACCGGCAACCTGCCTTTCAGCGGCAAGAATTCCATCGCCACCTTCGATGCCATCCTGCACCGCACGCCGCAATCGGCCGCGCAACTTAACCCGGCAGTGCCGCCCGAACTAGAGCGCATCATCAACAAAGCTCTGGAGAAGGACCGCGAACTGCGCTACCAGTCGGCAGCGGAACTGCGCAGCGATCTGAAACGCCTCAAACGCGACCTGGAATCGGGGCCGCTGCGCATGTGGGCCCGCTCGGCGGCGCCAGCCCGGAAATGGCGCCTTCCCGGAAAAACTACAGTTCTCGCCGGCATCGCCTTGGCAGCATCAGCTCTGGCGCTGGCTCTGTGGCTGCGCTCACCGGCCCTGCCCGCAAGAGTAGTGGCATCGGCGCAGTTGACCAGCGACGCGCTGCCTAAGTCATCGCTCGTTACTGACGGCTCGCGCATTTACTTTTCCGAAGAAAAAGGCGGGCAATTCCTGCTGCAGCAGGTTTCGACTGCGGGCGGCGAGACCGCACCATTGACGGTCCCGTTTGCCAGCGCCGACATCCTTGACATCTCGCCTAACCATTCGGCGCTGCTGATAACCAGCGAAGCAGGCAGCACCCAAACCGAGACCCTGCTCTATCAATTGCCGATTCCCGCCGGTTCCCCGCGCGCTGTCGGTAACGTGCGCGCCCACTCCGCAACCTGGACCCCCGACGGCCAGTACATCGTTTACGGCAACGGTCCTGACTTGTACCAGGTGCGCCCTGATGGCAGCCAACCTCACAAACTTGCAACTCTTTCCGGCGCCGCCATCGACCTGCGCTTCTCGCCCGACGGCGCCTGGATTCGCTTCGCTCTGCAGGATCAGGAGAACAATACGTCCGATTTATGGGAAGTAGCCGCGGACGGCAAAAACCTGCGTCCTGTGCTGGCGCCGGCATGGAATCATCCCTCGCAAGAATGTTGTGGAAGCTGGACGCGAGACGGCAAGTATTTCTTTTTCGATAGTTCACGGGGCAACAGCCACGATATCTGGGCGTTACCGTCAACGGGTCCGTTGCTGAGCAGGCGCCGCCACGCTCCGCAGCAGCTCACAGCCGGGCCACTGGCCTTTCTCTTCCCGGTTCCTGACAACGACGGCAAGAAGTTGTTCGTGATAGGGCAGCAATTGCGTTTCGAACTGCAGCGCTACGAGCAAAAGTCGGGTCATTTCCTGCCTTATCTGAATGGGATTTCCGCCGGCGAACTGGATTTCTCCCGCGACGGCAAATGGCTTACCTACGTCAATTATCCCGACCACACCTTGTGGCGCAGCCAGTTGGATGGCAGCCAGCGCACACAACTCACCTACCCTCCCCTGCAGGCGCATCTGCCCCACTGCTCGCCGGATGGGACCCAGATCGCCTTCATGGCCTCAAAACCAGGACAGCCGTGGAAGCTGTACCTCATCCCGGCACAGGGCGGCACGCCCCAGCCTCTTACCGGCGAACACGTCAACGAGAGTGACCTGACCTGGATGCCGGACGGCAAGTCATTGGTTTTCGGCCATATGCCTTGGCTGCAATATGCCAACTCCTCGGAATCGGGTATCGAGATGCTGGATCTGAAAACTCGCCAGATCACTCCCCTGCCGGGTTCACAGGGGCTTTTCAGCCCCAGAGTTTCTCCCGATGGCCGCTATGTGGCGGCTTTCAGCGCCGACTCCAAGAAGTTGATGCTGTACGACTTTGCTGGGCGCAAGTGGTCGACCCTGGCGCAGGCCACTTTCGCCTACAACAACTGGTCGCACGACAGCCGCTATGTTTACCTGGAAGATTACACGCGGGGCGACGACATTGTTCGCGTCAGCGTGCATGGCGGCCCCTTGCAAGTTGTAGAGAGCGTGAAGGATGTGCCCCGAGGATCGGACCCCTGGGCCTCCTGGCTGGGCCTCGGGCCCGACGATGCTCCTTTGCTGATGCGTGACCAGAGCACACAGGAGATCTACGCGCTCGAGCTACAGCTACCCTGAGCGGTTATCAAATCCTCACTGGCTGTAAATTATTGAGTTGACAGGCTGCCCACCCGCCGAGGCAGAATCTTGGAAACTAGCACGCGGGAAAATTTGGGTTTAGGCTGGTACTTCGTTCAGCGGGCTCCGATCGTAAAGAGCAATGGGGAAATGGAGCATCCCGTGTCTAGAGGGAGCGGATAAGCACATGACGAAAGCCGACTTAATAGACGAGGTATCGCGCTTGGCGGAGTTGACGCGCAAGGACAGCGAAGTCATTGTCGAGACAATATTTGACAGCATCGTGCGCTCACTACGTGTGGGCGACAAAATCGAAATTCGCGGCTTTGGCAGCTTCCGTACCCGTCAGCGCAAGCCCCGGGTGGGACGCAATCCGAAGACCGGCGATCGCGTGGAAGTGCCCGCCAAAAAGATACCTTTCTTCAAGCCTAGCAAGGAGTTGAAGGACTTGGTCAATACCGGTGAGGAGGCAGCGCCTGGCGCTCCGGCTGCGGGAGGAATGGCGCAATAGCCGCCGTTAGCGGTTAGCACCTGGCATTTAGCCTTGGATCGCTCCTGCGCGCGGAAAAGGGTCCTGGTCGGCGGAGTTCCCTCTAAAATTGAAAAATGCGGTCATTTGACCTTACAGCCTGTCTAACGAATTGACGCTGATGACTAAGTTTTGAGGGCTGTCTTCCATGGTTTTCGTCCTTGATAACTACGATTCCTTCACCTACAACCTGGTGCAATACCTGGGCGAACTGGGCGCCGAGGTAGAAGTGCGGCGAAATGACCAGGTTACGGTAGAAGAAGTCGAAGCCCTTGATCCAGAACGAATTTTGCTGTCGCCCGGACCCTGTACGCCGCAGGAAGCAGGCATCAGCATCAACCTGATCCGGCATTTTGCCGGGAAAACGCCGTTATTGGGGGTATGCCTGGGGCACCAGGCAATTGGCGCCGCGTTTGGGGGTGACGTGGTGCGTGCCCGCAACCTGATGCATGGCAAAACCAGCCAAGTGGAACACGATGGAAAGACAATATTTAGCGGCCTACGGTCGCCGATGACGGCTACCCGCTATCACTCCCTGATAGTTTCGGAAAAGGGTTTGCCAGAGGAACTGGAGGTAAGCGCGCGAACGCGTGAGCGGGATGGTGAGAGTGTCATTATGGGCCTGCGGCACCGCCACTACCCGGTTGAGGGGGTGCAGTTTCACCCCGAAAGCGTGCTTACCAGCGAGGGCAAGCAACTGATTCGTAACTTCCTCTGTTTGTAAAGCTTGAGAGTGGTTGCCAGCTAGCGAGCAGAGACCAAGTTCCAAAAGCGGTCTGCGATGCCATTGGGCTCGCTGAGTGGCTAAGCACAGGCTTGACAGTCCAACCGAATCAGGCAATGCTAGCACCACCTTCTGGGAGGCTACATGGCCGAGGGCCAGCAGGACAAACGTGCTACTCGCCGTTTTTCAATGCGGCTACCCATTTCGGTGAAGTACCAGAACGGGCCCACAGGGGAGAAGACAGCTTTCACCCGCGATGTAAGCGCCCGTGGCATCTGTTTCTATCTCGACAGCCAAATCGGGCAAGGCACGGACATTGAGTTCACCCTGACCTTGCCGCCGGAAATCACGCTTACGGAGAGCATTCGGGTGCGCTGCAAGGGCACGGTGGTGCGCGCCGAACTGGCCAGCAACAATGGCCAACTGAGCGTGGCCGCCGTGATCAATGAGTACGAATTCCTGGCCGAAAGCTGACCTTTTGGAGTATCCAGTCCTGCGCCCAGCCACTTCTCCGGCACGCATACCAGTGGTATCGTTCAGGTAGGTTCCCTCGGCATGAGGTCACGAGTTTCGCAGTTCGCGCTGGCGGCGCTGCTGGCAGCCATAGCCGCAACTAGCGTCCAAGCGCAGGGCAATCTCGCCGTGGTGCAGCACATTGCGGTTGTGCCCAGCAGCAAAGGTCTGAGTGTGCAGATCACCACCGACCGAGCGGTGCGCCCCCACCTGAGTCGCCTGGATAATCCCATTCGCATCGTGATTGATCTGGAAGGCGCGGTCTTGCCGGGCGGATGGCGGCGAATTCCGGTTAAGAATCAAGACATCAGTGAAGTTCGAGCCAGCCAATGGAAGCAATCACCGCCCATAGCGCGCATAGTGGTGCAACTGCGGGTAGCACACGAATTTTCCGTTATCAGCACGGGCAATAAGGTGGCATTGTGGCTGCTGCCTGGGGCATCGCAGGCGGCCACGCAGCGTAGTGGAGGAGTTACGGAAGCGCAGGCGCATACCCCGACTGCGCCGGCTGTAGCGCCGGCTCCCACGCCTGTTTCCCAGCCCGCCACCTACGAGCCGGCGGCAAATTTTGAGACTTTGCATGGGGCACAATCGGTGATGGCCATGGGTAATCCCACCGTGCTGCGCCTGCCGCGAGGCGGCGAAATCCACGTTTGCCCAGGGACTTCGCTTTCGGTAACACCTTCCAAGAGCGGCCGCGATCTGATGCTGGGGCTTAGCACAGGAACCATCGAGACACACTATCCGCTGGCCGCGGCAGCGGACGTGATTCTGACGCCGGATTTCCGCATCCTGCTGCCCGGGCCGGGCGAATTCGACATGGCGGTAAGCGCCGACAATCAGGGCAACACCTGCGTGCGCACGCTGCCGGGCAATACGGCGGCGGCGGTGGTATCGGAAATCATGGGCAACGACACGTACCAGGTGAATGCGGGCGATCAGGTGCTGTTCCATGGCGGACGCTTGCAGAACGCCAGCACGGTAGCCAACCTGAACTGCGGTTGCCCGCTGCGCACGGTGCCGGTGATGCGCGCGGAAGGTCAATCTCCGCCCGCGCCTGCTGCGGCAGTGCTGGCACCTCCTAATTCCGGCGGGCCCCCATCCCGGGTAAATACGGCAGCCAGCGATCCTGCACCAGCCATTCCCAGCGGCACTCCGGTGCAAGTTGAGGCTCCGTTTATCTTCCGCGCGATACAGCCGAAAGCGCCCGACATTGGTCAGGTGGCGGAGCTACACTTCAACAATGGGCCGCCACCGGAATTGCTGAAGGTCGCAGTAACCGGGCCGGCGAGAGTTACCTATTACAAGTCGCCACGAACCAAGCTGGCCGCCAGCAACAACAAGCCACACGGGTTCTTCTCCCGGCTGCGGGGCTTCTTCGGCAATATGTTTCGCTAGTGCGAAGGCCAGGGCAGCCGCTCCAAATGGCGGATGACCTTCGCCTTTTATTTGTGACCGCGGGCACACTCCTGGGCCTTATTTCTGGCTATACTTGTGCAGGGTAGGAGCAGTGATGGCTAATTCCGCTGCGTCACAAACGCGGGCCATGATGCAGGCGCCGCCTGCACCCGAGCCCGCGGTGCCACCAGCACCGGACACCAGCATCCTGCCCACGCTGTTCGGCGAGGGCTATGGGCTCTACGACACCAAGCCCCTCACGTTTGTTTTTTCCTTTATCGCGCACACCATAATCGTCGGGCTGGTGGTGTGGTCGGGAACGTTCGTGGTGACGCATCGCAAACAGATCCAGCAACAGGTAGTGGGAATTGTGACCGACATCAGCCCATACGTTCTGCCGCCTTCGGCCACCAAAGCGGGCGGCGGCGGCGGCGGCGGTGACCGCGACAAATTGCAAGCCTCCAAGGGCGCGCTGCCCAAACTTTCCGACCAGCAAATCACGCCGCCGATGGTAGTGGTGCGCAACGAGAATCCTCAGCTCCCAGTGGAACCCACGGTAGTGGTGCCGCCAAAGATCACGCTGCCGACCGCGGGGCCGTTGGGCGACCCACTTTCCAATGTGCTTGGACCACCTTCCAGCGGCACCGGCTCAGGGGGAGGAATCGGGAGCGGCAGCGGAGGAGGCGTGGGCAGCGGACGCGGACCGGGTGTGGGACCGGGATATGGCGGCGGGGTCGGTGGCGGAGTTTACCGTGTAGGTGGGGGAGTGAGTGCGCCGCGCCCTCTTTATGCGCCCGATCCCGAATACTCCGAAGAAGCGCGCAAAGCCAAGTACCAGGGCACGGTGGTGTTGTGGGTGATTGTGGGCGCGGACGGCCGCCCGCACGAAATTCGCGTGCAGCGGTCGGTGGGCATGGGCCTGGACGAAAAAGCGGTGGAAGCGGTGCGCAGCTGGCGCTTCGAGCCAGCACGCAAAGACGGCCAGCCGGTGGCCGTGCAAGTTAACGTGGAAGTGAATTTCAGGTTGTACTGAGAAAAAGTTTCAAGGCTTCACGGTTTCAAGTTTTCAGTTTCAAAGTTTTGAGGTTTTCAAAGCACCACCCTGCTTTTAGAACTGACAATTGAAAACCGAAACTAGCAGAGATGACGGGCTCGTACATTCAAACCGCAGTAGAAAGTGGGGACCCCCGACTGGCCAAGGAAGCACTGAAAGAGATTGATTTGCTTCTGCCTCAAACGCAAGATCCGAACGAACGAGTTTATCTGCTATTCAGCAAATCCTCGTGTTACGGATTACTAGGCGATTTTGACCAGGCGAGAGAGCAGCTCAATCTCGGGTTGCAGGAACAGCCTGAAGATATAGACACGAAGCTGAGCTTCGAATTCCATCAGGGACTCCTTTATCAACACGAGGACGAATACCTTAAAGCGCTCGAGGTCTTCGAGACGCTGCTCTTGCACTATGGACAGAGCCTCACTCGGTCTGAGCTACGGTTTATGTACGAGGCTATCCAGCGAAGACGAGCTTTTCTTTCCGTTACCCTTGAACGCTTCAAAGATGCGATCCCCCTACTTAAGGAGATTCTCTCTTTTGACTTGGAAAATGAGATTCGGAGTGAGGCTCTTGCTAAATTGGGTTTGTGCCACCTCGAGCTGAAAGATTGGTCGGTAGCCAGAGATTATTTGCTTCAAGCGCGGGCGGCCGGTGTTACGAAAGACGCAGAAAAGACGCTCCATTTTTATCTTGGGATTGCATATTTCTACACGCACTCGCCGCAGGAGGCGAAAGAGCAGTTTCAGATCTGTGAATCGCGGGCAACGGAGTACGAGCTTCCGCTGTTAAACGTCTATCAGTGGCTAGCCAGCACGTGTAAGCTTCTAGGCGAGGTTGCCGAATCTGAACGTTACGATCGGTTGGCGCGGCTTCAATGAGGCGCGCAGGTTCGGCAACTCACCCCTCTGTTAATGTCTCCAGGAGGAACCCCGAACCCGTTCTTACCGCCTCATCGCCTTGCGGAACGGCGCGACCTTTTCTCTTGCGGTCTCTTTGGCCGAAGTGGCCCAGTCGCCGCCCTTCTCGATCATGTCCTCGGCGGTTTCCTTCCATTCCGTGAAGGCATCTACCGCGTCCTCATATTTGCGGCGCAGGATACGCCGGGTTTTCTTGCCTTCGCCGGGAGCATACAGGAGCGCGACCAGGGCGCCGGCGCCTACTCCGATAAGCAGAAAAGTAATTGCCAGGCCTGCACCCCGGCCGTGGCGTTGCGAACTTTGATACTCACCAACCCGCTCGTATTCACCCATAAATTTTCTCCTCTCTGCGTCTGAAAAAATGGTAGTAGGGCGGCGCTCAGCAGGCAAGGTTGAAGTTGCCTCAGGCACTCTTCTCGCCCCGCTGGGGCTCGGAATTGTTGAATTCGCTTCCCCGGGTTTAGCCCGGGGCTACACTCGGTCCGCCGCTGCGCGGCTGCAATGACAACGTTGTAACTCGGCCTGGGGGCACAAACGTGCCCTCGCTTCATATTGGTTAGAAAAAAAGACCTGGCCGAATGTTGTCCGGCTCGGAGAGCAAGGTGAGCTGCTGCCAGGAGGTGAGGGCGTCGGCGTCGGATGCGAACACAAGAACGTAGCGCTGCTCGCGAGATGCCCTTCGACAAGCTCAGGGCAGGCTTTCGGGCCTGAAGGCCCTCGCCATGACGCCCTCCTGTGGAGGGAAGAGCGCCAGGCGAGCTGCGCTCGCCCGCACAGGCGAGGGCGCCTGTGCCCACGCAAGTTACAGTGAGGGCGAACGTGGGCGAGGGCAGGACGCCGGCGCTACGCCCGCGTGCCGGTTCACAAGTTTCCTAACCATTGTGTAAACTAAGACGTTTGGCTGCTCTCTGCGGCGGCATTCGGTGGCCGCGGTATCCGCCGGCCTCTCACATTATTTCAAGCAAGGAGAAGTCTTCCCGCATGGCTATTCCCGCAACCCAGCTGCGCCCCGGTATGGTCATTAAACACAATAATGACCTGCACGCGGTATTCAGCGTCGAGCACCGCACTCCCGGCAACCTGCGCGCCTTCATCCAGGCCAAGCTGCGCAACCTGCGCACCGGCGCCATGTTCGAGCATCGTTTCCGTTCCGCCGATGCCATCGAGAAGATTACGGTGGACGAGGTGAAGATGGAGTATCTGTACAACGACGGTGACAATTACTATTTCATGAACACCGACAACTACGAGCAGACTTACCTGGGGAAGGATATTCTCGGCGACGCAGTAGATTACCTGATCCCCAACCTGCAGATTGAGGTGGAGTTTTTCGACGGCAAGGCGGTAGGCGTGGAATTGCCGCAGACCGTGGACCTGACCGTGGTGGAAACCGAGCCCGGGCTGAAAAGCGCCACTGCCAGCAGCGTCACCAAGCCGGCCAAAACGGAAACCGGGCTGGTAGTGCAGGTGCCGCCGTTCATCAATGAAGGCGAGAAGATCCGGGTGGATACGTCGGAGGGGGCGTATCTGTCAAGGGCCTAGAAATTGGGTAATTGAGTAATCGGGTAAAGTGAACCGGACTGTGCGACTTCTCAATTGCCCGATTACTTCGAGGCTGCGTTCACGGCGGGTGTTCAATTACACAATTACCCGATTACACAATTACTCAATCCCAAATGTCTCGAATCGACAACACTGCCGATCGCCACGCCCGCCGTTTCGTAGTGCGCGGGCGGGTACAAGGAGTGGGTTTCCGCTGGTTTGTGGAGCGCGAGGCGCATATGCTGGGCGTTTCCGGCTGGGTGCGCAACAACGCCGATGGCAGCGTGGAGGTGCTGGCCATGGGTACGCGCGAGCAACTCAGTGGCTTGCGCTCGCGCCTGCAGCAGGGGCCGCGGGCGGCGCGCGTGGATGCGGTGGAGGAGAAAGACGCGCAACCGGTAGCCGGACTCAAATCATTCCGCATTGAAGGAGCCTGGTAGATGGCGCAGCCGAGCGGCCGCACCAATTGTGATCATCTGAAAAAGCTGATTCGCGAAGTTCCTGATTTCCCAGTCAAGGGAATCCTTTTCTACGACATCACCACACTGCTGAAGGACCGCGTCGGCTATGCCACCCTGATTGACGCGCTGGCCGAATATTACCTGCCTAAAAAGCCGCACCTGGTGCTGGGAATCGAGGCGCGGGGATTTATTTTTGGCCCCGCGCTGGCCTACCGGCTGAACGCCGGTTTCGTGCCGCTGCGCAAGCCGGGCAAACTGCCGGCGCAGACAGCACGCTGGGATTACGAACTGGAGTACGGGAAGGCTGCTTTGGAAATTCACCGCGATGCGATTGAGCCCAGGCAGCGCGTGATCATAGTAGACGACCTGCTGGCCACAGGCGGGACCGCGCAGGCTTCGGTGCACCTGGCCAAGTCTCTGGGAGCGGAGATTGCCGGGCTGGGATTCGTGGTGGAACTCGACTTCCTCAAGGGTCGAGACAAGCTGGCGCCGTACGACGTGTATTCCTTGCTGCATTACGACAAGTAGGTGGGGAACCTGGCTGCTTCTTGTGTGTCGCCCCTACGGGGCTCTACCTGATAGGCGGACCTCACCCAGGGCTGACGCCCTGGGCTAAAAGAGGTGTCGCCCTTCGGGCTGACGAGCGCCAGTCCACCTTTGTATCGATGAGCGTCAGTCCATCTTTTCTATTCGCTGAGCGCCAGTCCCATCTTTGTATTCGCTGAGTGTCAGTCCATCTTTGTATTCGCTGAGCGCCAGTCCATCTGTGAGTGTCAGTCCGTGTTTGTATTCGCTGAGCGCCAGTCCATCTTTGTATTGATGAGCGTCAGTCCATCTTTCCTGTTGACGTGAAGATCCCTTCAAAAATAAACGGTCGTTCGACCTGTTATCCAGAGCGGTCTTCTTCCACCCACACTTGCGCCCCTTTGGTTAAATAGCTTTTGCGGCGAAACCAGTCCTCCATTTTTTCCTTGAGCTCATCGAGGGGGACGCGGGAGCCGATCTCCATGAACCCGTCGGCGACGGGGAGGGTGTCGTCGAAGATGGAGGCATTGGTGAAGTTACGCATACTGAAGCTGTCCAGCCATTTTTGGGGGCAGGGATGGCGTTGGCCGTCGGCTTCGTATTCCACGCGGATCTTGCGGGAAAACATGGCGGGGACATTGTAGTTGGTAGTGGTTAGTGGGTAGAACTCCCTGAGACGATCGAGGTAGCGCCAAAGGCGCAGGGGTGCTTCGACTCCGCCTACCGATTCGCAAGCGAATCGGTGGCTCCGCTCAGCATGACAGAGTTAAAAAAGGCAATCGATATCGATTCGAGTGCGAATCGGCAGGCTACGCTCAGGATGAAGGGGAGCTGCAGAGAGCAAAGGAGGGGAGCGGGGGCGTGATCAGGACCAAAATTAAATGGGCCGGAGACCAAGAAGCGGTGACATTCCTTGGCCTCCAGCCCATTCGATCCTGAATTGGATCGGAGGTGATATCTCTATGGTAGACGCCTGAGCGCCAAAGTCAAGTGCGAATCCGGACCATCTCCGTAAGCTGTTCAAAAATGGGACTTACCGCCCAGTGAAAATAGCCGAGGGGTGGCTGAACTTGCGTTGACACTGCTCAAAGGCGGATGGTAGGTTTTAGAGTTTAGACCACAAATTCTCGCGGGCTTTCCGGGCGGTCTTTACCACAGGCATGGACGAAATTCTGAGGCAATTGGGCGGATACCTGCTTGGCGCGATCCCCACCATAGTCCTTTTGCTGGTGGTGTTTACCGTGTACCGGGCGCTGGTGCATCGCCCCCTGGCGAGGGTGCTGGCAGAACGGCACAGCCGGACCGAGGGAGCTATGGAACGGGCGCGGGCGGATGTAGCTGCGGCTGAGGCCAAGGCGGCCGCTTACGAGCAGCGGTTGCGGGAAGCACGGTCGGCGCTATTTAAGGCGCAGGAGACCAGGCGAAAGCAGGCTTTGGAGGCGCGTGCGGCAGCGCTGAACGAGGCTCGAGCCCACGCCCAAAAGCAGGTACAGGATGCGCGGGCGGCGATCGAAACAGACAAGATTTCGGCGCAGGAGAGGCTGCAGGTGGAAGCGGGACGGCTGGCCGATGAGATCATTCGAGCAATTCTGCGTCCGGCCGCGGCGGCGCAAAATCCGGTAACGGGCGGCCGGTCATGATGCACAAACCAAAAACGCGCAGCGCCTCGATGCGTGTCCGCCTGCTAAGCGCGCTGGGGGGAGTATTGCTCCTGATGGGCCTGTTGACAGGAGCAGCCTCGGCACAGGAGAAAGCCTCGCCAACTCCAACTCCGCAGAAGAGCGGGAGCCAGCGGAAAGCGTCCACAGCAACGCAAACACAGGCGGGCGAGAACTCCGGAGCAAGTTTCGGCCAGGAATTGGCGGAGGCCTCGCGGGAAGCAGCGGGAGAGAAAGAAGAGAACGCCCAGTTCAAGTTTTCGCGTTCGGTGCGCTGGATGGGGAAACTGCTGGGGATTGGAGTGCATGGCGCCTACTGGCTGGCTTTTATCCTGAATTTTGGGGTGCTGGCGCTGCTGATTTATCTGATCTCGCGCTCGCGGATTCCGGCCATGTTTCGCAGCCGTACCGCTACCATTCGCCGGGCAATGGAAGAAGCCGGCAAAGCCAGCGCTGAGGCCAACCGGCGACTGGGGGAAATTGAGGCACGGCTGGCACGGCTTGACCAGGAGATTGCCGCCATGCACCAGCAGGCGGAGAAAGAGTCCGCCAGCGAAGAAGAGAAACTGCGGCTGGCGGCGGCGCAAGACGCGCACCGGGTGGTGGAAGCCGCCGAGCAGGAGATCGCGGCCGCAGCCAGCCTGGCGCGACGGGAGCTGAAGGCATACGCCGCCGAACTTTCCGTGGCCATGGCGGAAAAGCGAATTCACATAGACAAGGACACCGACGCGGCGCTGGTGCGCGACTTCGCCGAGCAACTGGGCAACGGCCTGCGCGGGCCGCACCACAATGGTAGAAAGGACGGACGCTAGGCCATGGCCGCTGTCAGCAGCCGCTACGCACGCGCCTTCGCTGACGTGGTAATGGAGCGCAAGCTGGACTCGGCTCAGATGCGGCGCGAGCTGCGCCTGCTGTCAGACATCGTGCAGCAGAACAGCGAGCTGCGCCGGGTGTGGGAGGCTCCAGCGCTGCCGGCCGCGCAGAAGCGGGGCGTGCTGGACGCGCTGGCGAAGCGCACGGGTATTTCGCCCACGGTGCGGAATTTCGCAGCCGTGCTGATTGATCACGAGCGCATTCCGATGATGGACCAGATCGTCAGCCAGGTCGAAGCGGAACTGGACCGGCGGCTGAATCTGGCGCAGGCCGAGATCACAAGCGCCCGCGATCTGAGCCCGGAAGAAAAGCGAGTGCTGGAAGCAGAAGTCGGGCGGCTCACGGGGAAACAGGTCCGAGCCAGTTATTTTCGCGATCCCAACCTGCTGGGCGGCGCTGTTATCAAAGTGGGCAGCACCATTTACGACGGCTCAGTTCTGGGACAGCTGAATAAGATTCGGGAACATCTGGTGGAAGCAGGTAGTTAGCTGGTCGTTACGACCCTCAGCGGCTAAAGCCGCAAGGAAAGAGGCGCGGGTACGGCACGGCTGAAGCCGTGCCCTTTTGACGTCAGGTTGCGGGCGTCAGGCAGTTAATATTTCAAAGCAGTGGCAGTGCACGCGAGATGCTTCGCGGCTGAAGCCGCTCAGCATGACGCCAGTCCAGGGATGGCCTGCAGCTAAGAACTGGCAACTGAGAACAGAGAACTGATTCATGGCACAGATAAAAGCTGACGAAATCACACAACTGATCCGCGAGCAGATCGAGAACTACGAATCGAAAATCGCGGTGGACGAAGTAGGGACGGTGATCTCCCTGGGCGACGGCATCGCCCGGCTTTATGGGCTGGATAAAGCCATGGCCGGAGAACTGCTTTCGTTTCCGCACGAGGTGAAGGGCATTGCCATGAACCTGGAAGAAGACCAGGTAGGGGCGGTGCTGCTGGGCGACTGCACGGAAGTGCGCGAAGGAGACGAGGTCAGACGCACCGGCCAAATCATGAGCGTGCCGGTGGGCGACGCCATGGTGGGCCGGGTGGTGAATTCGCTGGGCCAGGCGATTGATGATAAGGGGCCGATCGCCACCGACAAGTTCATCCCCATTGAGCGGCTGGCGCCCGGCGTCATTTCGCGACAGCCGGTGCGCGAGCCGATGGCCACCGGTCTGAAGGCCATTGACAGTATGATTCCCATTGGCCGCGGACAGCGCGAACTGATCATTGGCGACCGGCAGACGGGCAAGACCGCCATCGCCATTGACACCATCATCAACAACAAGGGCGGCGACCTGATTTGCATTTACTGCGCCATTGGGCAGAAGCGCTCTTCGATTGCGCAGGTGGTGAAGACGCTGACCGACTTTGGCGCCATGGATTACACCATCGTAGTGGCGGCGTCTGCTTCGGAACCCGCACCGATGCAGTACATCGCGCCCTACGCGGCCTGTGCCATGGGCGAGTACTTCCGCGATAATAAGAAGCACGCGCTGGTTATTTACGACGACCTTTCCAAGCACGCGGCTTCGTACCGCGAGATTTCGCTGCTGCTGCGGCGTCCCCCAGGACGCGAGGCATATCCTGGGGACGTTTTTTACCTGCACTCGCGGCTGCTGGAGCGCGCGGCCAAGCTCAGCAACGATTTGGGCGGCGGCTCACTGACCGCGCTGCCTATCATCGAGACGCAGGCGGGCGACGTTTCCGCCTATATTCCCACCAACGTGATTTCGATTACCGACGGACAGATTTACCTGGAAACCGACCTGTTCAACAGCGGCATTCGCCCCGCGGTGAACGTGGGCTTGTCCGTAAGCCGCGTTGGATTCACGGCGGCCATCAAGGCCATGAAGCAGGTAGGCGCAACCCTGAAACTGGAACTGGCACAGTACCGCGAGCTGGCGGCGTTCGCGCAGTTCGGCAGCGACCTGGACAAGGCCACGCAGGCCCAACTAGCGCGCGGCGAACGCCTGGTGGAGGTGCTGAAACAGGACCAGTACTCGCCCCTTCCCTTTTCCAAGCAGATTCTGATCATCTATGCGGGCACCAACGGCTATCTCGACGATGTGCCGGTGGAGCAGGTGCGCCCCTTCGAGAAAGCGCTCTACGAGTATGTTGACACCATGAATCCGGGGTTGTTCGAGAACATCATGAAGAAGAAAGCTCTGGACGACCAGCTCAAGACGGAGATGAACAAGGTTCTGAAGGAGTCCAAAGAGCGGTTCATGGCGGAGCGGCAGGCGGCGGCAAAGTAGCAGTTCCGAGTTTCAAGTTCCAAGTTTCAATTTCCAGAAAGTTCAGGAAACCGGAAATTCGAAACTTGAAACTACTGACGACTGGCAACTGACTACTTACAACTGGTTCTCATGGCGGGCATACTCGATATCCGGCGGCGGATCCGCAGCGTGCGCAACACGCGGCAGATCACGCGCGCAATGAAGATGATATCGGCGGCGCGGCTGCGGCGGGCGCAGGAGCGGGCTCTTTCGGCTCGACCTTACGCGCAGATGCTCACCAACGTGCTCAAGTCGCTGGTGATGCGTGCCGAGGTTTACGATCCGGAAACGGGCAAACCTCGCCATCCCCTGCTGGCGCAACGCGAGGAAAACACAATTCTGCTGATCGTGGTCACGGGGGATAAAGGGCTGGCTGGCGCCTTCAACGCCAATATCCTCAAAGCGGCTATACGCTTCATCCAGGCCAAGCAGGGCAAGAACATTGACATCGAAGCAGTGGGGCGCAAGGCGCGCGATTTCTTCCGCCGCCGTTTTCCCGTGGCGCCCGTGGAGCAACCAGAGATCGCCGAAGCCTCGGAAGAGTCGCTGACCCCGCCACCGCGTGCGGAAAGCCGCTCGGGCGCGGTGCAGATTGTGGGTGAGCACGTAGGCATCCTGGGCCGGCTGGAATTCGCGCAAGGCAAGGCGCTGGGCCAGAGCGTCATCGAGCGCTACAGGCGCTGCGAGATTGATGCGGTGTACGTGCTGTACAACGAGTTCAAGTCGGTGGTTTCGCAGCGAGTGGTGGTAGACGAGATTCTGCCCATCGCGCAGATTGGCGGCTCCGGAGTGCAGCAAGCAGAGGAGATGGCGGAGCAGGAGAAACTGCGGGCGGCGGAGGCGGCCAAATCCGCTGGGGTGGCGATCAGTGAAGCGGATACCAAGGCTATTGACGAACGGGCCGCCGCGTTTGCCGCTGCGCCTGTGGATTACATATACGAGCAGCCGCCACAGGAACTGTTCCGCAGCATGCTGCCGCGCTACGTGGAGTTGCGCGTGTTTCACACTCTGCTGGAGTCGGTGGCGGCGGAACATGCGGCGCGCATGACCGCCATGGATGCGGCCACCAACAACGCCAGCGAGATGATTGACGCGCTTACATTGGCGATGAACCGGGCACGGCAGGCCAAGATTACGAAGGAAATTATCGAAATTGTGAGTGGAGCAGCGGCGCTGTGAAGAGCAGCAGTTAGCAGTTGGCAGTTAGCATTTAGCCCTTGAACGGGGTTGCTGAGACCGCGGTAGTACACGCGATATTTTCGGGGCTATAGCCCCACAGGATGATTTTGGGAAAGGGTAGTTGTTGCCCATGCAAGCGTGGCTGGCTAAATGCTAAGCGCTGATTGCTAAGTGCTTCTGGAACCAAGAACCGGGGACTTATAAATGCCTGAAAATACTGGACACGTAATACAAATTGCCGGACCGGTGGTGGATGTGCAATTTGAGGAAGCCAAGCTGCCGCCAATTTACCAGGCGGTGCGGGTAGTGGGCGACGGCTTCAACACGCCGGTAGAGATCAACGTCATCCTGGAAATCGAGCAGCACCTGGGCGAAGGCCGGGTGCGCTGCGTGGCCATGGAACCCACCGACGGCATGGTGCGTGGGATGAAGGCCATTGATCTGGGCGAGCCCATCACCGTGCCGGTGGGCGCGGGCACCTTGGGCCGGGTGATGAACGTAATCGGTGAGCCGGTGGATAAGCTGGGCCCGGTCAAGGCCAATCAGCGCCTGCCCATTCACCGTCCGGCGCCGGCTTTCGACGAGCAAGCCACCACGGCGGAAATGTTTGAGACCGGGGTAAAGGTAATTGACCTCATCCAGCCGTTCCTGAAAGGCGGCAAGATCGGGTTGTTCGGTGGCGCGGGGGTAGGCAAGACCGTGGTCATCATGGAGCTCATCAACAACGTCGCCAAGCAGCACGGCGGCTTCTCCGTGTTTGCCGGGGTGGGCGAGCGCACCCGCGAAGGCAACGACCTGTGGCTGGAAATGAGCGAGTCGGGCGTCATCAAGCCGGGCGTGCCGGAGGAATCGAAAGCGGCGTTGATTTATGGGCAGATGACCGAGCCGCCGGGAGCGCGCCTGCGAGTGGCATTGACCGGGCTAACGGTGGCGGAATTCTTCCGCGACGTGGAAGGGGCGGACACGCTGCTGTTCATTGACAACATTTTCCGTTTCACCCAGGCGGGTTCGGAAGTGTCGGCGCTGCTAGGGCGCATGCCCAGCGCCGTAGGCTACCAGCCAAACCTGGCCACGGAAATGGGCGAACTTCAGGAGCGGATTACCTCGACGAAGAAAGGCTCGGTCACCTCGGTGCAGGCGATTTACGTGCCGGCGGACGATTTGACCGATCCGGCGCCAGCCACCACCTTCGCTCACCTGGACGCAACCACCGTGCTGTCGCGGCCGCTGACCGAAATCGGCATTTACCCGGCGGTGGACCCGCTGGCTTCGACCTCGCGCATTCTCGACCCGCGGATTGTGGGCCAGGAGCATTACGAAGTGGCGCAAGGCGTGAAGAAGGTGCTGCAGACCTATAAGGACTTGCAGGACATCATCGCCATCCTGGGCATTGACGAGCTGAGCGAAGACCAGAAGCTGATTGTGGCGCGGGCGCGCAAGATGCAGAAGTTTCTCTCGCAGCCCTTCCACGTGGCCGAGCAGTTCACCGGGCTGCAGGGCCGGTATGTGAAGATTCAGGACACAGTGCGCAGCTTCAAGGAAATCCTGGAGGGCAAGCACGACGAGATTCCGGAGCAGGCCTTCTACATGAAAGGCGATATTAACGAGGTGCTGGAGCACGCCAGCAAGCTGAAGGCAGCAGCGTAGAAGCAGTTCTCAGTTGTCAGTTCTCAGTTGGTGTCGTTGAGCTGAGAACTGAATTGCCCGACTGAAGGAATGTCTCTCATCGGCGCCTGAGAACTGAGCGACTGAGGGCTCAGTTTGGTTTTACGACGGTTCTAACTGGGAACCGAGAACCGAGAACTTTGCCAGAAACCATCCAACTCGAGATTGTGACCCCGGAACGGCTGGTGGTGCAGGAGGCGGCGGCCGAAGTGCAGATTCCCGGCAAGAAGGGCTACATGGGAATTCTGCCCGGACACGCGCCCCTGATCACCGAGCTGAGCGTGGGGGAGATCAGCTATCGGGTGAACGGGTTCATCCATTACCTCGCAGTCGCCTGGGGATTTGCAGAAGTGCTACCCACGAAGGTGACTATCCTGGCGGAAACCGCCGAGCGTGCCGAGGAAATTGATGTAGAGCGCGCGCAGCGAGCCAAAGAAGCTGCCGAGAAAATGCTGCAAAGCACTGACCCAAACACCGATTTCGAGCGCGCCCTGGCGGCGCTGAAGCGAGCAGAGGTGCGGCTGGACGTGGCGGCGAAGCGGGGAGCGCTAGCCAGTGCCTAGTTGCCAGTACCTGGTACTGGGGACTTAATCGCAATTCCCCCCCTCGCGCATCTTCCTCTCCCTCCGACGCAGACGCTGCTCTCGCTCTTCACAAGCCTGACCCGCTATCATAAAAACAATGGGAAATGGGGTAACCATCAACGGCGCGCAGGCGCTGCTCATTGATGCCGACGACACGCTGTGGGAAAACAACATCTACTTTGAGCGTGCCATCGCCCGGTTCATTTCGTTCCTCAACCACCACTCCTACACGGCGGAAGAAGTGCGGGGAATTTTGAATGAGGTGGAGCGGGAGTGCATCATCAAGCACGGATATGGCATGCACAGCTTCGCCCACGCCCTGGTGGACACATTTGAGCGCATCTCGCTGGAACCTATAACGCCAGACCTGCACCAGGAAATTGTAGGGTTCGCGCACAGCATTGCCGATCATCCTGTGGAAATCCTGCCCGGCGTGCCGGCAACGCTTGCGTATCTTTCCCAGCGTCACCACCTCATCCTGCTCACCAAGGGGGCGATGGCGGAACAATCGGGCAAAGTGGAGCGCTCGGGTCTGAAGGACTATTTTGCCGCGGTGGAGATCGTGGCCGAAAAGGACAGCGGCACCTACCGGGACGTGGTCTCCAAGTATGGCCTAGGACACGGCACCACCTGGATGGTGGGCAACAGCCCTAAGTCGGATATCAATCCCGCCCTGGCTGCCGGGCTGAACGCCGTGTTCGTGCCCCACGGCAACACCTGGATATTGGAACACGAGGAACTGTCCGAGGCTGAACGGCCCTCGCGCTTGCTAGTGGTGGAAAGATTCGCGGATCTGACGGAGCACTTCTAGTAATTAGCAATTGTCACTTAGCATTTAGCCTCTGGAACGGCGTGGGTCATTGAGTAACCGGGTTTGCAATCGACACTAGCCAGGCCTCAATCCTGCAACGCGCCTCATTGGCCAAATGCGAATTGCTAAGTGCCTAAATGCTGGTCTTCCGCACCAAACTAACCACTAACGCCGCTCTCCCTGGGCTGCAAGGACGCATGGTAACCTGAGGCTGCTCTGCGTTCTCGCTGCGCTACGCGTGGCGCTGACGAAAAATAATCTCCGGCGCTTGCTGTTGACGGTGGAGGCGCTCTCCGACCTAGGTCCACAGATGACCTCGGAGCGCGATTTCACCCACATTGCCCGCAGCGCGCTCGCCGCCGTGCTGGAAGCCGCGGGCGCACGCGAAGGCGCGATCTTTACCTTTACCGACAAGCCCGCCCTGATTACTACCATTGCCGCCCAGGGCTTCACCCTGATGCCGGAACCGGCGTTCATTCCCCTGCTGCCCCGGCACGTGCATGCGCTCAGCACGACGCGCGGGCCGCGGCTGGTGACGGCGGCCAATCACGACGCCTTTTTCAGCTCCAACGGCAATGTTGCGCCGGAGTTGTTCAAATGCATTGCCCCGCTGACGGTCGGTGGCAGGCTGGTGGGAATGATCGCCCTGGGGCGGCGCGAGGGTGATGCGGCCTACAGCGAGGAAGACGTAGAAGCAGTGGGGCTGCTGGCCAGCTACGTGGCGCTGGCGGTGCACAACCACGCGCTGCAGCAGACGCTGGCGCAGCGGGTGTCGGAGAACCTGAGATTGCTGGCTTCCATGCACGGGTTCTACGATAACGCGCTGGAAGCGTTTGCCGCCGCCATAGACGTCAAACACATCAACATTCACGGGCACTCGCTGCGCGTAGGCCGCTATGCTGCCAGCATTGGCGAGGCCATGGGCATGGAACCGGGCGAAGTGGCCGCGCTGCGGTCAGCCGGCTACCTGCACGATATCGGCAAGGTAGCAGTGGACAAGCACCTGTTCGCCAAGCCGGCCGCGCTCGACCCGGAGGAATTCAGGCTCATGGCCGACCACACGGTGGTCGGGCACCAGATTGTGAGCGGGGTGCAGTTTCCTTGGCCGCAGGTACCCGAAGTAGTGCGCTGGCATCATGAGCGGGCGGACGGCTCCGGCTACCCCGACGGGCTGCAATTGGAGGATGTGCCTCTTCCATCGCGAATCGTGGCCCTGGCCGACGCCTTCGACGCCATGACTAGCGAGCGCCCCTACCGGCAGCCACTGTCGCTGGGCGAAACCCTGAGCGAATTGGTACACCTATCGCCGCAGAAGTTCGATCCCACGGCCATGCAGGGATTATTGATCCAGCTTCGCCGGGACGCCGTGGGCAGCAATCAAACCCCCTTTGTTGACGAGCGCATCGCGTGCAACCTGGCGGCGGGCGACATTGACAACCTGGCCGCCAGCCTGCAGCACAAGCTCAATAACGGCAAACTGTACCTCACCTAAAGCAGCCTTACTACAGTTCACGTCAGCTGATGAGCCCGACCGGGGCATGGTAATAAAGAGTGCTGGTGGGCCGGCTATGACGCCGCGTCAGGTGTGATGAGCGCCTCCCAACCTTCGTACAAGCAGGAGAGCAGTGCCGCCGAGCGCACCATCAGATCTGTGAATTCGTGGCTGGCCTACGCGGTCCATGGATTGGCAACTTCCGACTGCACGCGCCAAGTGCCGGCTTTTCCGGGCGACGGTTCGGCCATTGCAATCGCAAAACCCTGGTTGAGTAAAAATTCTTCCACACGCGACGCCTGTTGCTGGTTGGGAGCCAGGAAGCGGCAGGTGACCGGGTACTCGTCTTTCCAGTCAATTCCCCGCTGCGCCAGGTGGCGCTTGAGCTGCAGGTTACTGGCATCCCATTGAAGAATATAGGCCGCGATTTCAGCTTCTTTCATTACTTACATTGTGATCCAAACTTAAAGGCTGCCCAAGCGTCCAACGAGTATGGGGATCACGATCGTTTGTGATGGATGCGGGAAGCTCCTGGAGCCGGGCATGCTGCATGACCGCGACACCCTGCTGGCAGCCATCGCGGTACGGGGGTTGGCAAGGGGCGGCGCGGTGGCCGAAAGTGCAGATGGTATTCTGGTGGCCTGCTGCGAAACCTGCCGGCACATCCTTACGGCGCAGTACTCCAATGGGCGCCCAGCGCTGTACGTCAGCTCGGGCGGCACTATTCCCGACGAGCCCAGCAAGCCCATATAAGGTATTTTCCTGAAGAGAGCCCACCGGGCGGCTTCGCCATGTGTCTCAGTGTGGTTTCTCTCTGAGCCGGCGACCGGCAGAGACTACAATTGCACCGTGCAAAGGCCTAGGATCGCGTCTCGGTGAATTGCTGTTGACAATATTGTTCCCGCTGGGCGCTACTGGCAGACGTAAATTGAGCGCTACTGGGAGACGTAAATAAGGAAAGAGTTCCGTCCTTGTATACTGGCAGTACATCAAATTAGGGCTCGCAGCATTCTCATTAACAGGAGTTTTTGCAGTTCTGGTTTTCTGCTCCCGCAGTCCCGAACCCAATGAATGCTCTTTTGATTTACCCGGAATGGCCGGACACTTACTGGAGTTTTAAACACGCGCTGCCCTTTGAGGGGAAGCGCTCGGCGTATCCACCCCTGGGACTGCTGACCGTGGCCTCCCTGCTGCCGGCACATTGGAACAAGAGGCTGGTGGATACCAATGTTCGCCGGCTTACGGAGGCTGATCTGCGATGGGCCGACGTAGCCATGCTCAGCGGCATGCTGGTACACAAGCAGGACCTGCAGAAGCTGATGCTGCGCTGCCGGGCACGCGGCTTGCGCACCGTGCTGGGAGGGCCGATCACGAGCGGCGTGGCCGATATTCGCGAGTACGCGGATCATGTAGTGGTCGGCGAAGCTGAGGACCTGGTTCCGGAGTTGGTGCGCGACCTGGAAGCGGGCACCCCAAAGCCGCTCTATACTGCCAGCAACCTCCCTGACCTTACGCGCACGCCGTTGCCCGATCTGAACCTGGTGGAGCTGAAGAAATACAGCTCCACGGCCATTCAGTTCTCCCGCGGCTGCCCGTTCAACTGTGAATTCTGCGACATCATTGAAATTTATGGCCGGCGTCCCCGCACCAAGCTGCCGGAACAGGTGGTGGCGGAACTGGAACAGCTCTACGAGCGCAAGTGGCGCGGCTCGGTGTTTCTGGTGGATGACAATTTCATCGGCAACAAGAAGAAGGTAAAGGAACTGCTGCCGGTGCTAGCGGAGTGGAATACGAGGCGCGGCCGCCCCTTCACCTTCTTCACCGAGGCATCGCTGAACCTGGCGGACGACGAAGACCTGCTGCGCATGATGAAAGAGGCCTGCTTTATCCGCGTCTTTTTAGGCATTGAGACGCCGGTGGAGGCCAGCCTGAAAGAAGCTCAGAAGATGCAGAACACGCGCCGCAGCCTGCTGGAGAGCGTGCGCCGGATCCAGAGCTACGGCATGGAGGTGATGGCGGGCTTCATTGTGGGCTTCGACAATGACCCGGAGGACATTTTCGAGCGCCAGGTGGAGTTCATCCAGGAAAGCGCCATTCCACTGGCCATGGTAGGCCTGCTGCAGGCGCTGCCGGGCACGCAGCTTTACCGGCGGCTGCGCAAGGAAGGTCGGCTGATTCAGGACGGCGACGGCGACAACTTCGATTGCAACCTGAATTTTATCCCCAAGATGGATCCGCGGCGGCTGGTGGAGGGCTACCGCTCCATCCTGAAGAGAATTTACGACCAGGAGAATTACTACGAGCGGGCGCGCAAATTCCTGGCCCGCTACCAACCGGAGTACCACCCCCGTCGGGTGTTCTCCGATTATCGGGCGCTGGTGCGGTCCTTCATCAAGCAAGGCGTATTCAGCGAAGGGCGCTCCAACTACTGGAAATTTATTTTCGATGCGGCCACACGCTACCGGCACGCCTTCGGAACCGCGATCACGCTGGCGGTTATGGGCTACCATTTCCAGAAAATCACGGAGCGGGTGTGCCGGGCCGATTACCTGCCGCAGCTGCCCGGGGGCGAACTGGAGCCGCTGCCGGATTTGTGAGGATAAGAGCTTTTGGCTCCTAGCTGTTGGCTTAAAAGCAGCTTAATAACTGCCAAGAGTTGCCATTCGCCAGCCTTGGTTACTGCACCAAGGTGATGGCTTGGTAGAACCAGACGCCGGCGATGACCACGATGAGGACGCCGGAGGCAGCGCCGAAGACCCGGATGAACGGGCCCAGACGGTCGGCCCGGTTCATGATTTCGGCTTGTTCCTTTTCCATGTGCGATTCGGCCTCATCGAGGAAAAGCTGATCGTCCTCGCGCATGGTCAGAGTGCCGCGATAAATCAGCAAGACCACCAACACCGTCGTCAGAATGCCCCACAAAATCAGCAGCCCTAAGAGAGCGGTCATGATGCCACCTCGTGCCTAGTGCCATTGTCGGCTACGGGCGGGACGGCGCCGAGGAGCTTAGTCACACAAGCTTGTGATATAGGGCACACCGGGCATACGGGGTGACCTCGGCTGGGGCGTGGAATCACGATGCCCCGGCAGCAATTGCGCCCGTGGCCGGCCTGCGACTGCACGTAAGTTCGGTGCCGTCCCTCTGCTATACGAAATCTGGGTTGAAGATTGTTGTAGAAAACTCCTAAAGACAGTAGTGGCGATGAAAAAGACGTGGGGGGCCCTCGACTCGTGCTCTCCCCGCTCAGTTCGCGCTCGCTCGGGATAACACAATAGTGAGGGGAAAAGGCAATGCTAAGGAGGTAGTTGGTAACTAGTAGCTGGGAGTTGGCACGTTACAAGTGACCGGTACCATGTACTAACCAGCTAACCACTAGCTACCGCTGCAGGCAGCAATCATTGACCGCCGTCGGCGGCCAGTTCAGGAGAATGCTGCTGGCGCCATTCGGCAGTGCGCTCTTCGGCAGCCGCCAATTGTTCCCGGGTCATGATAGTCCTGAGGCTATTCTTGGCTTCGGTGGCACTCTTGGAGCCCTGGGCGGCGGCCAGGCTGAGCCACATATATCCCTGCACGTAGTCCAGGGGCACCCCACGCCCGCTCATGTACAGCGCTCCCAGGTTCAACTCGGCGATGGCCAATCCCTGCTGCGCGGCCAGGCTGAACCAACGCAAGGCTTCAGCGTAGTTCCGGGTGGTGCCCTGTCCGGTGGTGTAGAGGTAACCGAGGTTGTTCTCGGCATCGGGAAGAGACTGCTCGGCGGCCAGGTGAAACCAGCGAAACGCCTCGGCGGGATTGGGGGTGACACCTTGGCCCTCCAGATACATGGAGCCGAGTTCGTTTTGCGCCTGAGGAAGGCCCTTGAGCGCAGCTTCGTTATAAAAATTCAGCGCTTGGGCAAGGTTGCGAGTGGTCCCTTTGCCATAGCGATACATGAGGGCTACGCCGTGTTGGGCGATTGCCAAGCCTTGTGTAGCAGCTTTGGCGACCCAGTTAAAAGCGGCGCTGTAGTTGCGGCGAACTCCGTGACCGGCGTAATAGAGATTTCCCAGGTTGTTCTCTGCCGCGGCGTCACCCTGCTCGGCGGCCAAGCGATACCATTTGGCCGCCTCGGCATAATCCCGGGCCACGCCCACGCCATTCTGGTACATGTAACCCAGTCCATTCTGGGCCTTGGGATGCCCCTGCAGGGCAGCTTTGCGCCACCATTGCACCGCGGCGGAGGTGTCTTTTGGCAGAATCGGCCCGCCCGAGCGGAAGGCGGCTCCGAGAATGAACTGGGCATCGGCTTCGCCGGCCTGAGCACGCGACTGGAGGACCTGCATTTGTTGCACATTGAAAGTCAGGATCTGGGGCTCGCCGGGGGCAGGCTCTCTGACATTGTCTGAGACGGCACGCGCGCAGGGCGCGACAAAGGTGATGAGGAGAATAGTAATAATTATGGCTTTCACGACAGCACCACTGAGGTCAGCTGACCGATAGCTGATTTTTATGTGCTACGCCGGAAGGCTCAGTGATGGCGGCCACAACCATCTGTGACTGACAGCACAAAAGATAGCTGCGGATATCAAAGCGAGCCAGGAGGGCGGGCAAGTCTGTGATCCCCTTAGCCGCTCGCCGCGGGCAGGCTGGTGCAGGTACCGAGGTCATGCCGCAGACAAGGTGCTGCGACTTGACCGTAGCGCCGGCCTTGGTTATAGTGACTTACGCATTTATGGGCACCCTTATCCAGAGCACAGGTAGCAAAATGACCATGACAACCATGGCCATGCGAATTACTGCGCTTCTGGAGGAGGGAGCCGGGTAAGCTAGACAGCAATCATAGATACCCAAACCCACCGCCAGAAGCGAATCTGGCGGTGGGTTTTTTATTGGTGTTCAATCCAGCGGCAGTTCGGGGAAGAAAAGATGTCGCAGGCAGAGAGCGGACAGTGTGGTGATGATCGCGGGTCCTCTTGCGTCGTGCTTAAGTTCGGGGGCACGTCGGTGGAGGATTCCGCTGCTTTTCGCCGAGTTTTAGCAATCGTCGGCCAGCGTAGAGACAAGCCAACCGCGGTGGTGGTCAGCGCTCTGGCAGGGGTCACCGATCAGCTACTGGTCGCCGGCGAGCAGGCGGCAGCAGGGGAACTGGTTGAGGCCATCGAAATCCTGCGGACCATTCGCGAACGGCATGACCGTGTTGCTTGTGAACTGATCTTGGGAAGCCAAGTCACCGCCTTTTTAAGCTGGCTGCACGACGAATGCGAAGCCCTCGGCAAACTGCTGCAAGGAGTAACCGCTCTTGGCGAATTCAGCGCGCGCACCGCCGACCGCCTGGTGGGAGCGGGTGAAGTTCTCTCCAGCCGACTGCTCGCGGAGGCTCTGCGCGGGGCCGGCAACGATACTGTGTGGGTAAATGCCCGCGAATGTATCGTTACTGACGAAGGCCATGGTTGCGCCGCTCCCTTGCGTGAGGAAACTGATCGCCGGCTGGAAAAGCTGTTACTGCCTCTGCTGAGAGAAGGCCGGCTCCCCGTGCTGGGCGGCTTCATTGCCGCGACCATGGAGGGGACGCCCACCACTCTGGGCCGCGGCGGTTCGGATTTTTCCGCGGCCCTGGTCGCCGCCGGGTTAGGCGCCCACGCGCTGGAAATCTGGACCGATGTGGATGGGATCATGACCGCAGACCCGCGGCTGTGTCCCGATGCGCGGCTTATCCCCACCATCAGCTTCGCGGAAGCGGCGGAACTGGCGCAGGCGGGAGCCAAGGTGCTGCATCCCGCCACCCTGCTGCCGGCCACGGAGAAGAACATTCCGGTGTACGTGCGCAACTCGCGGCGGCCGCAGAGCCCGGGGACGCGCATTGTGCCTGAAGGCCAACAGCCCGAAGTTCGGGCTATTACCGCGAAGCGCGGGATGGTTATTGTGCAGGCACGTTTTCGGCGGCGGGTTGATGCGCATCTCCTGGGTCAGATTCTGAAGGCCTGCGAAGGATATAGCCTGGACCTGTGTTCGCTATCGCAGTGCAGCGCCGTTCTGCTCACCGACTCCAAGCAGGCAGTCCGCCAGTTGAAACATGCCCTGGAGGATGTGGCGGAAGTTCAGGGCGAAAACCATAAAGCGATTGTGCGCGTATTCGGTGACCGCATCGGACGGCGCACCCTACTGGTGGGGCAGATTTTCCGCGCGCTCAGCGGCATTGAGGTTCGGCTTGCTTGTCCGGGCGAAGGCGAGCGCAATCTTACTCTGGTAGTAGATGAGGACCAGGCGGCGGAGTCGGTGCGGCGCCTGCATAGCCTATTTTTCCCCGTAACCGAACAAGCAGTTAGACATCGTTCCCAGGCAGGTGTGCAATGAATGCTAGTCCGGCTCTTGGCTTTGGCGAACAGGCGGCGCGGCCGCTGGTAGCGCAGCAGCCTCGCAGAATTGCGCTGCTGGGCTTCGGTACAGTAGGACGTGCTGTGGCCACCATTCTCCAGGGCGGCTCATTTCCGCAACTGCGGCTGGAGCTGATTTACAACCGCCGTGTTGACCGCAAACGTGTTCCCTGGGTCGCACCGGAGGTGTGTTGGACTGATGACGTCGAGCAAGCGCTGGCTTCGGACGCGGAAGTGGTGTTGGAACTGGCGGGTGGGGTCGAGCCGGCTTATTCCTGGGTGAAGCGGGCGCTGTTGCTGGGCAAGTCGGTGGTTACGGCGAACAAGAAACTGATTGCGGCACACGGGCCGGAATTGCTGGAGCTGGCGCGGCGGCAGGGCTGCCGCCTGGAATTCGGCGCCGCCGTGGCGGGGGGAGTCCCAGTGCTGTGCGGAGTGAGCCCGGGGCTGAGCGGGGACCGGCTGTTGCAGCTGTGCGGGATTCTCAATGGCACCTGCAACTACATTCTGCACGCCATGGAGAGCCGAGGCGTGACGCTGGAAGTGGCATTGCGGGAAGCGCAGCAGCGCGGCTATGCTGAAGCCGATCCGACCGACGATGTGGATGGCCTGGATGCCCGCGCCAAGCTGGCCATCCTGGTGCGCACCGGATTTCATCTACAGATTGATCCGGAACAGATCGCGGCCCACACGGTGTTGGGGGTCCAGCCGGCTGATTTCCGCTACGCACGCGAGCTTGGATATACGATCCGCCAGGTGGCACGTGCCGAATTGAAATCAGGCACACTGCTGGCCGAGGTTGGGCCAACGCTGGTGAGCGCTAACTCGCCCCTGGGTTCCGCGCGCAACAATCAGAATGTGCTGGTCACCACCGGCAAGTACGGAGGCGAAACAGTGTTTGCCGGTGCCGGAGCCGGCGGCGCGCCCACGGCGGTAGCGGTCGTTTCCGACTTGCTGGCCGTGGCCGAATCCCGACCGGCGGCACTGCCCGGACCGGCATTGGTGGCCGTGCCGGTGAGCAACGATTTCCGCTGCCGCCATTATGTGCGGGTCACGCCGGCGCAGACCACCGATGCCGTGGCGGCGTTGCGGCGGACCCTGACCGGGAAAAGCATCAGCCTGTGCGGGTTGTTGCACCATCCTGATCCGCATGACCGGCGGCCCAGCCTGGCGCTGGTGGTGGAAGAGTGTTCCACGCAGGTGCTGGATAAGGTTTTGAAGGAAGCGCAGGAGGCCCGTCTGCTGGCGGATCGGCCTTTGCGCATGCCGATGGTGAGCAGTTCTTAACGAGAGGTGCGGCCCACGCACCGGAACCGTAACTGCCGGCCAGCCGGCAGTATGCCGTAGCGAGGAAACGATGACAGAGAGATACGAACTGCAGTGCCGCGAATGCCGAACAAGGGTTGGCAACCAGCCCTCGGCAGTGTGCGAGGAGTGCTATTCCCCCCTGGAAGTGAGCTATGACTATGATGACGTCCGAACATGCCTGACCCGGGAAGTGATCGCGCGGCGAGCGCCGGGCATCTGGCGGTTCCGGGAGCTGCTGCCGATCCCAGAGGGGTACGAGGCTACATTGCCCATCGGCTCGACTCCGCTGGTTCCCGCCCCGCACCTGGCCCGCGAATTCCGCACCCGCCGCCTCCTTCTCAAGAATGATTGCTTCTGCTTCCCGACTCTGAGTTTTAAAGACCGTGTCGTCGCCATGGCACTGGCGCAGGCGCGGCGCTTTGGATTTGAGGTGGTAGGGTGCGCCTCCACCGGCAACCTGGCCAATGCCGTGGCGGCGCAGGCCGCGCGCGCCGGGCTGCGTTCGTGCGTGCTCATTCCCGCCGATTTGGAAGCGGCCAAGGTCATTAACACGCAGGTTTATGGGGCGCGGCTGGTGCGCGTGGCCGGCAACTACGACCAGGTGAACCGATTGTGCTCGCAAATTGCCGATTCCTACCACTGGGGCTTCGTGAACGTAAACCTGCGGGCGTACTACTCCGAAGGCTCGAAGACGGTGGGCTATGAGATCGCCGAGCAACTAGGCTGGCGGCTGCCTGACAACATCGTGGTGCCTATGGCCGGGGGCTCGCTCATTACCAAAATCAAGAAGGCATTTGATGAGCTGGTGAAGGTGGGGCTGGTCGAGCCCAAGCAGGTGAAGTTTTTCGGCGCGCAGGCCACGGGCTGCTCGCCCATCAGCACGGCGGTGAAAGCCGGCCGGACCGATTTCGAGCCACAGAAACCGAATACCGTGGCACGCTCGCTGGCTATCGGAAATCCTGCCGACGGGCACTATGCGATCAAAACCATCACCGGCAGCGGCGGCACAGCGGAAGATGTTTCCGATAGGGAAGTGGTGGACGCCATGCAGTTGCTGGCGGCTACGGAAGGCGTGTTTGCTGAAACCGCCGGGGGGGTGACGGTGGGTGTGGCCAAAAAACTATTCGCCCAGGGCCGCATTTTGCCCGGTGAGACCACCGTGCTCTGCATCACCGGCAATGGGCTGAAAACCGTGGAGGCGCTGAATGGCCGCCTGGAGCTGCCAGAACCGATACCGGCCAAGCTGGCGGCATTTCAGGAGCACATCGCAGACGAAGCGGAGGCGGTGGCAGTGTGATGAAGGCAAGTTTCGAGTTTCACGTTTCAAGAGCCGTGGAAGCGTGAGGCCTGGTTGATACCCGAAACTCGAAATGCTGCTGCTTGATTTGAACTGGAAACTTGGAACTGGAAACTGTTTTTAATGGAGCGCACTTATGAGCATTCAAGTCCACATTCCCACCCCGCTGCGCAAACACACCAGCGGAGCGGGGCAAATATCTAGCAATGCAGGAAGCCTTCCCGAGTTGCTGGGACAACTTGGCCAGAGCTATCCCGACCTGCGGCGCCACATCTGCGATGAGCAGGGGCAATTGCGGCGATTTCTGAACGTGTATGTGAATGAGGAAGACATCCGCTTCCTCGGGGGAAGCGACTACCGCTTCCAGGATGGCGACGAAGTGCTGCTCATCCCCTCTATTGCCGGCGGCGCGTTCAACTGACGTGATGTCCGGCCAGTTCCCCGGATACCTGGGTGGCCGGAGCAGCAGATTGCTCTCTATCTCATGGCACTCTAGGCTAAAACCTCTTTCGCCCTCCAGGCTGAAAAAGTGCCGCCCTGTTACGTCTTTTTGAATCACCCTTCGCAGAAACAGAAAAGCGGCGCCGGGAGAGAGGCGCCGCTTAACTGCGCTGCGGTGGTGTGCTACTTCTGGCTGATCATCGGCCCCGCCTGCGTGATGCTGCCCTTTACCAGTTCGGTTTCTATCTTCAGTTTCTGGTTGGGACGAACGGTAACTTCGGTTTCAAAGGTTTGGTAGCCGGGCAGGGCAATGCGTACCCGGTGTTTATCTGGCGTGACCAGCAGGCCATGACCAAGACCGGAGAATTCGTCGGCGTGACCGATGAAGCGGTCATCAATGAAGACGGCAGCCCGGCCCGGCTTGACGGAAATTTTCAGCTCGGCGGTTTGCGTGGGCATGGGCAGGCTGGTGTCCTTCATCAGCCTGATCTTCATCATGACGACCTGGCCTGGCTCCAGAACCGATTCTTGAGTGAAGTCCTTGTACCCGGCCTGGCGGACGGCAAACTCGTGCTTACCGGGAAGGAGAAGGATTTGTTTATCGCCCTTTAGCTCGTCGAGATATCCCACATATTGGCCGTCAACCCAGACGCCGGCGTTGCGCTCGACGCTGGTGGCTCCGGAGAACCTGACCTCGGCGAGAATCTGATTGTCAGCCGCCAGCGCGCTGCTTAGGCCCAGAAAGCACCACATGAGCGCTGATGCAACAAGCGATTTCAACACTGCTGCCTCCGATCACAAATTTTGTTCCTGGGGTATCATTTGAGTGGCGTTGTTGACAGCATGATACCGGCCCCGGCGTGAGCCTAGTAGCAACTCAGGTTCGTTTTGTAGCCGGACTAGCAGGGAATCTTTAGAAGTTAAGGTCTCATAGGTTTCAAGGTCTCCAAAATTTCGCGGAGCCGCATCCGAAACTTTGAAAATTGAAACCTGGCTCATCCGAGCAGCTTCAGAAACCCTCCCGCCTTATTGTCAAATCCGGGAAAGACGGTGGCCAAATCCTGACTGCCGAGGTGACGCGAGAGCACTTGACCGAGCACGCAGCGGAAGTCGGTGGTCAGCGCCAGGTCGCGGCCTTCGTTGAGCTGTTCCGGCTCCAGCCCCGGCCACTGCCCGTAAATTTCACCGCCGTGGACCGGCCCACCGAGAACGAACATAACATTGGCGTGGCCGTGGTCAGTGCCGCGATTGCCGTTCTCGCGAGCGGTGCGCCCGAATTCCGACATGGTGACGATGACCGTGTCCTCTCCTAAGTCGCCCAGGTCGGTCCAAAAGGCTGCCAAGGATTGGGAAAAATCGCGCAGGACGTTGGCCAACTGTCCCTGGGTAGAGCCTTCGTTGACGTGGTGGTCCCAGCCGCTTATGTCGGCAAAGGCAATCTGCACGCCGACATTGGCCTTGATGAGCTGCGCCAGTTGCTGCAGGCTATTGCCGAAGCGGCCACGAGGATAATCGGCGCCGGCCACTGGCGTGTAGCGCTGCGGGTTGGCGGACTTCAGCATCTTGACCGCCTCGAAAGTCTCCGCGCCGGTACCGTGCAGAACCGTGTCCACTGAATGCGCATACATCGCCTCGAAGGTATTGCTGAGAGGAGCAGAGGCAGGGCCGCTTCCGCCCACGCCGAAATCGTTGATGTTGTTGAGCGCCACCGCCGGTTCGCGGCCGGAAAGAATGCGCGGCATGACGGGGCCGAGGGCGACGGCACGAAAGGGGGCGTCGCTTTCCTGGGGCAGAGCGCGCAGACTGCGGTTCAGCCAGCCGTCCTCGGTGGACTTCACCCCCGGCGTGCCTGATTCCATGTAGTCCTGGGCGTCGAAATGGGAGCGCGTGTGGTCGGGCGAACCGGCAGCATGAATGATGGCGAGGCGTCGCTGGCGAAATAGGGGTTGGAGAGGGGTCATGGCAGGATGCAGGCCGAAAAAGCCGTCCAGGTCCAGCTCCGAGCCACGCGGAATGGCGATGGTGGGACGCATGGCGTAGTACGAACGCTCGCCATGCGGGATCACAATGTTGAGGCCGTCGGCTGCGCCGCGCTGAAAGATGACCACCAGCCGGCGTGTGCGCGTGCCGGTCACTTCGGCGCCTAGCACGGCGCGGCGGAGAAAGGCAGGGATGGCTGCAGTGCCGACTACAGCGAGAGCGCCGGATTTGAGGAATGCGCGCCGGGTGAGTGACATATCGTGACTCGGTCGATGTTCAGCTCTCAGCTTTCAGCTATCAGCTCTCCACGGAAAAGACTGAAAGCTGAGAGCTGAAGGCTGACAGCTATCTTTTTTGAAATTCCGGTGAGCCCAGCAGCAGGCCCGCAATCACGCCCACATTGGGCGAACGTGGCGGGTCATCGAGACGCCGCTGCGTAATCTTCGGATCGTCCAACTGCTTACTGATGGTGGCATGTGTCCGTGGCGAAACGTCGCCGTCCATCATGTGGTTTTCCAGTTGCGCCAGCACCATTTGGGCATCGGGAGCGATATCCGGCATGCCCAGCATTTCCTGCGAGCTCACCTGGAGGCCGGGCAGGCGCCCGGTGGCCAGCGCCAGAGCAAAGTTTATGCGGTTGATTAGCGCCGAGGAGTTCACCCACGCTTGCGCCATCATGGAGTAGCCGTTGGGTGGCTGGCAGCCATAGAGCGGCTCGCCCATGCGGTTCAGGAACTGCAGCAGGGGCTGGGGATCGATTACTTCGGCGCCGGTCGCGCGCACCGCCGAGGCGACAAATTCCAGCGGAGTTTTAACTTTCGCGCGATAAGCCTCTGGCGCCCAGAACTCGGGCGAGCGGAACATGGTGCGCAGCACTTCGCGAATGTCGCCGTCCTTTTTGAGGAATGTGCTCTGCATGCGCGCCACCAGGGCGGGCGGCGGATTATCGGAAACAAAGCGCTGCGCCAACTTGGTGCAGATGAACTTTGCAGTCGCGGGACTGTGAGCCAGCAAGTCGAGGACCTTCAGGCCTTCTCCCTCGCCGCCCGGCTTGATGCGATGGCCGAGGACGTGCTTGTCGCCGGGCTGGTGCATGCGCTCCTGGAAATGAAATCCGCCGCCCTGGCGAGGCTGCTCAATGGTCCAGCCGGTGAAAACCTTGGCCACTTCGATCACGTCCTGCTGGGTGTAGCCACCGTTCACTCCGAGCGTATGCAGCTCCATCAGCTCGCGGGCATAGTTTTCATTCAAGCCGGAGCTGCGCTTCTTATTCTGCGGGTTACGGCGAGGGCGGGGAGGACGCGGAAACGGCATGCCGAGGCCAACACGCGGCCCAAAAGGCCCCATGCGAGCCCGCGGGCGCAGCGGCGGGTTGCGGCGCGGAGGAATACCGCGCGCCACGTCGGAATCCGGGCCCACACTCAACCAGTTATCGAGGTAGAACAGCATGGCCGGACTCTGGGCCGTGGCCACCAGCAAGTCCTTGAATTTTCCCAACGCATGCGAACGGATGACATCGCGCTCGTAGCTGGTAAGCAGATATCGGTCAGCGCCCTTGCCGATGAATACGTTGAAGTGGTTGAGCCAGAAATCGGTCATCACTTCCTGCAGCTGGCGCTGGCTATAGATGTGGCGCAAGAGACGGCCGGCCATGAGCTCCTGGCTGACGACTTGCTGCGGGTTCTGCAGCGCTATGACGGTTTCGCGTTGGCGTGCGTCGAGGCCGGCCAGCAGGTTCTCGCGTTCATTGGAAGGCAACGAGCGAACCAGTACCTGCTGCTGATCCGAGGGGAGGCGCAGAATGGCGGCCATGCGCTGGGCGGGAGGCAGGTTGAGAATCTGTTCCGCCTCGGCACGCGCGTCCATGCGCTCCCGGCGGCGCTGCGCTTGCTCATCGCCGTTGGCGGTGTTGCCTGGACCGGAATCGCTGCTGGCAGATTGCAGCGCCGTCTGCCGTTCCTGCTTCTGCTGATAACGCTGCAGCTGCGCCTCATAGATAGCACGCTCCTGAGGGTCCGAAGGTAACGACTGGCGGCCATCGGCGACAGCCTTGATCAGCGGCTGCGGCGGGAAGTTTTCTATGATTTCCCGGGTGCTCATTCGCAAAGTGCGCAGGGGCTCCAGCCGCGCTGCCAGAGCGCCGTCGTCAATTTTTTCAGGATGGAGTTGCAGTTCAATCCATTTGTCCACGCCCACGGCCTCAACCCGTTGCACATCTCCGGGGCCCGGGCCGAAAGTCAGGCGATTGAGCGCGTGCAGGGCGCGCTTGTGCTCGTCCCCCGCAGAAAGCTGATGCTTCTTTCCCAGCAGTATGGCTGGAGGAAGCACGGCGACAAGAAGCGCAATGGCAGCCAAATAGCGGCGCATAGAGCTCCCCATTACTAACCCAAGTTGCTGAAAAAGTTGCGCTTATATTGGCTGATACCCCGCGCATGCCCCTTGGTCCACGTGTACTACTTCGCGGCAAATGGGGAGCCTTTCGTACAGTTTCGGGGCTGTCCGGGACGGGGATAATTATGGAGAGTAATTGCGTGTTCGGAACACCCATGAGAAGACACTTCGCAAGGTTTCCCGCCGATATGCCCATGGTGGCCACAGTTATTGGCGACAGCGACGTTTCCGCCCTCTCCGGGCGCTGCACCGTAGTTTCTGAAGGTGGGCTGGGCGCGGTGCTGCCCGGGCGCATCCCCCTGGGCGATGTTGTAGCCCTGGAACTGCACTTTCCCAATTCCGCCGACACGGTTCGAGTGCGCGCCACCATCCGGCACAGCCAATATCCGAATTACGGGATGGAATTTTGCGCGCTGGGCGAGGAACAGCGAAGGGTGATTGCCCGCTACTGTGAAATGTGTAGCCGGCCAACGGGGGCCCTGATGATTGACATGATTCGCCGGTACTTTCTGGCCGGCGAAGACTGAGCCAAGCCTGGAATCCGAGCCGCGGCTCAGCGATGGGCAGCACTGCACTGCTCAGTTCGCTTGGCCAACACTGCTTTGGCCGCCGTTTGCGCAAGTCTGCGGCCGAGCGGCTCCCATCCAGCCTCCCGCTCTTCAGCAGCAAGCCTCAAATGGGCGTCAATCTCCCGTATGAGTTCGCGCAATTCAGGCACCGACCCAGCCTGTTCCGCATAAGCAACGAAGACGTGGTGGGCCTGCTTGCGTTCGATCACTTCTAACGCGTCCAGTAATTGGCGATGAGCCGTGCCCTCCCAGATGGCCAGGATCATGGCCTCGCGAAGCCAGCGCTCCACGCGAAATTCCTCGAGCACGCCCAGTCCGCCATGCACCTCCATGCACCACTTGGCGGTCTGCGCCGCAAATTCCGCGGTCCAGTACTTGGCGAGGTGAGCCAAAAGGCGAAACAGGTGATAACGCTCAGAGTAAGGACGGCGTTCTTTCCAAACCTCGTTTAAAAGCTGCACCGCATCCCAGGCGAGGGCAAAGCATTCGCGCAGCTGCTGGAGGCGTCCTTCAAACTGGCGACGCAGGAGAGGATGGTCAAAGATGTGCTTGCCGAATGCCATGCGGATCTGCGCAAAAGCCAGAGCGTCGGCCATAGCGCGCTGAGCCAGTGCTACGCTACCCACGCTATTGGCGACACGCGAGACGTTAAGCACTTCCAGGATGAGATATATGCCTTCAGCGGCGCTGCCCAGCAGATAGGCCTCGCTGTCGCGCAATTCGATTTCGCCGGTGGGAACGGAGCGGGTGGCAACTTTATCTTTCAGGCGGCGAATAGTGTAGTTCAGCTCGCCGTTGGAGCGCAGCCGGGGCAGCAGGAACAGGGCCAGACCGCGCACGCCTGCGGGCGCGCCTTGAGGCCGGGCCGCCACCACGGCCAGTTCGGCGCCGGCATTGCTGGCGAAATATTTGTCGCCTGTCAAGCGCCAGCAGGCACCCTGGGACACGGCCAAGGTTTCTACGCTCGCGCCGAGGTCGGAGCCGCCCTTGATTTCCGTCATCCAGGTGGCGCCCTGCCAGACATCATCGTCGCGGCGCAGAAGTTTGGGGAGAAACCGTTCCTTTACGCCAGCATCGCCGTACTTGCTGAGCGGCATGGCAGTGGAGAGCGAGACGGTGTAGGGGCACGATAGGCCGCTATCGTAAAAAGACGTTAAATAGATGAGCAGAAAAGCAGGCAATAGCGATTGCTGTTCGAAGGCGCGCCACAGCACTCCTGCTTTGTAGCCGTGCTTGAGCATGCGCCAGTAGTCGGGCGGGTAGAGGATTTCATCCATTCTTTTGCCGATGGCGTCGAACATGCGCACCCAGGGCGTGCCGGCACGGTCAATGCTGTCGGAGATGGAGCGGCCCTCGTGCTCCCACCATTGTTCATATTCGCGCAGCACTGCATCGTATGCCGTTGGGCCGATCATCTCCTGCAAGAACTGAGTTGGAGAGGCAAGAACGTCGAAGTTCATGGTGAGAACTCATCTTACGCCCGGTCGGGCGAAAGTCATTTGGTGAAGATGTGCTTGGGCAGCATGACGTGCACGCCGACGCTGCCGTCCACCAGTTCGGTGATGTCCACGTCGCCGGCTACGCTGGTGAGCATGTAAGCATCGTCGTGACTCATGTGCTTTTCGGTAACCAGAAAATCAATCATCTGCCTCACCGCGATACGCGTGGCCTCATAGAGTTCGGGGTGAAAGCCCATGCTGATGTAGCGGGTGGGCGTTTCGGCGCGAGGGTACTTCTGGTTCGTGCCCTTGAGCAGGATGAACTGCAGTGTGCCAACGAGCGAAGTTTCCAGGGCCGTAATGTCGACCTCGCCATTGCCCTGGCCCACGTGGCCATCGCCAATCTCGAAGAGGGCGCCCGGCGCCCACACCGGCAGGTACAAAGTGCTGCCGGCTACGAGTTCCTTGTTGTCCATGTTGCCGGCGTGAATTCCCGGCGGGGCGCTGTCAATGCGGCCATAGTCGGGGGGCGGCGCCACGCCCATGCTGCCGAAAAAGGGGCGCAGTGGAATCTCGATGCCCGGCGCGAAGTGGGCCACCATGCGCTCACGATCGAGAGGGATAATCTTCATTCTGCGATAGGGAAAGTCTTCGGGCAGGAAGCCGCGGGTGGGGCCAAAGGCATTATAGGCGTAAGGAATGGCCAGTTCGATCTTCTGGATACGTACTTCCAGAGTGTCGCCGGGCGCGGCGCCTTCCACGTATACCGGGCCGTTCAGGATATGCCCGCCCGGTCCTTTGTTCGTGACCTCCTTGTAGATGTCGCGCAGGCTCTGCTGCACCTGATCTGGAGGCAGACCCGCTTTCTCGAGTCCTGTGGGGCTGTTGGTGAGCAGAGTGTCAAACTTCACGGTATCGCCGGAACGAATACGAAGGACGGGGGGCGCGGCAGCATCGTAATAGCCCCAAGCCACCGTCGTCGGCGTAGCTTTTAGAAGGTATTCATGGGGAGCAGCGGTCTGGGTGCGAGAGGCCGCGTTCTGCGCGATGGCGATGCATGAAAGCAAACAAAGCAGAGTGATGAGGCGCATCTTTTCTCCCGAAGGCTGGCGCTCGTTCAGGCGCGCCAGTATATACCCGGGGAGGAAGGTCTCCGGCCAAACAAAAGGCCAAACGAAGGTACGTTGGCTGCAATGATCACACCGGCCGGCAAGGAGGTGGTGTCTAATTCAGGTATGCAGCACACAGTAAACAGGGGACGATCAAAGTGGCTCATGCGATCGGGAGCGGTGGCCGTGATCCTTCTGCCACTGGGGCTTTACTTCGGTCCGCAAACCATGAGGTACAGGCAGCTTCGGCCCGCGCTCCAGCGTTCAGCAGACCGTCCGCCGCGGGGCTGGAGTTCCGTGCCTCAGCTCCTCACCGACACACGAATATCAACTGCTTCAGGAACGAAACTATCGTATTTCGGGTACAGCGTTGAGGTTCCCTGGAACAACATTGAGCGCGAGAGGAACGAAGGGCGCTGGGCTGACGTTCGTTTCAAAGGCGGCCCAACGGTGAAGTTTGTTAATCCTGCGTTCTTTAACGAAGATCCGATCAACCGCTCCGGGCCGTTGCTCGGAATGGATGACTTCGACCTGGCATTTGGCCCCGCAATTGGCGAATCCAAGTACCAGCAGTTTAAGGACGTTATTTCCGTTAAGCCTGCGGACCTTTCCCCCCTGCGTGGACGAAGGGAATTTGCGCGAATCCAGGTTCTACTCGAAATCAAGGGCCTGTGGTTCGAGCACAACGTAGCCGCGCCGGACATCTTCGCTGTCCAAGCCAAGGGATACCCGGGCTTTGAGATCAGCGGACTGGCCCGGAACTGGCAAAGCGTGGGCCTGCATTTCTTTGACTTGGGTGCCAACCGCAGCTACTCCGTTTTTCTCGATGAAGACCCCCGCTCGGGTGCGAAGCTCGACCAAGCCGAGGTCAATCGCGTGATTCAATCCTTTGCTGTGGCGAGCTCCCGATAGGAGTATGGCAGCGAAAGCCCTAAGGTTTTCGGGGCTTATTTTTTGCCGGAATTATTCTTAGCCGCGCTCTTGGCCAGCGGCTTCAGCAGCGCCTGCATGTCGGTGACTATGTACCCCGCCAGAGTGAAGATGGCCGGACTGTCGGAAGAGCGCGCGTAATAGTCTGTACCTTTCTTCGATCCGATGTCCACCCTCCCCTGGCCGCCCTTCCAGTTCAGAGTCAGCACGGAGTCGGGCTTGGTCAAGCCGTACTTGACCGCATCCTTTCCCTGGATGTCGGTGAGAGCGTCCATGCGCGCTTCGTGCAGAGTGTCGACCAGGGTCTGGAGTTCGTTCTGTTTGGCTTCCGGCCACTTGTTATCCTTGCGCTGAAAGCTGGCCTTTTTGCTCTTTTCCTGGAAGGTGAGTCCAGTCAGGCTGTCGGAGGGGAAGTGGAGCACGGTGCGGTCCTGCAGGTCGAAAGCCGACTTCACCGCGTCGGTTTTGATGTATGCGGGCACGGTTACTACGCCGGGAGAGGCGGCGGTGCGCAGGTAGACTCCGCCGGCGGCAGGCACGTCGGAGCCGAAATCGAATTCCAGCTTTTTACCTTGGGCCAACTGCAGCTGCACCCTGCTGGGTTTATCGAGCCCGAAGATGCTCAGGTCTTTCTGCGGGCCAAGTTGTTCCGAAGGGTGAACGCCGGCTAGCGTGCTCAGCAGCGTGCTAACCTCGCCATTGTCGGCGGCGTAAGCATAGGGCTCGAGCAGGCGCCAGTTGCCGCCCTGCTTGGCCAATGTGACTAGTGGATTGGAGCCGTCCTGGATGGAGATTTGCTGCACCGAGCCAGAATCGAAGGTAGTCAGGGCAGGTTCGGCCGCTTCCGCGGGCTTATTCTGCTTGCCCAGCCAGAGATAAAGTCCACCCAGACCCGCCAGGATCACGACCGCAATTGTCAGACGAATCAAGCCCTTCATATGCCCACCTTCACAATGCGCGTGCGTGAAATTTGTGTTCGCCCCTACAAAGGAGCTCCGGTTTTGTACCGAACATTTTTCCCAGGGCTGACGCCCAGGGCTAAAAGCTGTGTCGCTCTTCGGGCTGCAGATCGAAAGACAGCTTTTACGCGCGGCGACGGCGCCACCACACGCCCATGCCGCCCAGCACAATGATCAGCGGCAGCCCCACCAGGGACGACCAGAACACAGCACGCATCTGCGTCGCAGAGAGATTGATGGGCGTGTTGTTGGGCGGCTTTGGCCGAATGCTGATGAATGCCTCCTGCGAAGCCAGCCAGTTTATGCTGTTCAGAAACAGATCCTGATTGCCGTTGAAGCCGACGATCGGGTTCAAGATGAAGTCGGCGCTGCCCACCACCGCAAAGCGCCCTTCATCTCCGGCCTTGCTTCCGGGCAGGGTGCCCGCCACTGCCAGCGTCAGCGGTCCCTTACGCGCATTGCGCGGATCCAGGCTCACTCGCTGCAGGCTGAAATTGGTAGCTGCGAAGCTGGCTGAAGAGGTCTCCAGCAGCGGGCTGACGCTGGCCTTGGCGTCTTTTGCGTCACCCGGTTCCACGGTCCTCGCATAGGGGAACAGGGTGGCCAGCTGGCTCATCTCCTTGGTGATGGGATGGTCATCGTAGTGGGCCACGATGGGCATGAGCTGGCTGGCGCCGAACAGACGGCCCACACCGCTGGTATCCACGACGATATCGGGTGTGAGCTTCACGTTCAGCTTGGATTCCAGGTATTCCACCAGCGGCCCTTTGCTCTCCGGGCCCAGCAGGAAGAGCACCCGCCCGCTTTTGGACAAGTAATCGGAGATGGCGTTGACTTCTGGTTCCACCAATGGGCGCGTGGGCCCGCCCACCACCAGCACAGAGGCATCGGCCGGCACCTGCGGCGATTGTGCCAGCACCAGGGTCTTCACGGTGAAGTTGTCGTCCTCCAGGGCCTTCTTGACCTGGCTAAGGCCGTGGCGGCCCGAATCCTCTGGGTCGTACTCGCCTTCGCCCTGGGCGAAGTACACGACCTTGCGCCCGCCTTTCAGCACCCGCACCAGCGCGTTGGTTACTTCCTCCTCTTGCAGACTGTTGACCAACTGCTTGCGTCCCTCCGCCTGGACCACCAGAGTGCCATAACTCTGAATGCCGTATTGGCGGGCCTGGTCGGGATGGCGATCGGGCTCGATATACTGCACCTCGACCTCGTTCGACTGCCGCTGATATTTGCTGAGGAAGTCGCGAGCGCGGCCGAACTCCTCGGAGCGGTCGAAATAGAAGAGGTGGAGCGGAGTTTTCAGCCCGCGCACCACCTTCACTGATTCGGGGCTGAGGCTGTGGATCTGGTTGAGAGTCAAGTCCCAGCTGTGACTATGGTCGCGCGCGATGTAGTTCACCGCCACCAGGATGGCGATCACGACGAGCGAATAGAGCAGCAGGGGACCGCGGTCGGCCCAGCGCCGCAAGCCGGAGTGAGCCGGCTTGGACTCCGCCGGGGAATTAATGTTTTCATCAGCCATGAAACTTCTCCGTCATTCCTACTCTGCCAGTTCCATGCGGCGCGCGGTTAAAAACAATCCGCCGACGATGAGGCTGAGATAGTAAACAAGGTCCTTTGTGTCCAGCACGCCCTGGGCGAAGTTGCGGAAATGGGAGGTAATGGAAAGATAGGAAAACAGCTCGGCAAAGTGGCCGCTGCCGTACGATGTAACCCAGTCCGCCACCCACAGCAGCAGGAAAAGGCTGAAGGTACCGACCGCGGCCACAATCTGGTTGCGCGTGAGGCTGGAAATAAAGAGACCCAGCGCAAGGAATGCCGCGCCCAGAAGGGCCAGTCCGAGGAAGCCCGAGCTGACGGGCTTTAATCCCAATTTGCCATAGTGTGCCACCAAGCCGACGTAGAGCCCGGTGATGACTAGCAGCAGAATGAGCAGCCCGAAGGCGGCCAGGAATTTTCCCAGCACCACTTCCAGGCGGCGCACCGGCGCGGTCTTCAGCAGCTCAAGGGTGCCATTGCGCGCTTCTTCGGCGTAGGAGCGCATGGTGACCATGGGCAAAAGAAACAGCAGCAGGATGGCGACGTCAAAGAAGAAGGGCTGCAGCAGCATAGTCTGGGCATCCAGGCTACCGCGGCCGAACATCATGCCGCCTCCCAAGCTTTGCATAACGAACATCGCCAGCATGCTGTAGAAGAAGAAACCGGCGATGACGGCAAACAGCGCCAGAACCACGTAAGCTGCCGGGGTCACAAAGTACGACTTCCATTCTTTGCGGATGATGGCCCACATTCCACTCATAAAGCCTCACGCGCTGGCGGCCGCCAGCAATGAGCTGCCGGTCAGCGACAGGAATATCTCCTCCAGCGTAAGTTCCACGTCTTTCAATTCGAGCAAGCCGTAGCCGCCCTCGACCAGGACGCGGGCGATGGCCTCGCGAGTGGCCAGATCCTTGCTCTCCACGCGCAGCTTGGCGATGCCATCCTGCTCGCTGATCAACTCGGCCTTAGTGACACCGGGCAGTTGCGCGATGGCGGCCTGGGCGGCTGCGCCCGCGCCGCGCAGCTCGATGAGCAGAGTGTCGGTCTGCTTGACGCGGCGGGTCAGGTTCTCCGGCGAATCCACCGCCACCAGCCGGCCACGGTTGATGATGATGACCCGCTGGCAGGTATTCGCCGCCTCAGAAAGAATATGCGTGCTCAGAATCACCGTGTGGTCACCGGCCAGGCTGCGGATAAGCTGCCGCGTTTCCAGGATCTGGCGTGGGTCCAGCCCGGCGGTGGGCTCATCGAAAATCAGCAGGCGCGGGTTGTGCAGGATGGCTTGCGCAATCCCGACGCGTTGGCGATAGCCTTTGGACAGGCGTCCGATGACGCGTCCGGTTACGTCGGCGAGGGCGCAGCGCTCCATGGCGCGCTCCACCGCGTGGTTGCATTCGCGCCCCGGCACCTGCCGCAGCCGGGCAACAAAGCGCAGGTAATCGCGGACCGTCAGTTCGGGATAGAGTGGAGGCAGCTCGGGTAAATAGCCGATTTTGCGCTTGGCGGCGATGGGATCGCGCCGCAAGCCCACGCCCTCGATACGCACTTCTCCAGCGGTCGGAGGGAGATAACCCGTGACCATGCGCATGGTGGTGGTCTTACCCGCGCCGTTCGGGCCAAGGAAGCCCAGGATTTCCCCGGACCGGGTCTGAAAGCTGATGTCATCCACGGCCGTGATCGGTCCGTAGCGGCGGGTCAAGTGTTCCACTTCCAACATGGCGTCCTACAAGGCTGAGGCGGCGATATTAGACGCAGCAGTCACGATATGGCCCTGCGCTCCGCCTCAGCAGGAAAGAATTTATTTATTATCTATACCACATCCAGACCGGCTGTTTGCAAGTCCTGGCGCCGGAGATGTCTATCGTTTTACGATATGTTGACCCCAACAACCCTGGAGAGATAGCGCGGCGGCTATAGGGTCGCCGTGTTAGCCGCAGCGCCTGAAGGCGGTCTCTAAAGCGCTGGCATCGGCATGACTGAAGTGATGCCCTAGTACGTACTTTCCGCCTCAAATGCGAGATGGTATGCCGAAAATCTTCTGATCTAAGTGTTGCGAAAGGCGGCGCGCTGAGGCATCATCGTTGCAGTATCCTTCGCTTAAAAGCGAACTCCACAACAGGAAGGTCCAAAGTGCAAGAGACAGTTCAGGGTGACTCCCTGTCCACCCGACAAGCGTTGCAGAAGGCCTAC
>DATFDP010000250.1:0-4223 GCA_035252015.1 Terriglobales bacterium
CTTAACGCTGGCGGGTGTCATGCTGAGCCGCTTCGGCGGTGCAGCATCTCGCACGCCGACGCTTCTCTGGTGATAAGCTGGCTATACTTAGGAGCCTGCACCGCCCGGGTGGCGAAACTGGCAGACGCACGGGACTTAAAATCCCGAGGGCCGAAAGGTCCGTACCGGTTCGATTCCGGTCCCGGGCACCATCTCCACCGCTGGTCTGTCGCTGATGCACGCGCTTCACCCGGTTGCCTGCCTTCCGTCATCCAGCCTGTGCTTTCGAGATTTATTTGTTTACAATCCTGAATTTGTAGATTTATCTGTTTACAATCAAGAACATTCGATTCACGCTTGTCTATGCCGTTTTGTATCCTGAGTTATCGCTGAATCCATGATTCCGGAGTCTCCTGCGTGCCTCCGTCCTTAACTGCCTGAAACTGCTGCCGCCGCTCTCGCCCGTTCTGTGGAAACCCGCTTGCACTCCCTCTTGCGGACGTACTTCCCTCGGTGTGTCTCGCCGAGAACGTCACTTTACATGAGGTGCAAGAATGAAAGTGTTGTCTGCATCACTTAGCTCGCATTCCGCTGACTCCGGCCGTTGCCGGGCAGTGGCACGCGGCACTCAAGCAGCCCTCGTTGCGCTGCTGTCAGCGGCTCTGGTCCTGTTCTGGACCGCGCCTCTGCGGGCCCAATCCCTGGTTTCTGGAAGCGTTACCGGAACGGTCACGGATCCCACCGGAGCGGTTGTACCCAATGCCACTGTGTCCCTGAAGAACAACGCTACCGGCCAGACTCTCACTCAGTCCACCAATTCCAGCGGCGTATACCGCTTTCAGTTTCTGACGCCGGGCACGTACACACTCAGTGCCACGGCCCAAAACTTCAAGCCCAGCACCGCCACCCTCTCCGTCAGCGTAGGCCAGACCACCACCAACAACATGACCCTGGCCCTCAGCTCCGCCTCCCAGACCGTCACCGTCACCTCGGAGGCCCCGATTATTCAGACCGAGAACGGCAACGTTTCCACCACCTTCACCCCCGCTCAGGTCGCGCTGGTACCCAATCCCGGCAACGACCTCAGCTACATCCCCCAGACCTCGCCGGGCGCCAAAATGAACACCCAATCGGGCTACGGCAATTTCTCCACCTTCGGCCTGCCCGGCACCTCCAACGTGTTCACTATGAACGGCATGAACGACAATGATCCCTTCCTGAATGTGAACAACTCCGGCGCGACCAACCTTCTGCTCGGACAAAATGACGTTCAGGAAGTCACCGTGGTCAACAATGGCTACTCCGGCCAGTATGGCGGTTTGGCGGGCGCCAACGTCAATTACGTCAGCAAATCGGGCAGCAACAACTGGCACGGCAATGCGGAGTATTTCTGGAACGGTCGCATCCTGAACGCCAACAATTATTTCAACAAGCACACCACCGACACCATCACGCCGCGCCCCTTCGACAACGTGAATCAGTGGGCGGCCTCTCTAGGCGGCCCCATTAAGAAGGACAAGACTTTCTTCTTCGTGGATACGGAAGGCGTGCGCATCGTGCTGCCTACCGTCACTCCCACCAACATCCCCAGCCCGCAGTTCGAGGCCGCGACGCTCGCCAACTTGCCCGCCCTGGGCAATGCGGCGGAAATTCCCTTTTACCAGAAAATTTTCTCCCTCTATAACAGTGCCCCTGGCGCCAACCGAGCCGCCAACATCCTTCCCGGCGGCGGCTGTGCTGACCTGACCACTCTGCCAGGATTCGGTGCTACTGGCTCGCCTTGCGCGCTCCAGTTCCAATCCAATGCCGGCAACTTCACCCATGAATGGCAGTTGGTCGGCCGCATCGACCAGGTCATTGGCAGCAATGACAAAGCCTTCATCCGTTTCCAGACCGACCACGGCGTGCAGGCCACTTTCACCGATCCCATCAACCCTGTATTTAACGCCGTCAGCACTCAACCCGAGTACCAGGGCCAGATCAACGAAACTCACACCTTCGGCGCCAACGCCGTCAACCAGTTTGTCGGTTCGCTGCAGTGGTACAGCGCTCTGTTTGCTCCCACTAGCCTGAACAAGGCTCTGACCACTTTTCCCACTACTCTGGACTTTGCCAGCGAGGCGCTCACCGCGCTCGGCGGCCTGGATTTCATCTGGCCCCAGGGCCGCAACGTCACCAGCTACCAGATCACAGACGACCTCTCTTGGACCCGGGGCAATCACAACTTCAAATTCGGCGTGAACTTCCACCGCAACAACGTCAGCGACCATGATTTCGGCTTTTTCAGCAGCGGCGAGACCCTGGGCTCGGAATCGATGACCGACTTCTTCAACGGAAATGCCACCTCCTTCATCCAGTCCTTCCCCACTTCCCTCAACCAACCGGTCGCTCTATATGGATTGGGGGCCTACATTCAGGATGAGTGGCGGGTCAGCAACACGCTCAAGCTCACGCTGGCTCTGCGCGCCGACCACGACTCCAACCCCGTGTGCCAGCTTAACTGTTTCGCTCGTTTTAACTCCCCCAGCTTCTTTGCCATGAATCACGACTCAGCTATCCCTTACAACCAGATCATCACCAGTGGACTCCATCAGGCCTTGCCCGGTCTTACCCAGGTGGCCTGGGGGCCGCGCTTCGGTTTTGCCTGGCAGCTACCCCATATGGGAAGCACGGTGCTGCGCGGCGGATTTGGCATCTTCTATGACCAGTTCCCCGGCGCTATCGCTGACAACGTCTCCCAGAATTCTCCCCTGGACAATACCTTTGTTACCGGCGGTGTTCCTCTGGCGCCCGGCGTTCCTGGCAACATGTTTGACGTAGCGTCCGGTTCCAATGCCGCTTTTGTCAGTGGCTTTCGCAATGGCGGTACTCTGGCCTCCATCAGTGCTGCTGTGCCCACCTTCGCGCCTCCCAGCTTCTATAACGTGAGCAAAATCAGCTTGCCACGTTACCAGGAGTGGAACCTCGAACTGCAGAAGGGTCTGGGTGCGCACTCCTCCATGTCCATCAATTATGTGGGTAATCATGGCATCTTCGAGCCCAACCAGGACTACGGAGTCAATGCCTTCTGCCCGCCCAGCACCTGCGCCGCCGGCTTCCAAGGTTTGCCCTCGGCTGCCCCCGACTCTCGCTTTGGCACGGTCGCCAATCTCTACAGCAACGCTGTCTCCAATTACAACGGCGTCACCGTTACCGTCCAGCGCAAGTTCACCAACGGGCTGCAGCTGCAAGGCAATTACACCTACAGCCATGCGTTGGATGAAATCTCAAACGGTGGCTTCCTGCCCTTCTCCTTGTCGCCGGCCACCAACACCAGCTACATCTTTCCCCAGGATCCCAATAACCTGCGGGCCTACAACTATGGCAATGCCGATTACGACACGCGCCACTATTTCAGCGCCAACTACGTCTATGATGTTCCCTATCGCTCGGGCCCGGCTGTGCTCCTGAAGGGCTGGACCATCTCCGGCACCTTCTTCGTTCGCAGCGGACTGCCCTTCACTGCCATTGACACCGCCGCCGGCGGCGCCCTCTCCAGCAACAACTATGGCGCCCCCAGCAATATCCCCATCGCTCTGTTTGCTTCTCCCATCAATGCCGGCAGTTACGTTGGGCTGGAGCGCACCTGCAACAATCCCGACACCCCCTGCCTGAACACCTCTTCCTTCCTGCCGGCAGGCAGCCTGCTCGGCTTCGGCAACCAGCGCCGCAATCAGTTCCGCGGACCGGGATTCTTCGATACTGACTTCACCGTCATGAAGCAGATCCCACTCCCGGGCTGGGAACAAGGCAAACTGCGAGTGGGCGCGCAGTTCTTCAACTTGATTAACCATCCCAACTTCGATCAGCCGGTCAACGACATCTCCTCCGCGCAATTCGGCACCATCAACCGCACTGTCAGTGTTCCCACCAGTATCGTGGGTTCCTTCCTGGGCGGTGATGCTTCCCCGCGCATGATCCAGTTGACCGCTCGTCTTACCTTCTGAGCAAAGCGGCGCATGTGGCGCGGCTCCCCCTGGAGCCGCGCCCCCGCGCCCCCGCCATTTTTCCAACCAGCAACGCGTTTTCCGTTGTCATCCTGAGCGAGCGTGAGTTGAGGGAAGCGAAACGAGCGCGAGTCGAAGGACCTTGCGCCTTCCAGGCAGGCGTTCATCCTGAACCGCTTCAGCGGTGAAAACCTGCCCTGAGCTTGTCCAAGAGCATCTCGCGTGCACCACCAGGATCCTTATTCTTGTCATCCTGAG
>DATFDP010000251.1:0-3653 GCA_035252015.1 Terriglobales bacterium
GGCTACCGGCCGCAGTTCTACTTCCGCACCACGGACGTGACGGGAGTGGCGGAGCTGCCCTCGGGCACGGAGATGGTGATGCCGGGGGACAACGTGAGCCTGCAGATCGAGCTGATCACGCCGGTGGCGCTGGAGAAGGGGCTGAGGTTCGCCATCCGCGAAGGTGGACACACGGTAGGAGCCGGCACCATCTCGGAGATTGTTCAGTAGCTGCTAGCCGTTAGCTTCTAGCTACTGGCTAGGGGCTAGAAGCTAGGAGCTAGGAGCTGAAACCGCGCGGCACGCAGCACGCCGCAAGTTCTTTCCTTCAGCGGCCGCCAACGGCGGGGCTGAAGAAGCAGAGGAAACGTGAACGGAAAAGAGAGAATTCGCATTCGCCTCAAGGCGTATGACTACCGGGTGCTGGACCAGTCCACCAGCGAGATCGTGCAAACAGTGAAGCGGACTGGCGCCAATGTGGCGGGACCGATCCCGCTGCCCACGATGAAGAACAAGTACTGCGTGCTGCGGTCGCCACACGTAGACAAGAAGTCGCGGGAGCAGTTTGAGATTCGCACCCACAAGCGCCTGGTGGACATTTTGGAGCCGACGCCGCAGACGGTGGACGCGCTGATGAAGCTCGATCTTCCGGCGGGCGTGGACGTGGAGATTAAGGCTTTCGGGAAAGAACACAAATAGCTGATTAGCACGGCTTCTAGCGGTGAGCCAGGAGCCAGTAGCTAGGAGCTGAATTTATGGCAGTCACAGGAATCTTAGGCAAGAAAGTCGGCATGACGCAGCTGTTCGACAGCAATGGCGAGGTGCATCCCGCCACCGTGCTGAAGGCCGGCCCGTGCGTGATCACGCAGCGCAAAACGGCCAATAAGGACGGATACGATGCGGCGCAAATCGGCCTGGTCGAGTTCGTGAAGCAGTCGCGGCTCAGCAAGGCGGAAGTGGGACATCTGAGCAAGAACAATCTGCCGCCGGTACGCCTGTTGCGCGAGGTGGATATTGAGGTGGAGGCGGCCAGCGGCGATGGCGATCAGAGCAAAGTGGGCGATCGCGTGCTGGTGGATATTTTCGAGGGTGAAAAGTTCGTGGATGTGATCGGAACCAGCAAAGGACGTGGCTTTGCGGGCGTCGTCAAACGGCACCATTTCGGTGGCGGTCCCAAGTCGCACGGCTCGATGTTCCAGATTCCCGGCTCCATTGGTTCATCGGCTTTCCCATCGCGTGTGTTCAAGGGTATGCGCATGTCGGGGCACATGGGCACCGACCGGGTCACAATGCGCAACCTGCGGGTGCTGGGAATTGATAAGGAAGAAAACCTGCTGGTGGTGGAAGGCAGTGTGCCTGGCCCGAACGGCGGCTACGTGCTGATTCACAAGGCGAAGAAGCCGCCTAGAGAGCGGCGCGGGTTTGCGGGAGCCGGAACGATTGACCCGTTAAAGGCTTCGAAGCGGCAAGCCGCCAAAAAGAAATAACGGCTGAGAGCTTAAACATGGCAACGATTGACGTTTTAAATCTGAGCGGCGACAAGGTGGGCAAGTTCGACCTGGCCGAGGAAATTTTCGGCGCGGTGAACGAAGACCTGCTCTGGGAGGCTGTGAAGCAATATCGCGCGACCCAGCGAGCCGGCACTCACGCCACCAAGAACCGTAAGCTGGTTTCCGGTTCCGGAAAGAAGCTGTGGCGGCAGAAGGGTACGGGACGCGCCCGGGTGGGATCTATCCGGTCTCCCCTATGGCGGCACGGCGGCACGGTGCACGGGCCGCAGCCGCGCTCGTATGAATACGACTTTCCGCGCAAGAAGCTGCTAGGCGCTCTGCGCTCAGCGCTGGCGGCCAAGCTGGCGGATGGGCAGCTTACGGTGGTGGAAAACTTCGAGCTTAAGGAACCGAAGACTAAGGAATTCCGCACTGCTCTGGACGCGTTGAAAGTCGACGGGACTGCGCTGGTAGTGGAAGCCGCCAAGGTCGAGAACCACAACCTGGAGCTGAGCTCGCGCAACCTGGAGGGTGTGGAACTGGTGCGGGGCAACGAAGTGCATCCGTACCACCTGCTGCGTTATCAGCGTGCCATCTTCTCCCAACCGGCACTGGAGAAATTGCAGACCTCACTGGTGGCATCGCTGTCCAAGCGGCAGCGGCAGGCAGCCAGTGAAGAGCCGGCGCCCAAGGCGCGCAAGCGGCGCAAAGCGGCGGAGGTAGCGTAATGAAGTCGGCATACCAGATCATCCGGCGCCCCATCATCACGGAGAAGGGGCTGGGCATTAAGGAAACGCAGTCCACGCTGGTATTCCAGGTGGCGCCCACCGCGACCAAGACCGAGATTAAAGAAGCGGTGCAGACAATTTTTAAAGTGAAAGTGGATTCGGTACGCACTTCCAACTTCCTGGGCAAAGAACGGCGCCGGGGGAAGTTCACCGGGTTTCGCCCCGATTGGAAGAAGGCGTACGTGAAGCTGAAGTCCGGCGAGAAGATGCCGGAGTACGCACAGAATCTGTAAGAGCAGCAATCAGCACTCAGCATTCAGCATTCAGCCAATGGGGGCGGATGGGGAAGCTAAGGGCTAAAAGCTAAAGGCTGAATTATGGCGATCAAGACATATCGACCGGTCACCTCGACGTTGCGCTTCCAAACGACGCTGGTGAACGAGGAGTTGACCAGCGACCGTCCGCACAAGCCGCTGACCGAGCCCAAGCGGAGGACCAGCGGGCGCCGGAACCAGGGCGATCTCACCATCTGGCACCGCGGCGGTGGGCACAAGCGCAAGCTGCGTTTGGTTGATTTCAAGCGCGAGAAGTTAGGCGTGCCGGCGACCGTTGTATCCATTGACTACGACCCTAATCGCTCGGCGCGCCTGGCCCTGCTAGCCTACGCCGATGGCGAGAAACGTTACATCCTGCACCCTCTGGGGCTGAACGTAGGACAGAAGATCGTGAGCGGGCCGGAAGCGGACATTCTGGTGGGCAATGCGCTGCCGCTGCGCAATATCCCGCCCGGCACCACGATTCATAACATCGAGCTGCGTCCAGGCAAGGGGGCACAGATGGTGCGCTCCGCCGGCGGTTCAGCGCAGTTGGTGGCCAAGGAAGGCGATTACGCACTGGTCAAGCTGCCTTCGGGCGAAACCCGCAAAGTGCTGCTGGACTGCATGGCGACCATCGGGCAGGTTGGCAATCTGGATCACGAGAATGTGGCGATCGGCAAGGCGGGCCGGACGCGCTGGCTGGGCCGGCGGCCGACCAATCGCGGCGTCTCCATGAATCCTGTGGACCATCCGCATGGCGGCGGCGAGGGCAAGACCAGTGGCGGACGGCACCCGGTAACTCCGTGGGGCCAGCCGACGCGCGGTTACAAGACGCGAAATAACAAGCGGACGGACAAATTTATTGTGAATCGTCCCAAGTGACGGCGGTTTGCGAGTGTGAGCAAAGCGGCAGCCCGCAGCCGTCATCCTGAGGGAAGCGAAGGATCTGACAACAGAGAACTGACTTATGCGTTCACAAAAAAAAGGACCGTTCGTAGACGGATACCTGCTGCGGCGGGTGGAGGAGATGAACGCGCGCAACGACAAGAAGGTGCTGCGCACCTGGTCGCGGCGCTCGACCATCGTGCCCGAGATGGTGAGCCACACCATCGCGGTGCATAACGGCAAGAAGTTCATCC
>DATFDP010000252.1:0-15284 GCA_035252015.1 Terriglobales bacterium
CAGTTCCGTCGGCATGGTGATTCATCAGGAAAAGAACGAGGACGAGGGCACCATCGTGGACGTGATTCCGGGCATGGCGGCAGCCGCCGGGGGCATTGCTCCGGGCATGAAGCTGGTGGCGGTGAATGGTCGGAAGTGGTCGCCGGAAGTGCTGCTGGCGGCCCTGAAGGCGCGTGGTCCGTTGCAGCTGCTGGTGGAGAACATCGGGTATTACAATACGTACTCTGTGAACTATGATGGTGGGCCTCGGTTTCCGCACCTGGAACGTATAGACGGGCGGAGCAATGTGCTGGGAGAAATTATTGAGTCGCGTACAAGTCGAGAACAACGATAGGCAGGTCTGACAGACGAGGGCGAGACACCCTCGCGGCAGCCGGCGAGACGCCGGCGTTACCCCTTCAGTGCCCCAAGTGATAGGGATGACCTTTCAGAATTGTGAACGCACGGTAGAGCTGCTCCAGAAGTACCACCCGGGCGAGTTCATGTGGCAGGGTCATTTTCCCCAACGAAATCAGAACTGACGCTGCCTTACGCGCCTCCTGGCTGAAGCCGTCGGCCGGCCCAATGGCGAACAGCAGGGGTTGCCCGCCATGACCCTGCTGCTCGTCTAAGAAAGTGGCAAATTCTTCCGAGGCAAACTGCTTGCCACGGGTATCCAAGAGGACCAGCCTCGTGGCAGGACGATTGCCTGTCCTGGACGCGAGCCTGAGCAGCGCCGCCTCGCTGCCCACGGCCAGCGGCTCCACTTGGGTGTAGGCGGACAGGCGTTTGAGGTATTCCGCGGTCAAAGCCTGGATGGCGGGGTCTTTGGTCTTGCCAATCCATGCCACCTTAATTTTCATAGATTCATTTCAACACAGAGGCACAGAGAAAACTGATTGTTGAAGAGCGGATTGTTGTTTTATCCGGTCGCCTAAGACGTCCAAGGTCATGTGTTTTTCTGAATAGAAAGTCTGTCTGTGACTCTGTGTCTCTGTGGTGAATAGATCATTTTTCCCCAGAAGCGAGAACCACATCGGCCGTGAAGTTGACCTGCTTGCCGTCGTAGTGTCTGCGGACAGCGGCGTTTATTTCGGCGTTCACTTGCTCCCCCTTGTCTGGCGGGATGCTGGAGAGGAGCGGACGAAACGGCACGGTGATCTCGCGGAAATACTCCCACACCTGTTCTGGCGGCCCGGGCCAGCTCCAGGGCACAGTGACCGTGCGTTCCTCTATTCGAGTGAAGCCCGCCTGCTTCAAGGCAGCCGTCATCGAGCCTGGTTGCGAAAAGCGGAACATGTTGAGAGTGCCCGGCTGCAATGTGGAATTAGTGACGTGGGCCCCAACGATAGCAATGGTGGAAAGAAAATAGGGTTGTTCGAAGGGACCCCAGGCCAGCAAAGCTATGCGTCCACGCGGGCGCAGGATACGGTGCGCTTCGCCCAGGGCGCGCACGACGTCTTCGAAGAACATCACCCCGAAGCGGCTGGTCACGAGATCAAAACTGTCGGACGCAAAGGGCAAAGCATGAGCATCGGCTTGCCGGAACTCGATATTGCTCAGCGACCGTTGCTGGGCGCGGTCACGCGCTACCTCCAGCAATTCCGCGTTGATGTCAATGCCGATGACGCGGCCCTGCTGGCCGACCTGAGAAGCCAGGCTGATGGCGGGCTCACCCGTCCCACAAGCCAGGTCGAGCACCTGCATGCCCGGTCGCGCGGCGGCGAGTTGCAGAATGGCCTGAGTAACGCCCGCGCCCATGGCTGCGGATTGGCGACGCCATTTCTGCGAGGCGGCGACACGAAAGGCTGAGCCCCAGGAGGCTGATTCAGAGGCCATACGCGGCCATTTTAAACGCGGAGAATACGAGAAGCGCAAGGTCCCCTTCGGTAAGCTCAGGGCAGCCTCTCGATGCGTGTTCCCTTGGCAAGCTCAGCTCGCACTCACTCAGGATGAAAGGTTGTATTTAGAGATTGTAGTTACGGATTGTATTTAGGGTCGTGTGACGACTTGATCGGGGGAGGAAGGCAGCACAAAATTCACACCGCGTTCCTGGTTGGCTTCGAACGTGGCAGGAAGATTGAGGTCGGCAAGCAGGATTTTCTGCGTCCAATAACCATTCGTCCAGTAGGAACCGGAAGCATAGAGCACTGGTCCGATGATGGAATAGCTTGAAACCTCCTGGCGGCGTCCATTGCGAAACACGAGCACCGCGGGCGGGAGCTCGGCGTGCTCAGGAGAGTTCGACTGGGCCGTGCTGGCACCGACAGGCGGATTCACATCGTTGCCCGTAAGGCGCACAAAACGGTCGCCCTGCAGCTCGATGAGCAAGGGGTTTGCGGGCTTCACTTCCTGAACAGGCGCGGCCTTCTGCACTAGGACAGGAGCCGACTGCTCAACCACAACCTGGTCTCTGGTGTCGGAGTAGCCATCATCCCACCAAAACGCAGTGCTCCAAAAAGGGGAGAAGAAGCGGTTATTGTGAAAGCTACGATGATGGAAACCGCCAACGATTCCGGGACGAACCGGTCTGAAGCCGACGCCGCGACCGTCACCGAGTCCGCTGTGACCGCCCATGTGGGAACCACCGGCTACTCCCATCCCAGCGGCGTGGATCTGCGCCAACAGCGCGGGTGTTACTCCCAACAATACGAGAGCTAACGCAGCACGCAAAGCCTGTTTCATGGTTTGAGCCTCGGACGTTGAAGATGCCGTGCCGTCCCTCCGGTACCGGGGAATCTAGCGAGCCTACCCAGGACTTCCGTCCTTGCCTTTCCTACTGACAGGCGAAGTCATCGAACACGACTTCAATTTTTTAAACCTGACTGTCGTCCGCAACCTACGAGCCGCCCTTCGGCGAGGCGGGTAGCGTGAAATCCAGGCCCCGGTCATCATTGGCCTTCACCGTGGCTGGAAGATCGAGCTGCGAGAGCGGGACCTTGTGCGCGTGCCCCGGCGTGAAATCGTACAAAAAGTCGCCAACTATGGCGTAGTTCTGTACCTCCAGCTGGTGACCGTCGCGAAACACCAGCAGGCTCGGCTCCTGAGGCTGTGCTGGCTGGCTGCTGGCCGACTCAGGTTGCACAGGTGAAGTGTCAGGCGCTGCCGGTGCTGGTTCCTCTGCCGTTGGCGCCGCAGTAAGGCTCTCCGTGGCACTCACGTCGCCTGGTGCGCGTCGCTCGAACACCGTAGGACCTTGGACGACGGGCGGTTCGTCTGTTTCCTGGTCGGGAGATGCCTGATCCATGGAATAGGGGTCCACGACAACGGGGACCGGCACGTATACCGGGTAAGCGCCACCTACGAAATTATGATCATGGTGCTGGTGATGATGAAAGCCGTTGCCGTGAACATTATTCGTACCAGGAACAGGCAACAGCGGCGGCACGCCAATGGGAGTAGGGGTGGGAAACGCGGGGGCTGGCGCAGGCGAAACACCGATCGGCGTGGGCATCACGCCCGCGCGACCCTGTGCTGCGGGCCCAACGGTGACCGATCTGGTGGTGTGGTGTTGGCCTTCAGGAGCAGGCGTACTGCGTACCTGAGCGCGCGAAAGCGGCACCAGGAGCGCCACTGACAGCATGACCGCCGCTGAACTCTTCAGCCACCGCATGGCTAAATCATACCCCTTATTCGGATGCATGAAAGCCCGCCATGACGCGTCTTTTATTCGTCAACCCTGCAAAGAAAGGCGCGCGTTTTGTAAAGAGTAGGCTTCGTAAAAGAAGTGAAAAATAAGTGTCACCCCCGTCACACTCATAACTCTAAATTCCTGGGGCTTGACATATACCTATATGGGAATATAAGATTCCGAAATTGTGCCCCGGGCAGCGACCACCTCGGATGCCTTTAACGCGGTAGCAGAGTCGCGGAGGCGGCAGATTCTGGAGTTTCTAGCCACTCAGGAGCGACCGGTAAGCCAAATCGTAGCCGGCCTCGGCCTGGGGCAACCGTCGGTCTCGAAGCATCTGCGAGTCCTGAGGAATGTTGGGCTGGTAAGAGTGCGGCGCCAAGGCAGGCATAAGCTTTATCACACGAATGCGGAGGCTATTCGGCCGTTGTTTGAGTGGACCAGAACGTTTGAACGTTTCTGGGCCCATCAGTTGGGCCGCATCAAGGAACGGGCGGAAGCAAAATAACGGACACGCGACCAATCTCGGATATAAGCACGCAAGGAGGAAAAGATGGTTTCGACGGCATTGAGTCTTGAGAGTATGTCGCTGATTGTGACGCAGGAAATCCAGGTTAAAGCCACGCTGGAAAAGACGTTTGCCGCGCTGCTGGAGCAGATCGGGCCGGAGAACGACACCCCCGATGGGCGGAAGATGCCCATGAAGATCGAGCCCTGGCCGGGAGGGCGATGGTTCCGCGACCTGGGCGAGAACAACGGACACCTGTGGGGCCACGTGCAGGCGATCAAGCGGCCGACGCTGCTGGAGATTACCGGGCCGCTATTCATGTCCTATGCGGCGGTTTCGAACGTGCAGTACCGGCTGAGCGAAGAGCAGTCAGGAACCCTGATCCGATTCCACCACAAGGCGCTGGGAATGATCGAGGACGAGCATCGGCGTGGGGTGAACCAGGGCTGGACGCACATTCTTTCGCGCATACGCGCCCGGGCGGAAGGCGGTTCGCGGTAAGAGGAGAGATTTATGTGCCCGGAGTGCCTGGCGAGCGCGGGATGGATTGTGGGCAGCGCCTTGTCGAGCGGCGGCGTTACGGCGCTGCTGGTGGGCTGGGTTCGTTCCCGTACAGAGTTTTTCAGCTTTAGAGCAGGAAAGGAGAAGCAGATATGGCGACAGCGATGAGTGGCAGACCGACAACCAAAGTGGTTCCACGAGAGGAGTGGGTGGCAGCGCGCAAGGAGCTGCTGAAGAAAGAGAAGGAGTTTACGCGCCTGCGCGATGAGCTGAGCCGGAAGCGCCGCGAGCTGCCGTGGGAAAAAGTCGAGAAGCAGTACGTCTTCGATGGTCCTGATGACAAAGAGACGCTGGCCGACCTGTTCGACGGGCGCAGCCAGCTGATTGTGTACCACTTCATGCTAGGCCCGGGATGGAAAGAGGGATGCCCGAGCTGCTCCTTCATCGCGGACTCGTTCGAAGGCGCGGTGGTGCACCTGGCGGCACGAGACGTGACGCTGGTAGCCGTATCACATGCGACATTACCGGAGATTGAAGCCTTCAAAAAGCGCATGGGCTGGCAGTTCAAGTGGGTGTCGTCGTTCGAAACCGACTTCAACTTTGATTACCAGGTTTCGCTTTCCAAGGAGGAGGCAGGCCAAAAAAAGGTCTACTACAACTACGAGATGACGGAATTCCCCTCGGAGGAGCGCCCGGGCGCGAGCGTGTTCTACAAAAACGAGGCGGGCGAGGTTTTTCACACATATTCCACCTACGCACGCGGCCTAGACATTCTGATCACCGCGTACAACTTCCTTGACCTGACGCCCAAAGGCCGCGATGAAGAGGGATTGCCACATTCCATGGCCTGGGTTCGGCACCACGACCGCTACAGCGATTCCCGGTCACTGCGGGCAGCGCCGGCGCGCGGGCATGATTGCTGCTCGGAGGAAGGAACTGCCGGCAAAGCAAAGGGGGCCAAAGGATAAACTTTTTGCGGCCGCGGCGCCTGTCGCGGCCGCAACCTTCTTAACCGGATTTAAAACCTCCCGATGCGGCCCAGCGAGGTCACACTCCATACGATGTAGGCGGCAAGCAAGCCAACTACAATTCCCATCACAATCTGGCGCTGTTTGCTCTCCAGCAGATCGGCCAGCACGCCGGCGATAAACACGAAAAGGATCGGCATAGCCACCAACTCGAAGCCCTGCCCGGGCTGGTGAGGCGTGATCAAGCCCAGGAACAGGAAAATCCCCGCAACGATCAGGGGAGCGGCATTGCCGAAATAGCGGGCGCGGGGCCAGACAATAAATGTGATCAGCACCCAAGGCACAAAGATCACCAGGGCCGGGCTGGTGCGCACCAGGCGGACCAGCAACTCCTTGTAGGCGAACGGCACCCGCAGAGCTTCCCAGGTCACATCCCAGAACGCGGCACGATGGAGGCCGGCGCTGAAGGTCGCAGAGCTGAACGAGTAGGCCGCCCATAAGATCAGGAAAGCAACGGCGCAGCCCGCGCCGAATATTGCGAAAGCGGCAGGGCGGCGTCCAGGCGCAAGGTAAAGCAGAAAGGCTAGAGCCATGGGCAGCAGCACCCAGAGCGAAAACTGGGAGCCAATGGCCAGCGCGAGGGATAAGCCAAGCAGGAGAATGCGGCGCCAATTCCACAGCACGCGGCGCGGCGCGTAAAGCGTGTGCGCCACCGCAATCGAGGTAAAGATGGCGCCGAAAGCGCCCCAAGCCGCGGTCACCTCGGGCTGCACATAGTAGCTGGCTGCCTCGGCGATCATGAGCGGCGAAAAGCAATACAACAGCAAAGCAATATAGCCGCCAGCATTGCCGTAGAGGCGGCGGGCAACGTACCAGATGGACGCCCCGAGGAGCAGGCCAAAAATAAGCCAGGGGAGACGAACCTGCCATCGCCGGGCCTGCATCGCGGCCGGATCCCCGACGCCGTGGTAATTGGCAATGGGCAGCGATGCGAGCAGGTAATACAGCGGGGAGCGATAGGGATCCTGCACATTGATGCGGCCTCGTTGCCACTGATCCAGCCCACGCTCGAGGAGGGCGGCCTGGCTGGGTGACATGGGGCTGGCGGCCATGAGCCAGAGACACTGTGCGGCGAACAAGGCCAGCATTAGCAGCGCCGCCAGCTGGGGGGCTCCAAAGCGGTCGCGGCTCAAGAATCTCGGCATCCGGAATCGGCCATTGTTTTACCATGTGGAAGCGCGCTCCGAAAATCAGCATGAATGAGCCCGGCAACCCGTCCACTCGCCCTCCTGCGCCAGCGGCCGGCGGCGAAGGAAGGCCAGAACCGAAATCGCCTTCACGCGGGCAGAGGATTTTTGTCGGAGCAGAGGGCTTACGCGCGGGCTGGCGCTTTTTGACTTATCTGGCCCTAGGCGCAATTTTTTTCTTTGCCCTCAGCGCCCTTTTTCAGTGGCTGTTCCCCGTACGCCGAGCTGGGTTCAGCGCCTGGGCGACCTTGGCGGCGGAAGTTGCCAGTTTTCTGGCGGCCCTGGTTCCAGCTCTGATCCTAAAGAAATTGGAACGGCGCTCGCTCGGCGACTATGGTCTGCCGGGACGCGGTATTTTTGGTCGCCTCTTCTGGGAAGGCGTGGTCTGGGGCATCATCTCCATCAGCGTGTTGATGGCCGCCTTGCACGGGGCACATGCCTTTGACTACGGCAAGGTCGCGCTGCACGGATACTATCTGCTGAAGTGGGGTGTCTTTTGGGTCGTCTTCTTCCTGTTTGTGGGCTTATTTGAGGAGTTCACTTTCCGCGGCTACACCTTGTTTACGCTGACCAGCGGCGTGGGCTTCTGGCCTGCGGCTGTGTTTTTGTCGCTCCTGTTCGGGGCCATACACCTGGGAAACGTAGGCGAGGAGTGGGCAGGGGGACTGGCGGCGGGACTGATTGGACTGTGGCTGGCCCTAACCGTGCGCCGCACGGGAACACTGTGGCTGGCCATCGGATTTCACCTGTCGTTCGACTGGGGTGAGACCTTCCTGTACTCCGTGCCCAACAGCGGCACGGTAATGCCCGGGCACCTGCTGAGCTCGCATTTCCATGGGCCGCGCTGGCTGACGGGAGGGTCGGTGGGCCCGGAAGGCAGCGTCCTGGTATTCGCGCTGATTGCCCTACTCTTTGTGGTGTTTGACCGTGTGCATCGGCAGGCACAATATCCGAAGCCCGAGCGCGAGCCCCAGTCACCCAAGCCCGAACCCTTGAGCATTGTCTGATCTGAGCAGCACGTCTGTTAGACACAGCCGGCCCGAATCTGCCGCCGGATAAAGCTCGGCACCTGAGGCGAGCTACGCTCGCCATGTCCCGGGGGCGGAGCCCGGGCCCACAGGGACATCTCTGGCAAACCTAAGTCTTCCACAAGTCGTCCCATAAGTTCACAACTTGTACACAGAAAGTTTGCTGCCGGATATTGCGTCGCCCGCAGGGCTGATGCAAAGTCACATCAGGCTTATGAAGGCTTTTCTGGATGTTTGCCCTCTGTGCGAAGGAACGGGGTGGAAGAGTGTCGAAGCAGGCAAAGAGCGGCGAGTGACGCGCTGCGATTGCACCCTGCGGGCACGCAACGACCGATTGCTGGCGCAGGCGCGCATTCCCAGGCGCTACGAGCATTGTGAGCTCTCCAATTTTGAGTTCGAAGGGCCGCACCGGATGCTGGGGCCGGCGCGCATGGCGGCCTGTAAATTTGTGGAGGAGTATCCGGTAGACAGCACGGGGCTGCTGCTGATTGGACCTATCGGGGTAGGCAAGACGCACCTGGCGGTGGGCATTATCCGGGAGCTGATCGTCAGCAAGGGAATTGCCTGCCTGTTCTATGACTATCGCGAACTGCTGAAAGAGATTCAGAACTCCTACAACAGTTCGGTTCAGGCGACCGAGCTTGAAGTGCTGCGGCCGGTGTTCGAGAGCGAAGTGCTGGCGCTCGATGAACTGGGGGCCGTTAAACCCACGGAATGGGTGTGGGATACGGTGAGTCTGATCCTGAACACGCGCTACAACAATAACAAGACCACGATTATTACCACGAATTTTGACGACAAGCCCGCCGGCGTGCTGGCCGGGCCGCGCGCCGCCGTCAGGGAAGAAACCCTGGGTGACCGCATTGGGGAACGCATGCGCTCTCGCCTGCACGAGATGTGCCGCATTGTGAAGCTGGAAGGAGAAGACTTCCGGCAGAAATACCGCAGCGCCAGCTTCCGATAATTGACGATTAGCGGTGGCTTCGGTTTTTCAATCGTCAATCTTTTATCTGAATTCTCAGAAACTGTGATAATGGACAAATGCTGGCCGAGCGGCTGGAGTTCGCTCCCGAGCGCGATGCGGAGATCTTTGCCACCGTATCGCCGCGCCCGGCGGTGTTCCTGCTGCGTGGGCCTGAGCCCAGGGCCGAACCTTACGTTAGCAAGACCGCCAATCTGAGGCGGCGACTGGTGCGACTGCTCGGGCACACAGAAGAGCGCACCCGCCGATTGAGCCTGCGCGAGCGGGTGAGCAGCATTGAGTACACGCTGACCGGCTCCGATTTCGAATCCGGATTTCTGCTTTACAAACTCCTGCGCGCGACTTTCCCCAAGACCTACTCCGCACGCCTGCGGCTGCGCCCCGCCCCTCTGGTCAAATTGCACCTCGAGAATGAATACGCGCGAGCTTCCATTACCACACGCTTGGGCCGGCTGGGCGGGCGCTCGCTCTACTATGGCCCGTTTGCGTCGAGAGCGGCGGCGGAGAAATTCGCCAACGATTCGCTGGACTTTTTCAAAATGCGGCGCTGCGTGGACGATCTCCATCCCGACCCCAGCTTTCCCGGCTGCATCTACTCGGAGATGAAAATGTGCCTGGCGCCCTGTTTCAAAGGCTGCACGGATGAGGAGTACGCGGCGGAAGTGGCGCGAGTGCAGGATTTTTTTGACAGCCGGGGGCAGTCACTGACGCGGGAATTAGCTGCGCAGCGCGAGCAGGCTTCCGTCAGCCTGGAATTTGAGAACGCGGCCGCAGCGCATACTCGCCTGGAGAAGCTGGCCCCGGTGCTCAGCCAGTTGCCGGAAATTGTGCACCGGCTGGACCGGCTTTCCGGGCTGATGGTCCAGCGCGCGACCGAGGAGAACGCGGTGATGCTGTTTCGCGTGCAGGCGGGAGCCATCTCCGGGCCCTTGACGTTTACAGTGCAACAGGCGGCAGAGCAGGCAGCCAAGTCGCAGTCCATAGAGTCGCGGGTAGAGGCGCTGCTGGCTGCGCTTCCTGAGTGCTCCCAGATATCCACACTGGAACGCATGGAGCATCTGGCAATTATTAAGCGCTGGTACTACCGCAGCAGCCGGACAGGAGAAATTTTCTTCGCCGATCACAACAGTGTGTTGCCCATGCGCCGCGTCGTGCGCGGGATAGGCCGAGTGTTTCACGGCGAGCACCTTGAGACTGGCACGCCCGCAGGAGGAGCGGTTTCCGGAATATTCCAAGGGGAGCATTCATCATGAAGAAAGACGATCACGACCAAGCGCTGCGCCAGCACCTTCTCGATTTGCTGAAGGGCGGGAATGCGCATTTGAAGTTTGAAGAGGTGGTAAAGGACTTTCCCGAGCCCCAGCGGGGTAAGAAGCCGCCGGGCCAGCCGCACACGGCATGGCGTCTGCTGGAGCACATGCGCATCGCGCAGTGGGACATTCTGGAATTCAGCCGCAGCTCCAAGCATGTTTCGCCTGAATTCCCGGATGACTACTGGCCGAAGGGAGACGCTCCGCCCAGCGCCGCTGCCTGGGAAAAGAGCGGAAAACAGTTTCGGGCCGACCTGAAAGCGATGCAGGATTTGGTAACTGATCCGAAAACTGACCTCTACGCCCGCATTCCGTGGGGTGACGGGCAAACGGTCCTGCGCGAAGCTCTGCTAGTGGCCGACCATAATGCGTATCACCTGGGCGAGTTGCTAATGATTAGAAGACTGCTAGGAGCTTGGAAGGCTTAAGGTGGTTGGTAGCTGATAGCTAATAGTTGGTCCTAGGAGACTCCACTGACTGCTAGCTACTAACTACCAGCCAAGTTCATCTTCCTCCGGTCAGTGCCTTCAGAAACAGGTAATAGAACTGCACGCCGTTGTAGTACGACTGCACGCCCAGGCGCTCGTCTCTGCCATGAGCGCGGACATCATCCATGTCAATCGCGGTTCCGGAAATGCCGTAGGTGGACAGGCCAGCCGCGTTGGTGTAAATGCCGTCGGAGGCGCCGGTTGACATTGTGGGAATGACCGGGGCGCCTGGCCACATTTCAGCCGCCACCTTGTCCAGCGTTTGCATGACGTCGGGACGGAGCTGCACCGGCGCATACCCTAGCTTTTCGGGCGCGCGATCCATCACCTGGCCATCGTTGCCCACGTAGCGGACTTCAACTTTGGGGTCGGCAAAAACTTTGACCAGTTGCTGCCGTACCTCCTCGCGCGAATGGCCGGGCAGGATGCGGCAGTTCACATTGGCAATGGCGGTCTGGGGCAATGCATTGTTGGCATGTCCCGCATCCAGGCGCGTGGCCACGCAGGTGGTGCGCATGGTGGCGTTGAATACCGTGTCCTCAGAGAGGCGGGCAATGGCGGCCTGATCCGGTGGCGTTTGCAGAATGGCCTTCATGTCGGCGCCGCGCTGGCCGTGCTCAATGGTCGCCATGCGCTCAAAGTAGCTGTGAGTGACCGAATTGAGCTCGAAAGGAAACTTGTATTTCTCCAGGCGGGAAAGCGCGTCGGTGAGGTGATAGATGGCGTTGTCGGGCACAGGCAACGAGCTGTGGCCGCCCGGATTCGTCACTTTGAGCTGGTAATCGCCATAGAGCTTCTCGCTACCATCCATGGAGACGAACAGGGGCTTGCCGTTCACCGTGTTGACGCCGCCGCCATCGGAATTGAGCACGTATTCCGCGTTGATCAGGTCGCGGTGGTTCTTAATCAGCCAGTCCACGCCGTTGGCGTTGCCGCCTTCTTCGTCGGCAGTGAGGGCGAGTATAAGGTCGCGGTCCGGCTTGTAGCCTTCGCGCTTGAGGCGGATGAAGTCGGCCACCCAGATGGCATCATCGCTCTTCATGTCCTGCGTGCCGCGGCCGTAAAAATAGCCGTCCTTCTCTACGAAGTGGAAGGGATCGGTGGTCCAGTCGGAGCGGCGGGCCTCGACGACGTCGAGGTGGCCGATAAGCAGAATGGGCTTGTGGGCGCCTGTGCCACGATAGCGCAGGACCATGTTGCCGTGGCGCGGGTCAGGACCCATCACGGCTATATCGCTCGCCGGGAAGCCAGCGTTGCGCAGGCGCTTGGCCATGGCTTCGGCGGCAACGGTGGTGCTGCCAGTGGAATGGGTAGTGTTGATGTCAATCAGTTGCTGAAAAATGTCGCGCGCCAGCTGCTTGTCCGCATTGCTCAGCTGCGCTTGTGAGCTGGGCGAAGTAAACAGGAGAAGGATGACGGTCAGGAAAAAACAGGAGCCAGACTTGAGCATTGACCCTCCGCAAAATGTAAACACGGAAGGGGCATTGTACACGGAGGCAGCACTTGGCAATTGGCACTTGGGCCTTAGAGGCGGCTCAATGCTTCGACGTGAGAGATCCCACGCTACTTTCCAATGCAGAAGGTGCTGAAGATCAGGCCGAGGATGTCGTCGGTTGTGGTAGCGCCGGTAATTTCGTCGAGCGGGCGCAGGGCGTTGTAAAGGTCGAGCAGCAGCATCTCGTGGGGGACTTTCTGCGTCACTGCGGCCGAGGCGGCATTAAGAGCATGCAGGGCATTCTCCACCAGGCCACGATGGCGGGCATTGGTCAAGAATCCGCTTTCTATCTGGGCGCCGGGCTCGCCGCTCACCTGGCGCAGGATCTCGGTACGCAATTCTGCGATGCCGATACCAGTCATGGCTGAAGTTCGCACCACAGGTAAACCGTTGACGGCTGACGCTCCACCGGCGACGAGCACAGTGTGGGAGTCTTCCGCCTTCGGCTCTCGCCTGTCGGCCAAATCAATCTTATTTTGAACAGCGATCCCGCGACGCTTCGCCACCTGCTCCAGCAACTCTTGATCCTCTGAATTTGGTGGCTGCGAAGCATCGAGGACCACCAGCACCAGGTCGGCGTCGGCCAGCGCTTCCATGGACTTGCGAATGCCAATGCTCTCGGCTTCGTCGAGAGCGCGGCGAATACCCGCCGTGTCCACCAGCTTGACCGGAATGCCTCCAAGGGAAACGGTCTCGCTGACCAGATCGCGGGTGGTGCCCGGCGTGGCGGTCACGATGGCGCGCTCGCGCTCCACCAGGCGGTTGAACAGGCTCGATTTGCCCACATTGGGGCGGCCCACGATAGCCAGGGTCAAACCTTCGTGCACCATCTTCCCGTAGGCGAACGAGCCTGCTAACTCCTGCAACGGGGTCCGTACAGTTGCTATACGCGCCTCAATCTGCTCCCCAAGCAGTACAGAAACGTCGTCTTCGGCGAAGTCAATGCCTGCTTCCAGCAGCGCAATCAGCTCCACCAGCTTCTGCTTGATGGGCTGCAGGCGCCGGGAAAGAGCGCCCTCGAGTTGTTGCGCGGCCACTTTGGCCTGGTACAGAGTTTGGGATTCGATCAGGTCGCGTACCGCTTCGGCCTGCGCCAGGTCCAGGCGGCCATTGAGGAAGGCGCGCATGGTGAACTCGCCAGGTTCGGCCAGCCGCGCGCCCCGCTTGAGCGCCAGTTCAACAATGTGGCGCAAGACGACGGGCGATCCGTGAGCCGAAACTTCCACGACGTCGTCGGTGGTGTAGGAGTGCGGCCTCTGGAAAAACGTGACCACGACCTCATCAATACGGGTTGGGGCGGGGCTTTGCCCTGCCCCCACACAGTTTTCTGCATTCCCAGGCTCCACGAGCTCTCCAAACACCGCCCGACCTGGCTCCAGCTCGTGCTTCAAACGCAGCATCGGCAAGGCAATCTGCCGAGCTTCCGACCCGGCCAGACGCACCACCCCAATGCCGCCGCGACCGGGCGCCGTGGAGATGGCGACAATAGTGTCGTCCAGGTTCACCGCCTTATTTTAGCGGGGCAGAGCCTACATTTTTCTAACCTGGCGGTCCTTCGGGGAATCTAACTGAAATTCTGGGAGGTGGTGAACCGTGTCAGCAACCGACGAAGTCCTGCGAGCCAATGAAGCTTACGCCAAAGCCTTCAAACTGGGCAGCCTGCCTAAGCCCCCCGCCCGCAAGCTAGCCGTGCTGGCCTGCATGGACGCGAGGCTTTCGGTCGAACAATTTCTCGGCTTAAAAACCGGTGATGCGCACATCATCCGCAACGCCGGCGGCGTGGTCACCGAAGATGCCTTACGCTCTCTCATCATTTCCCATCACCTGCTGGGTACGCAGGAAATTCTCGTCATCAACCACACCGACTGCGGCATGCTCAGTTTCAGCGAGGAGGAGCTGCGCACGCGACTGGAGAGGACCACCGGTAAAACCGCGGTCGTACCCGCGTATTTCCACAGCTTCCGCGACGTGGAGGATAATGTTCACCGCCAGATGCAGCGGCTGCGTTGGCATCCCTGGATTTCTTCGTCTGTCACTGTGCGCGGTTTTGTGTATGAAGTTGAAACCGGCCGTCTGCGCGAAGTGTCGGAGCAGCGGGAACGCCAGGCGAGCTGACGGCAGGCGTGCCCAACTGCTGCGCTGCATTCACCGAGTTTTCCCGATCACCCGTGCGGGCGCCAGCTTGATGCCCATTTGCCGCAGGATGATTGGCATTACAGGCTTCAATCCAAGTTCCCTTTGCAGGAACTGGTCACGATCCATAAGCGCTTCGGGATCATTGAACTCATGGCTGCAAAAGTAAAATTTCTCCTGCTTGGGCTGAGCGGCAGCGTCGAAGTATTGCTTCGCGAACTTGGGCGTGATGTAGCGATCATTGCGGGCGAACTGGAAGAACAGCGACGCCGGCGCTGAGCGCCCCACAAACTTCTCCGGATTGATGAGAGAAATCACTCTGACATAATTTGCAATCTGTTCGCTGTTGTATGCCTTGCGGGTCATGGTTGCGATGTACGTCTCCCCTGAAAAATCGGTGAGGGTGGGCAATCCGCCCATCAGTACCAGGGCCTTGATTCGCTTTTCAGCGGCGGCAAGTGGACCGCCCCACGTAGCTCCCAGGCTGTGGCCTACGTAGCCGATGCGTTTGGCATCCACCTCCGGACGGCTGCGTAGCAGATCCACACCGCGGCGCGCATCCAGCACCAGCTGGATGTAGCCATCGCGCTCGAGTTCGGGGTGGGTGAACAGGTCCACTGTGGGCGCTCCGGTGCGGTTGTAAGGCGCGTCAATAAGCAGCGACTCCGCGCCTGCTTCGGCCAGCATCGCTGCTTCTGCCAGAAACTCGGTACGGTCACCTTGTCCCCAATGCACGAAGACAAGCCCTGCGAATGGTCCGCCGCCCGGTGGCACCACCAGATAAGCGGGTACACGGCCGCCCTTGGGGCTCGCGTAGGAGACGTCGTGCACCTTGATGCCGCGCACGTCCTCGGCAGACCTTTCCTGGAAATCCAGTGGAGCTTTGGCGTCATAGGCAAAGACCTGAGCAGCGCTGGCAGGCGGGGGCAATGTCGGAGATTGGCCCGACACCATGGTACCAATCAGCACGACAACAACTGAGAGCAACTGGGTGCGCACCGGCACCTCCGACTG
>DATFDP010000253.1:0-3978 GCA_035252015.1 Terriglobales bacterium
GACCTGGCCCACCTTGGGAATCTTAGATCACCACGTACTTTCCCACCTCGATCACTTTTTGCGCGATCTGCTGCCGCAAGGCAACCGTGTTGTACGACTCATGCTTGCCCAGTCGCCGCAGCACCGCCATATAAGAGCGCATCGTGTCGCCTTCGCTGACCGCCGCGATTACTTTGCGGGCATTGCTTTCGATGCGCTCCATGGCGCCTGCCATGTGTACCTGGGCCATGGCAATGGAGTGCGCCACAGCGGCCTCGCCGTGCTGCGCCGCCAGTTTCTGCGCCCGCAGCAAGGCCGATTCCATGGCGTAAGCCTCAACCGCCATGTTGGCAATCGCGCCCATCAGTTCCTGTTGCTCCTGCATGGCCTGCATGTACTTCTGCATGGCGATTCCAGCGGCGAACAGGCCAATCTTTTTGGCGTTGGCCACGAGCTTTCGCTCCGCTGCAAATGCGCCACCACCGTCTTCCTCGGCAACCGACCCACCCAGCACTTCGTCCATAAGCTTCTTCATGGCCGGCATGAAGGGCAATGCCCCGGAAGCCGCTTTCTTCATCAGAAAGCCGGTGATGATCAGGCGGTTGATTTCGTTGGTCCCCTCAAAAATGCGATTGACGCGCGAGTCGCGGTAGGGGCGCTCCGCCGGATACTCCTCGACGAAGCCGTAGCCGCCGAAGATCTGCACCATTTCGTCTACTACAAAATCAATAAACTCCGATCCCCAAACCTTGATGATGGAGCACTCGATGGCGTACTCATCAATCATCTTGCGGACCTGGGTCATGTCGCCGGCGTGCGCTCCCTCCAGCCGGGAAATCGCCGCGTCCAGCATGCCCACCGTGCGGTACACCATGGCTTCGCCGGTGAAAATACCGGCCGCCATCTCCGCCAGCTTCTCGCGAATCAGCCCAAAATCGGCAATGACTTTGCCGAAAGCCTTGCGCTGCTTGGCGTAAGCGATGGAGCTCTCGAGGCAATGGCGTGCCGACCCAACGCAGCCCGCTCCCAACTTGAAACGTCCCACGTTGAGCACGTTGAAGGCGATCACGTGCCCTTTGCCGATCTCGCCCAGAACGTTTTCCACCGGCACTTTGCAATCGCTCAGCACCAGCGGGCAGGTGGACGAGCCGCGAATGCCCATCTTGTGCTCTTCCGCGCCCACCGCAAATCCGGGGAAATTACGCTCGATCAGGAAAGCGGTGAACTTCTCACCGTTCACTCTCGCGAACACCGTGAACAGGTCGGCGAATCCGGCGTTCGTGATCCACATTTTCTCGCCGTTCAGGAAATAGTGTTTGCCGTCCGGCGAGAGCTCCGCCCGCGTGCGGCAGTTCAGCGAATCCGACGCCGACGAGGACTCCGAAAGCGCGTACGCTCCCACGATTTCGCCGCTGGCCAGCCTGGGCAGATACTTCTTCTTTTGTTCCTCTGTCCCGAAGTACACCAGGGGCAGCGTGCCGATACAGGTGTGCGCGCCCCAGGTGGTGCTGAACCCGCCATGAACGGCGATTCGGTCGGCAATAATAGCCGACGATACTTTGTCCATCTGCGTGCCGCCATATTCCTCGGGAACGTCCACTGAGCTCAGGCCCAGTTCGCCCGCCTTCCTGACCAGCTCGCGAGCTACAGAAAATTCCTTATGTTCCATTTTTTCAACATTGGGTATGATTTCGTTGACGGCAAACTCCTCCGCCGTCTGCGCAATCAGCGTGTGCTGTTCCGTGAAATCCTCAGGCGTAAATATTTCCTCCGGCTTGCGCTCTTCCACCAGAAAGCTGCCGCCCGCAATTTTTGCCGTGGCTACCGCCGTCACCGTGGCCATGGTCGTGCCTCCCATTTTTGACTGCTGTTTTGCCCGCCGCGTCCTCAGGCGGACGTCTTCAATATTTGCGTATTTGCCTGCAGGCGGCGCATGCCGCGCAGCCAGCGCTCGTAATCGGTTGCTTTGCGGCGGAAAAACTCGGCCACTTCGGGGTGGGGCAGAATCAGAAACCGCTCCTCCGCCAGTCCCTTCACCACTTCCTCTGCTACTTGTTCAGGTTCCAGCGCGCCCTCCAGCAGGAAAGCGCCGCCGCCAAACTCGGCGCGCTTCAGCATGTCGGTGCGTACTCCTTGAGGGCACAGGGCCGAAACTTTGATGCCCTGATCGCCATGTGTGATTAAAATCCACTCTGCCAGCGCCAGAGCAGCGTGCTTGGTTACTGCGTACGGCGCCGAACCCAATTGTGTGAGCAGACCCGCGGCGGAAACGGTCTGCAGAAGGTATCCATCACGCCGTGCCAGCATGTGCGGCAGCACCGCGCGTGCCGCGTACACATGCGCCATTACGTTCACTTCCCAGCTCCGCGTCCACTCCTCGTCCCCTGCCTCCACTCCTCCCTTCGCCCCAATTCCCGCATTGGAGCAAAACAGGTCAATGCTTCCGAACTCCTTCATTACCTGCTCCACTAGGCGGCTTACCTCCGGCTCCCGCGCGACGTTTGTGGCAATTGCCTTACCGCCGATTTCCTTCGCCACCTGCTCGGCGGCCGCAGCTTGCACGTCGGCCACAATCACCGCCCGCGCGCCTTCTGAGGCGAAACGCCGGCACAGGGCCCGCCCAATCCCATTGCCTCCGCCCGTGACCACAACCACCTTGCCCTTTACCTGCATTTCTGCGCTCCTCGCCCGCTTGTTCTGATGGTTTCGAGCCATTCCGCTGCGGAAGGCGGCTCAAAGATAACCGGGTATTATGCGGCAGGCAAACTTACGGAGCCGGTTCCACGCTCATTACTACACCATTCCGGGCTCCCATTGCAGTGACCTGCTCAGGCGCAAGCGCCATCATGCTGGGCGTTCTCTGGCCGCCCTGTCAATAGCATTGCGCCTGGCTCAAATCGCGACCACGGGCAACGTTCAGGTCCCGCACCATCGTAATCTCAAGGCCTGTCCCAAAAACGGTATACTCCGGCTGTTTCGGCTTCAATTTAACGGCCCTTTGCCGAACGAGTTCCGGATAACAGAGTACACAGGCTGGGTGATCATGAACAATCTGACTCCAAGATACCGGGCCATGCTGTTAATGGGAGTGATTTGTGCTCTGAGCATGCCTTATTTCGGATTCGTGATGTACTTCGGCAGCCGCTATCCGTCCGGCCATTGGCCTGCCTGGTTCACTAACACTCTTCTTGGGTGGTTTGCCGCCAATTTCCTGATTGCCATTCTCGTGGCAAAGCGGATTTTCAGGGGCCAGGTGGTGGATCCGGAAAAAGCGCGAGCAGCGCGGGAACAATCCGCGGCCATGACCACCAGATTGCTCATCGTGTGGATCGCGTTACTTCTTCTGGGAGTAGCTGAAACTATCCAGGGTAAGATTCCACTCGCTCGTGCTCTCCCCGCCGGCGCGTTCCTGCTCTTCTTCATAGGAATGTTTGCCTGGTATCTCTGGCGCGCCAAACAGGCGAAAGCCTGAACCCCGGATCAACTGGAGCGACGCCGAGTGGAAGCGTGAAGCGGCAGCCGCACGAAGGCGAAATAAACGGCCTTCAAGGCCCGTGCACCCTCAAAACCAATGTCCTCGCCTCACTAAGGTCACCAGAAGTTACGGCTCGCGCGGCGGTATAATTTTCCAAGGCCCACCACCGTGCGAGAGTGGCGGAATTGGCAGACGCACCAGACTTAGGATCTGGCGGGGCAACCCATGGGGGTTCGAGTCCCCCCTTTCGCACCAACCAGTTACAGTCTTTTCTGTTTCCTGATTAATTTCCGGTTGCGCCTGGGTTGCGGATGGTTGCGCCGCTTTTTTCGTGTCCAGTTGGTCAATAAAGCTCACATTCCGGCCGGAAACCAGATGCACATACTTGTCCGCGGTGATCTGAATGGAACTGTGCCCCATCTGGTCCTTCACGTAAGGCAGCGGTGCTCCGGCTTCAATCAGCAGGCTGCCAAAGGTGTGCCTCAAGTCATGGAAGCGGAAGCGGCGCAGGCCAGCCTTTTCGA
>DATFDP010000254.1:0-3775 GCA_035252015.1 Terriglobales bacterium
ATCTGTTCGTGAATCACGAAGTGCTTGAACAGGGCCATATCGAAGTTGGTGAAGGAGCCGTTGCGGAGGAAGTTGCGTCCGACATTGCCGAAGGTAAGAGCGGTCGGCTGGGCGAAGGCGGCCGGATTATAGGCATACGGTCCGACAGAGCCAGCCGGCACACCCGGGTTGCTGTTGGGATTGCCGATCAGATCCACGTAGGAACCGGTGCCGACGCCGTTGCCGACGCCCGCGTTGTCGCCAAACGTGCCGTTGACCACACTGAAGGGCGTGCCGGTGGACGCGCTGACAATACCCGACCATTGCCATCCGCCGAGCAGGCTATGAGTCAAGCCCGAACCGCGGAAGAAGGGCAAATCGTAGACGTAGCCCACATTCAGCACATGGCGCTGGTCGAAGTTGGAGCTGGCCCGGTTGGCGGCAGGATTGTAAGTGTTGACGAACTCGCCGCTGTAGCGGTCGGAACTGTCGTCAATCGAGTGCGCGTAGGTGTAAGCGACGTTCAACTGCAGGCCGCCCATGCTATGGCGCAAGCTGAACTGCATGGCGTGGTAGATGGAGCTGGCCGCGTCCTGCAGGCCGGTGATGTTGCCGTAGCCGAGATAGGGGCGGAAGGCGTCTACGGTAAAACCGTTGTTCTGGCAGGCGATATTCAGGTTGAGGGCCGCCTGGCCGGTTACCGGCACGCCGCTTTCCGTGGTCATGCTGCTGCAAACGCCGCTGGTGATGACCTCACCCGGCTTGAAGGGATTGGCCGAGGCAGGAACCGGATGTAACTGGTTGAAGTCCACCTGCCGGGTCAGGTGCGTTCCCTTGCTGCCCACGTAGGAGAGGGTGGCCACGGTGTTCTTGGCAATCTCGTGCTGCACATCCAAGTGCCACTGCTGCACGTAGGGCCACTGCACCTGAGTATAAGGAATGGAGACGACACTAATGGGGAACAGGGGATTGGTTGCGGTGGGGCCAGCGGTGGTAATGCCGTTATAACCGCTGCTCAGCAGAACGCCACCCGGACCGAAGGTGCTGGGAATATTGCTCTGGGTAGCCGCCAGCACGCCCGGAGGGGAGTTTTCCAGCGACTCGGTGTTGCCCTCGTTGCCGTTAGTCTCCTCCCAGAAGATGCCGTAGCCGCCGCGGATGGCCCATTGTCCGTTGCCGAAGGGATCGAAGGCAAAGCCGATGCGGGGCGCGGGGTTGAACAAGTGGTTCTGCATGCAGCCCGCGGGCACACCCTTGGTGACGCCGCACTGCACGATGCCGTCGAAGGGATTGGTGTTGGGGCCGTAAATTAAAGCGCCGCTGACGGGATCAACCCCGGGAGCGGTGGCCGGATCGAAGAACCTGGGGTCGAAGTTGTAGGCCTGGTGGTTCTTCTCGCTGTAGAGGCCGAACATGCTCAAGCGCAAGCCCAGGTTCAAGGTCAGGCGGTCAGTAACGCGCCAGTCATCCTGGAAGTAAGGCTCGAAGCTCTTTTCCCGGTTGTAGTACTTCACGATATTTCTCTGTTGACCGAAGCTGGCGATGTTGCCCATCAGCATGTCGGCGAAGGGATTGCCGCTGCTGACCTGGCTATTGGAACCATCAAAGGTCAGGAAACCGGGAGTGCCGCCGGGACCCAGTTCGCCGCCCAGCTCGTTCTTCTGGCGGAAAGCGGAGAAGACTCCGAACTGCAGGTTGTGGCGGCCGACGATCTTGGTAACGTTGTCGCGGATGGTGTAGCTGGGGTTGGAGTTATAGGTGCCATTGGGAATATAGCCGGGGTCCTCGCCGAAGGTGAACTGGGAGGCGGAGTTGACCAGGCTAATGCCCGGAACGATAGGCGAAACGCCAAACAGCGCGCCCATGTTCATGGTGGAGGGGCGCTGCCAGCCGTTGGGATTGGGGAAGCCGGTATTGAACAGGATGATGTGATCGGTGGTATAGCTGACCACAAATTCGTTCAGCAGGCTGGGGGAAGCGGTGGTGTTCAAGCGCGCGACCAGGCTGATACCGGGGCCTTTAAAGTTGGTGCCAATGGTGGGAAAGTCTCCGGCATTGGTCCACAGCGGAGTGGCGGTTTGGGTATCCCAGGAATCGTGGATGTAGTGGAAGCTGAGGCGGTTCTTGGAGTTAATGTTCTCGTCAATGCGCAGCAACTCTTCGCGCCAGTTGGTGGGCTGGACAGGAGAAAGGACAAAGTTGCCGCCGGAATTAGGCGCGGGCACCAGAGCGCTCACCAGCGCAGCGCCGTTGGGGTTCACCGGCACCTGATTGTTAAGGAAGTAAGTGCCCTGGCCGGGCACGATTGGGCAGTTGGGAAAATTGGTTGTATTCGCAGTATTGACCGGGCTGCCGGCCGCGGGGCACACGTCGGAAAAGTTTCCCGTGCGCTCGGCCAGCGACGGCACCGGAGTGTTGAAGTTGGTGCCGGGGACGCGATCCTTGCGCCATTCCTGCGACCAGAAGAAGAAAGTCTTCTGCTTGCTGGTGTTGTAGACGCCGGGGATGTAGACGGGGCCGCCGATGGTGTAGCCGTAGTCATTCTTCTTGTAGGGAGGCACTGTCTGCTGGAAGTAGTTGCGGGCGTTGAAAGCGTCATTGCGGACGAACTCGTAAACGTTGCCGTGGAAGGAACTGGTGCCGGACTTGATTTCGGTCTCGACCGTGCCCGAACCGTTGCGGCCATACTGGGCGCCGTAGTTGGAGGTCAGCACGCGGGTCTCGGCGATGGCGTCAATGCTGGGATAAACGTTGAGCGTGGAGTTGCTGCCGTTATCCATGTTGTCGCCGCCGTCAAGTTCCCAGTTGTTGTACTCGACGCGACCGCCGTTCATGCTGAAGCTGACGTTGCCGTAAACGCCAACCGTGCCTTCTTCCTGGCCGGTCTGGTTGGTAACGCCCGGGGTGAGGGTAACCAGCTGGGTGAAGTTGCGCCCATTTAACTGCAACTGGGTAATTTCCTTGCCGGTAACCGTGCCGGCCAAGTCGGAGGTCTGCGTCTCCGGGGCGACTGCGGACCCTTGCACCGTGATTTCGGTAGCGGTGGCGCCGATCTGCAGGGTGGCATCCTGGCGCAATTTCATGCCCACGCGCAGGGTCAGGTCCTTGGCCTGGAATTTCTTGAAACCCGGCGCTTCGACGGTCACCGTGTAGGTGCCGCCGGGCAAGCCGCCAACCAGCCAGTCGCCGGTGCTGTTGGAAACGGTGGGGCGGTCAATTCCTTGGGTTTTGTTGCTTACCGTAACCTTGGCATTGGGAACGGCGGCACCGGAGGAGTCACGCACTGTGCCGGTGATCTGGCCGACGTCCTGAGCCAGCATGGCCAAAGCGAACAGTGGAACTGCAAACAAAGCTACGAACCAGCGCCCAACTTTCATGTCCTCCGCTCCTTCTCAACAAGATATTGGATTTACATTAGGTCCGAATTCAAAGATGCCCCAGTGCAGTGCCATGAGCCGGTAAACACTCCAAGTGCTTTTTGAAAGTTGCAATTCGGGGGCCGCATCGGACAAAGTTCGATAACGCCCCAAGTAGCTGATTTTGCGGCAAGATGCGATAAGATGGCGGGCCCTATTTCAGAGCGTGTCCATAACTCCGTAGGGCGCCTACTATATTTTGTATATGCAGACCAAATCAGGGATGGTGTAATCATGAGAAACCGTACCGTGAGCCTACAGCTCCCTCCTCTATAGAAACGCACTCTAGAGACGCACTCTGCTTCCCGGGGCGCTCTGATGTTCCCGGAGGATACCTGTTTCGTTGAACTGACTTGGCCAAACTCGGTGAATTGAACGAA
>DATFDP010000255.1:0-74394 GCA_035252015.1 Terriglobales bacterium
TGCAGGTGAAGATGGATGAACTGTTCGGCCATGCCCTCTGGAAGCTGCGAATGGGATTCGTTCCTTCTATTCTACTCAGCCCGGCGGCCTGCCTGCGACACCCAAATATCCACAGTTTGTGCGATTTACGCCAGGCCGCCATGCGTTGGCACAACTTCGGGCAGGTGGCCCACTCAAGCCCGATTTTGGCAGGTGGCCCACTCAAGCCCGGTTTTGGCTTGAGTGGGAACCAATGAGAAGATCGCAGTTCAGTCGGGTCGCTTAATGTGCAGAGCCGAACCATTCCCACACAACGAAAACCACGTTGTGTGGGCCACCGCCCAGGGCTGCAGGGATGCGCCCGAGTGTGGCATGCTAGAAGGCCCCAGGTGCAAAGGAACAAAGGATTGCCCGTGAACTGCCGCAGGGCCATCATCATCCTCTTCATGCTTGCCTTCTCTTCCCTGGCTGCCTCCCAGCCGGTACGCATCATTTTCGACACCGACATGGGCAACGACATTGACGACGCTCTAGCCTTGGCCATGCTGCACGCCTTCGAGAGCCGCGGCGAGGCCAAGCTGCTGGCCGTCACCATCACCAAGGACAACCGCTGGGCCGCGCCGTATGTGGACCTGGTGAACACGTTTTACGGACGGGGCGATATTCCCGTCGGCATGGTGCATAACGGCAAGACGCCGCAGAGCAATCCCATGATTCAGGGGCCTTCGGAGCGCAAGCGGCCGGACGGCAGCTACGTGTATCCACACAAGATCACCGATGGCAGCCAGGCGCCAGAAGCCGTCGGCTTGCTGCGAAAAATCTTGGCACAGCAGCAGGATAGCAGCGTGGTGGTAGTGCAGACTGGCTTCAGCACCAATCTGGCCCGACTGCTCGATTCGCCGCCGGACAGCGACAGCCCGTTCAGCGGCCGCGAACTGGCAGCAAAAAAAGTTCGCCTGCTGGTAGCCATGGCGGGCAATTACGTTTCCACCAAGCCGGAGTTCAACGTAGAAACCGACGTTGCTTCGGCCAGCAAGCTGTTTGCGGAGTGGCCTACGCCCATTGTGGTCAGCGGCTATGAGGTAGGTGAATCCATGCTCTTTCCCGCCACCAGCATCGAGCACGACTTTTCTTATCTGCCCGACCATCCAGTGGCCGAGGGCTATCGCCTGCTGATGAAGATGCCCTACGACCGCCCGACCTGGGATTTAACCGCGACGCTTTACGCGGTTTGGCCGGACCACGGATTTTTCGATCTCTCGCCTCCCGGCAAGATCACCGTGCTTCCCGATGGCGGAACAAAGTTCACTCCGGATCCCAAGGGCAACGCGCGCTACCTGATCGCCACCGCAGCCCAGCGTCCGCGCACGTTGGAAACCATGATTCTGCTGGCCAGCCAGCCCCCGGAGCAGGCCCGCGCCGCTGCGGCGCATTAAGCTGAAGCGCAGGCGCCAAGTAGCCGAGCCTAAACCGGAACCAGCGGCCCAATAAGGAAAATGAAACGGGGAGGCAGGTTCGCCTCCCCTGGTTAGATTTCCTGAACTGTATTAGTACAGCCGGAAATTAACTTCCACGTTGATCTGCACGGCCACTGCGTGGCCATCTTTCATGGCAGGCTCAAACTTCCAGTTGCGCACCGCCTCGATGGCTTTCTGGTCCAATCCCATGCCCAGCGAACGCGCCACCTTGATGTCGTGCGGCCGGCCATCCGGACCCACAATCAGCCACAGCACGCAGGTGCCCTGGTACTTGGCCTTGCGCGCTTCCTCAGAGTACTCGGGATCAGGCGTATAGACCGCGCGCGGAGCAGAAACGCCGCCGCCCACGCGGAACACGCCGCCACCGATGCCACCGCCGCGGCCCGGCCCAACACCCGGCCCTGTGCCCGAGCCCACACCACCTCCAGATCCCGACCCAATGCCGCCGCCCGAGCCCGTGCCGTTCGAAGGCGGGCCCGCCGGAATCGCCGCTTTGGGATCGCCAAAATTCGGCATGTTGTTCGCTGCCAGATGCACCTGCGGCGGAACCACTACCGTGGGCTCTGCGGTCAGCTTGGGGTGATCATTACGCACCACCATGGCCGGTGGAGTGATCTGCTCCATGGCCAACTTGGGCAGTTTGCCCTTAGGCGCCTGCATTTTGTCGCGGTCACCACCGCCGCCGCCACCGCCTATGGTGTCATTCTTTTTGCTCGACATCGGCGTGTAAGGCGAGAGATCCGGCGCCACCAGCGTCACCGTCTCGTGTTTCTCCACCTGCTTGACCACCCGCGCGCCGATCAGCGACCCGGCCACAATACCGCCGATGGCCAGGCAGTGCAGCACAATCGAACCCGCCGCGCTCTTTTTCTTGTAGTTGTACTCGCCCCAGATTTCCTTGACCGGAACTGGCTTGGAGGTCAGCTGCAGGGGCGGAAGCTTGGGCGGATGCCGCCACTCATGGATGCTCTCGCGCAGCGTTTTCCACCACGGGCGATCGAGCGTTTCCGATCTCAAAAGCAGGTCGAGTTCCGGCTCGGCTTGCCTCTCCGTTGGGGAGATCATTACGTCATTAGCCATATCTTCGTCCCGGCTGGGTACCTCTTGGGTGGGCAGAGTCACGTCCTGCCATTAAACGAGATGAGCACATGACGTGCCAAGTTGCTTTTTGGATTCAGAGTGCTTTCCCCCGTGCTCACCGCCACTTGCAACCAGCTTAGCATCCAAAGACCACCCAGATGTACTTGGGATACTCACTTTTAGATGCCAAAATGCCCAAAACGACACTCAAAAAGAAAAACCTACACGGTTATCACGGATAGCTTATCGGATTCCATTTTGGGAAGGTATCGGGAGGCGTTGGACTGCCGTTTCCCTGCTCCCTATAATGAAAGCACTTTAACACGGAGAGTCAAGCAAGCGTGGCCCTGGAGCTGAAAGCTACCCTCAACCTGCCCAAAACCGACTTCGCCATGAAGGCGAACTTGCCCCAGAACGAGCCCAAAATGCTCACTCGCTGGCAGGAAATGGGCATCTACCACCGCCTGCGTCAGGTCCGCTCCGGCGCCCCCCTTTACATTCTGCACGATGGGCCGCCCTACGCTAACGGACCGATCCACTTGGGCACGGCGCTCAACAAGTCGCTGAAAGATTTCGTCGTTAAGTCCAAGAACATGGCGGGCTTCGACGCTCCGTACATTCCCGGCTGGGACTGCCACGGCTTGCCTATTGAAATTAAAGTAGATGCCGAACTGGGCGGCAAAAAGCTGACCATGCCAGCGCTGGCCGTGCGCCGCGCATGCCGCAAATACGCGGAAAAATACCTGGATCTGCAGCGCACGCAGTTCAAGCGCCTGGGCGTTTTGGGGCGTTGGGAGCAGCCATACTCCACCATGAACCCCGATTACGAATCGGTGGTTCTGGCCACTTTTTACAAATTTTTTGAGAATGGCTTTGTATACAAAGGCTTACGTCCGGTTTACTGGTGCATATTCGATCGCACCGCCCTGGCCGAAGCGGAAGTTGAGTATAAAGACCACATTTCCCCTGGCGTGTGGGTGAAATACCGCATGCAGTCCGACCCGCGGGACCTGGATTCCGAGCTTGCGGCCAAACGCATTTTCGAGGGCAAGAAGGTTTCTACCATCATATGGACTACCACCCCCTGGACCCTGCCGGCCTCCATGGCGGTCGCATTCCATCCGCATGAGGAATATGTTGCAGTTGAGGCGGACGGGGAAATTTACATTGTTGCTGAAAAGCTGGCCCAGGTAACGGCCGAGAAGTGCGGCTTCAAGGATTGGAAGATCGTCGCCAAATTTCCCGGCGAGAAGCTGGAGCACCTGTACTTTTACCATCCTTTCCTGCCCTGGGAGCAGCGCAAGATCCTGGGCGTGCTGGGAGATTACGTCACCATGGACCAGGGCACCGGCGTGGTCCACACCGCGCCCTCGCATGGCGCGGAGGACTTCTACACCGGGCAAAAATACAAGCTCGACCAGACGTGCAACGTGGATGCGGAAGGGCGCCTGCACAATGGCTTGCCCGAGTACGAAGGTAAGACTGTATTCGAAGCCAACCAGCCCATCGTCGAGCTTTTGAAGGCGCGGGGCGTGCTGCTGCACACGGAGAAGCTGGAGCACTCCTATCCTCATTGCTGGCGCTGCCATAATCCGGTGATTTTCCGCGCCACCGAGCAGTGGTTCATCAACATGGAAACGCCCATGGGCGGCGGCACGCTGCGTTCGCGCGCTCTGGATGAGATCAAAAAAGTTCGCTGGGACCCGGCCTGGGGTGAAGAGCGCATCTCGAACATGATTGCCACGCGCCCCGACTGGTGCATCTCCCGCCAGCGCGTCTGGGGCGTGCCCATCGCTGTGTTCCTGTGTTCCGGTTGCGGGAAAGCGCTGAACTCGCCCGAGGTCAATCGCGCCGTCGTAAAGATGGTGGCGGAAAAAGGCGTGGACTCCTGGTACACGCCGGAAGCCGATTCGCTGCCGCCGCCAGCAACTCGCTGCCCGGCCTGCGGGGGCTCCTCCTTCACCCGCGAAATGGACATCATTGACGTCTGGTTCGAGTCCGGCTCCAGCTACCTGGTGGTTCAGTCCCAGGAACCAGGCTATCCCTGGCCTGCCGATCTCTACACCGAGGGCGGCGACCAGCATCGCGGCTGGTTCCACTCTTCCCTGCTCTGCTCCATCGCTGCCCGCAACTCCGCACCCTACAAAGCGGTGGCCACCAGCGGCTGGACCCTCGACGAGCAGGGCCGAGCCATGCACAAGTCCCTGGGCAACGATGTTGACCCGGTGGACATTGCCGAGCGCCTGGGCGGCGAAATCGTGCGCCTGTGGGTGGCTTCGGTTGATTTCCGCGAAGACGTGGTCGGCTCCGAGCGGCTTATGCAGCGCGTGGCCGAGAACTACCGCAAACTGCGTAACACCTTCCGCTACATCCTGGGGAACCTGTCCGGCTTCGATCCGGTGCAGCACACCGTGCCCTACGAGAACATGGAACCGATAGACCGCTACATGCTGCTGCAAACCGCAGAACTCAACCAGCAGGTCCGGGCCTGGTACGAGCGCTTCGAGTTTCACAAGGTTTACCAGCGTGTGAACCAGTTCTGCGTGGTGGATCTGAGCGCCTTCTACTTTGACGTGCTGAAGGACCGGCTCTACACTTACGCCCCTAAATCGCGCGGCCGGCGCTCCGGCCAGACCGCCGTCTGGCGCATTGGCGAGGCGCTGGTGCGGCTGCTGGCGCCTCTCCTGAGCTTTACCGCGGAGGAGGTATGGCAGCACATGCCCAGGGTAGCCGGCCGCCTGGAAAGCGTGCATTTGGCCCAGTTTCCCAGCCAGCAGGAAATCCTCGGAATTGCGACCCCATCCCGCAATGGCGAATCCAATGAGGAGCAGCTTCGCTCTGACTGGACGCTGCTACGCGGCGTCCGCGACGAGGTGCTGAAAGCGCTGGAGGGGGCTCGTAACCAGAAGCTGATTGGCGGGAGTCTGGAGGCACAGGTTACGCTGGTCGCTCCCGAGCCTGCCTATTCCGTGCTGGCGCGGTATGCCCAGGAGTTACGGTACTTGTTCATCGTTTCCGCGGTAACCTTGGAAAATGCTGCCGCGGATGGCGCCGGCGGCGTGCGCGTTGAAGTGTGCAAGGCCTCGGGACGCAAATGCGAGCGCTGCTGGAACTATTCGACCCACGTGGGAGAAGACACGGAGTACCCCGGAGTCTGCGAGCGCTGCAGTGCTGTGCTGAGGGAGTGGGAAGGTTAAGATAGGATTGAGCCAAGACACATGACATCTGAGCATGCCATGCGCAAGTACCACTTCCTGATCGCCGCCCTGGTGGTCATCTTCGACCGGCTGGCGAAGTGGATAGTGGACAAAAACATCGCTCTGCACGAGAGCGTAGCCGTGGTTCCCGGATTCTTCCACCTCACCCACGTGGAGAATCGCGGCGCGGCGTTCGGGCTGTTTGCCGAATCGCCTTCGGAGTGGAAAATCGCTGTGCTGGTGCTGTTTTCCCTGGTTGCCCTGGTCGTGGTTTCCGCCCTGTTATGGAAGAACAGCCACGCCATGACCACCACCGGCGTAGGTCTGGCCCTGATCCTCGGGGGTGCGCTAGGCAACTTGTGGGACCGCCTGGTCAGCGGCCAGGTGGTGGATTTTCTCGACTTCTATGTCGGCAGTTATCATTGGCCCGCCTTCAACCTTGCTGATAGCGCCATCGTGATCGGCGCCCTGCTGTTGGTAACCGAAATTCTCTTCAGCAAATCACCCAGCGAGCAGAAAGTGGTCAGCAACCGCTAATCTCTAGCAGGATCTGCCGAGCTCAGGCACAGCTCGCCGGAGTGCACCAGGCAGGAGTCGCAAGGCTCGTGGACATCGCGGCGCACCGATTTCAGCTGGAACAGCGCGCCGCTGGCCATGGCTTTGCCCAGTAGAGCTTCTACGTGCGAGTTGCGCAAGCTGCTGCACGAATAAATGGCGACGAATGTGGCCACGCGGGCTGCAAAGCCTGCCGGTTCGCGCGTTATCTTCACCATCATTCCCTTCCCCACATTGGGAGCCAGCGGCACGGTGAGCGGCAACAGCAGGCGACCGCTCGGGCGCAGCCGCTCCAGCCATCTGGGATGAGGATGGGTAACGCCGGCGTTGATGAGCATGGCGTCGCATTCGCCGGGGTCCAGTACCGCCCCATCGCCCTGGTGCACAGTTACATTGGGATATCCGGCAAGGTTCTCCCGCGCGCGCGCCGCCAGCTTTTCATCTATCTCGCTTGCAACCACCTGCCCGCCCGCCCCCACCACTTCCGCCAGAACGGCGGTGTAGTAGCCCACGCCACAACCCAAGTGATAGACGCGGTCGGCAGGCCGCACCTCCAGTTCATCTATCCAGCGGGCCAGTGTGCCAGGCTGGCCGTTGTTCAGGTCGCGCGCAGTGTCGAGGGCAATGGGCACATTGTGATAAACGTGGCGCGGGTCGGCATCTTCGCTGCGCAGATATGCGCTGTCGCCCAGCGCCAAGTCCATGGAGCGAACGTGCCACGGTCCCGGACCCAGGAATTTCTCCCGCGGGACGCGTGCGAACGCCTCTACCAGGACCGCTGATTTCACACTGCCCGCCAGCCGGATTTCCTCGGCGTAGAAGCGGCGGCACTCCTGCAGCGTCATAGGCGTGAGTATCCCACAATTAGCGCCAGAAGAGTGGCTGCCGCCGGCTGCCTGCCGGAGCATTGCCGCGGCAATGAAACGCGAGAAAACGGCTTCTAGCCAGTTATGGTCGTTCTCCTGCCAGTATCCACCGGATTTTCGTATAGAACTCAACCGCCGCAACCTCCACGCCGAAATCCGCGGGTGGTCTGAAGCTAAAATGGAACAGCCAGAATGGAGCTACCGATCCTCAGAACTCGGCGGACTTTTACGTATTATTGAGCTCGTCGCCTTTTGCCCTCCCACAGCCCCAACTTCACCCGAAGACCAGCAGCCTGGGCTTGCGTATTCTTCGTCCTCACCATGGTTTATCCTGTGCGGCTTGGTCTTTTGTGGAGGATGCGCGTGATCCGACTAGCTCGTGTGACGATGTTCGCCGTCGCCTGCCTGAACCTATTCGCTCTTGTTGCCACTGCTGTCGCCCAGCAGATTCCCGCCTCCATGTACCAGCAGATGCGCTGGCGCATGATTGGACCGTTCCGCGGCGGGCGCACGCGCGCCGCCACCGGCGTGCCCGGCCAGCCCAACGTTTTCTATATAGGACAGGGCGACGGCGGAGTGTGGAAGTCGGATGACTACGGCCGCACCTGGAACCCCATTTTCGACGGCCAGCCCACACAATCTATAGGCGCGATCGCGGTCGCTTTTTCCGATCCCAACATCATCTATGTCGGCAGCGGCGAAGGCCTGCATCGCCCCGACCTTTCCGTGGGCGATGGCATCTACAAATCCACTGATGGTGGTAAGAGTTGGGCCAACGTAGGCTTGCCCGACAGCCAGCAGATTCCCGCCCTGGCAGTTGATCCCCACGACCCCAACCGCGTATTTGCGGCCGTACTTGGCCATCCTTATGGGCCCAGCGCCGAGCGCGGCATCTATCGTTCCACCGACGGTGGCCAGAGCTGGCAAAAAGTCCTATACAAGGATGAGAACACCGGCGGCTGCGACATAGAGATGGATCCCTTGAACCCCAACATCCTTTATGCCTGCATGTGGGAAGCACGCGAAGGACCGTGGGAGGACAACAATGAATTCAACGGCACTGCGGGCGGCCTTTTCAAATCCACAGACGGTGGCAATACTTGGCAGCAGCTGACCAGCGGTTTGCCCAAGAATCTTGTGCAGGTCAATGTGGCCATTGCGCCCAGCCAGCCCAGCCGCCTCTACGCTACTGTCGCCACCACGGAGCCGGGCGGCTACGAATCCTCCGCCGGGCTCGGCTTCTACCGCTCCGACGATGCCGGCCAGACCTGGCATCAAGCCACCAAGGACGCGCGCCCCGCCATGCGCATCGGCGGCGGCGACCTGCCCATACCCCGGGTGGACCCTAAAAATCCCGATGTGGTCTACAGCGCCAGCATTGTCACCGTGCGTTCCACCGACGGCGGCCAGACCTGGACCAGCCTTCGTGGCGCTCCTGGCGGCGATGATTACCAGAACCTCTGGATCAGCCCGGACAATTCCAACATCGTTCTGCTGGTCAGCGATCAGGGAGCCATCGTCACCGTCAACGGCGGCCAGACCTGGAGCTCATGGTACAACCAGCCCACGGCGCAGCTTTACCACGTGGCGGTCAGCAACGATTTTCCCTACAGAGTGTGCAGTGGGCAGCAGGAAAGCGGCTCCGTGTGCACTCTGAGCCGAGGCAACGACGGCGAGATCACTTTCCGCGACTGGCACCCCGTAGGCATCATCGAGTATGGGTATGCCGCCCCCGACCCGCTCGATCCTGACATCGTTTACGGCGCCGGCCGGACCGAGGTGTCGCGTTTTCACTGGAGCACCGGCCAGGTGGAGAACGTCACCCCTATTCCCCTTCGAGATGGCAAGTACCGGGCCGACCGCACTCAGCCCGTGATGTTTTCGCCGCTTGACCCGCACACCATGTATTACGCGGCCAACGTGCTGTTCAAGACTACGGACGGCGGCCATTTCTGGCAAATCATCAGCCCGGACCTGAGCCGTCAGAACCCCGGCACACCCGCCAGCGTGGGCAAGCTCGTGAATCCCAAGGCGGGGGAGCAGCGCGGGGTTATTTACTCTTTGGCGCTTTCGTTCAAGAATGTGAACACCATCTGGGCGGGTACCGACGACGGCCAGATCTGGATCACCCACAATGGTGGCAAGAACTGGAGCAACATCACTCCCCCGGAGCTCACGCCCTGGAGCAAAGTCACTCAACTGGAGGCTTCGCACTTCGACGACCAGACCGCCTACGCCTCCGTTTCGCGCTTCCGCATCAACGATCTGAAGCCTTACATCTACCGCACCCGCGACGGCGGCAAAAGCTGGCAGCTCATCACCACCGGCCTGCCGGATAACGCCCCTGCGGACACCGTGCGCGAGGACTCAGTACGCAAGGGCCTGCTCTTCGCCGGCACCGAGACGGGCGTGTACGTCTCCTTCGACGACGGCGAGCACTGGCAGTCGCTGCAGCTCAACCTGCCTCACACCTCCATGCGCGACCTCTGGATTCACGACAATGACCTGATCGTCGCTACCCACGGGCGGTCGTTCTGGATTCTGGACGACATTGCGCCCCTGCGCCAGCTCACGCCCGAAATTGCTGCTTCACCTGCGCACCTATTCCAGCCCACGCCGGCTCACCGTGTGCGCCGCTCCACTTACACGGACACACCTATTCCGCCAGATGAGCCGGCGGGCCAGAACCCGCCCGACGGCGCCATCATTGACTACTACCTGGCGCAGCCCGCGTCCGGCGCAGTCACGCTGGAAATTCTCGATTCGCAGGGAAAGGTGGTCAGGCGCTATGCCAGTAGCGATAAGCCCGAGCAGACAGAAGAACAATTAAAAAAGCAGCTCATCCCGCTGTACTGGATCCGGATGCCGCGGGTGCTGTCGGCCGCGGCCGGGGCGCACCGCTGGGTGTGGAATCTGCACTACACCACGCCGGTGGCCACACACTTCTCGTATCCCATCTCGGCAGTACCCCACGGTACGCCGCGTGTGCCGCAGGGTCCGCGCGCTGTGCCTGGCCAGTACACCGTGCGGCTCAGGGTGGACGGCAAGAGCTATGCTGCGCCGCTCACTGTCAAAATGGACCCACGGGTAAAAACTCCGCTTACCGGGCTTGAGCAGCAGTTCCAGATGGAGGCGCGCCTATCTTCCATGATGACGCAGGCTGCGGAAGCGGTCCTGCAGGCGCGCTCCGCCAGCGAACAACTTCGCAAATTGACGGCGCAGGCCAGCGGCCCGGTTAAGAATGCGGTCACCGCCTTAGATAACAAGCTGACTGGCGTCCTCGGCAAAAGCGGCGAATCTTCAGCGGCTGCTACGCAGGTCACGCTCACGCGGGTAAATGGGGACGTGGCCTCGCTCTATGGTGACGTGGACCGCGCTGACGCCGCGCCTACTGTTGCGGAAACGAGCGCCCTGGCGGAAACGGAACGTAACCTCAGCAGCGTCATGCAGCGCTGGAACGCGATAAAGAGTACCGACCTGCCTGCCCTCAATCGCCAGCTTCGCGGGGCCGGCATGCCCGAAATTGAGCTGCGCACCACCGCAGCCGACGACGCAGGAGGGGAGGAGTGATTATGGCCATGATGGCGTCGTGCGTCGAAACGTTTGGCTGCAGGCGCTACTGGTAAGCAGCCTGGCCCCGGGAGGTAAAGACGATGTATTTGTAACCGATGAAATTCCAGACAAAGCTGCAAGCCGTCCCCACCAGGGCCGCAGCTGAAGGCCACAGTTTCTCGAGGCCCGAGACGGGCGAAACAAACGTCGCAACGTAGGACGCGGTACCCACGTTCACAACCGCGCCAATCAGGCTTACCACCAGGAACTGGCTGCCGGAATGTAAGAAGCTCTTTTGCCGCCCTTTGTCACGGAAGGTCCAGCTCCGATTCAGGAAATAGCTATTAAGCACGGCCACCAGAAAAGAGGTGGTCTTGATGAGCATGAAATCGAAGCCTCTTTGGCCTGTATGGGTAATCTGGATGAGCAGATTGAGGACACCCAGGTCAACGAAGGTGTTGACGATGCCAACGATGATGAAGCGCCAGGCTTCTGTCCGGAGTTGTCCCTTGCTAGGGGGAAGGGAAAAATCCGTGCCCGAAGGATCGGGCGATCCAGGTTGTACGCCGGGACTCGTAACCATGCTTAACTTTCACCCATAACGTAGCCGGTGCGAATGCCGCCCACAACACCCCGGAAAAGCAGGAAGGGCTTGCGATTCAGGCCTAATGGCGGCCTGGCAGCCCGACGCGAGCCTCATTCTAAACTATCGCGCCCCGGCGGTCATCCCCGCTTACAAATGATGTCGGCGATCCTTTGCGCCGCCTGCCCATCCCAGAGAGGGGGAATTTTGCCTTGCTTGCGGCGGCCGCACAGGAGTGCACGAACCTCGGCCTGCAGGCGCTTCAGGTCACGTCCCACCAGGAGATTGGTGCCAACCGTAGCTGTGACAGGCCGTTCCGTGCTGTCGCGCAGAGTAAGGCATGGAATGCCCAAAAAAGTGGTCTCCTCCTGGATGCCGCCGGAATCGGTGATCACCACCGTTGCCTTCTGTTGCAAAGCCAGAAATTGTAAATATGACTGAGGTCCCCAAAACAGAAAGCTCTCGCCCGGATGGAAGCCCAGCTGGGCAATTCGCTGTGCGGTGCGGGGGTGAATAGGGAAAATGACTGGCAACTCGTGGCTGATCTCGCCCAGAACATGCAGAAATCCCTGGAGCATCTGCGGTTCGTCCACATTGGAGGGCCGATGGAGAGTGACCAGGGCATAGCGAGGAGGCAGGACCTCGGGCAGTGAAGCCGCCGCCTTGGGCAACAGCCGCACCAGGGTGTCAATCATAACGTTGCCGACAAAATGAATGCGTTCGGCCGGTATGCCCTCCCGCAGCAGGTTCTGGTCGCCATCTTCTGAAGGCGTAAAGAGCAGGTTGGCGATCTGGTCGGTGAGCAGGCGATTGATCTCCTCCGGCATGCTGCGGTCGAAGGAGCGCAAGCCGGCTTCCACATGCGCCACCGGAATGCCAAGCTTGGTGCATACCAGGGCAGCGGCAATGGTGGAATTAACGTCGCCGTAAACCAGCACCAGGTCAGGCCTGTCTTTTTTGATGACCGGCTCGAAGCGCATCATCATCTGCCCGGTTTGAACCGCGTGACTGCCCGAGCCGACGGCCAGGTTGAAATCGGGCTCGGGGATTTCCAGTTCGCGGAAGAAAACGTCGGACATGTTCTGGTCGTAGTGCTGGCCGGTATGCACCAGAACCTGGCGCAGTCCGGGCTTTGGCGCCAGGGCCCGCATTACCGGTGCCGCCTTCATGAAATTGGGCCGCGCTCCCACTACGTGCGCGCAGTACATGCCTCGAGATTCGCCTCCACAATGCGCGCTCTCAGCGCGCCTCGATCAAGTACACCATGAAATACACACAAAGGACGAGAAGAGCGCCTTTGATGAACCAAAATGCTACATCCATTAGCTCAGGCCTCAGGTATTGAATTCGCGAATTGCCTGCCCAAAATCCCGAGGAGCTATTCCCTCAAGACAGGAAATACGAGGAGAGGGCACGCTGCAAACTGGGGATATCCAGGCGGGGCGTCTGCGATTCGTATTTTGCCGCCCAGCAGACCTGGTTGACCAGGTCACGAGGATAACAGGGGCGGAGAGGCTCTCCTGCCTGCTCCAGGGCGGCTATGACCGAATCCACAACCGAGCTCTGATAATCCAGTTGGTGGTACGAGCAAACGCGGCGGAAAATCTCGTGAAATGCTTCCCTGCTCACGGGATCGAGCTTGATTTTGGTTTGCACGCGGCGCAGGAATGCCGCCTCTACGACATCGGCGGGATTGAGGTTGGTGGCAAACACCACCATGACGTCGAACGGCACCTCAATCTTCTTGCCGCTGCGCAGGGTCAAAAAGTCAATTTTGCGGTCCAGAGGAACAACCCAGCGGTCGAGCAGTTCCGAAGCTCTTACGCGCTGCCGCCCAAAGTCGTCAATAATGAGCACTCCGTTATTGGCCTTCATCTGCACCGGAGCACTATAAAAGCGAGTGGCCGCGTTGAATCCAAGATCCAGCATCTCCAGCGTCAGCTCACCGCCCACTACCAGCTTCGGCCGCCGGCACAACTCCCACCTTCGGTCTACTCCCTTTGTGGGCAACTCCAGCGCGGTGTGTACCACTGGGTCATACACGGAGACGACATCACCGTCCACTTCTATAGCGTGTGGAATCCATACATGGTGCTCGCCGAACACCTCGCCTAACTTCTCGGCCACGCTGGTTTTGCCCGTCCCGGTGGGACCGTAAAGGAAAATGGCGCGTCCCGATTGCACCGCGGCGCCCAGCTTGGGGAGCACGTCGGGTTCGAGGACCAGGTCGGCAAACACTCTCTCTAAATCCGCAGGTCGCACGTCCTTGCCGGCAGCCGCATGGGCCCGTACCTGCGCCGTGTAGTCTTCCAGCGACACCGGAGCCGCGCCTGCATAGTGATTCACTTCCAGCAACTGCTGGGCCCGCTCCCGGCCTTTTGCGCTGCAGGTCATGCGGTGAATGTTGCCCACCATGCCGGTCACTTCGCACAATTGTTCGCGGCGCAGGAACCAGAAGATTTCCTGGGCCACCGGCAAGCTGAGCCGCAGGTGGTCGGAAAGATCGAGGGTGGAAAGTTCGCCGTTCAGGTAAATGATCTTGGTGGCCAGTTCGTACAGGAGCGTCTGGCGCAAGCCGGTATTCGCCAGAGAATCCGGCTCACGCGGTGCTAGGAGGGAGGGAGATTGGGGTTGCGTTGTTGGGATGGACACGTAAGCTCGCTAACTGGGGGAAAAACCTGCTCCAACCGCATGAGCATACCATAGCTGCACACGACTGGCGGTGACAAAGGAGTGGGGCCGGGAGTGCCGTACTTCGGTAATACTATTGCACAACTGCTGACAAGCACTGCATAGGCGCCGCAAAACTCTTCACGGCCCATGCCCGATTGGCCTAATTTGGACAGTGAGGGTTTCGGAGCGGGTCATAGGCCGTAGCGGGTTGTCTTTAGCGCTGTAGGTTCCGGCAAGTGTAATGCGGGTGATGAATAATTGCCCCATTGTAGGCGCCACCACCTCCGCAGCCAACCACCGTGAAGGCGGGCCAAGCTAGTAAAGAGCAGGAAGGCTCCTGACAAGACCGGGCGCGCACTAAGTTTTGGAGGGAAACCGCGGGCAATACAGAAACATGGCATAGAGCGGGAATACCGTGGAGATTTGTTGTCAGGCCATGAGCGCTCGGAATCCACAGGGAGGGCCGGCACTTAATGCCGGCAATTAAGCAGGAACTCCTATTGCGAGTCCGAGATCAAACGTGTTAAACACGTGGGATATCTGAATGCTTGAAATTGTGAGTCCACTCTGGCCAACTCAGTAAACCATCTGGCCATCTAGTCCATCTGTGCTGGTGTGTGCCGGCGCGGTGCTGCAGTTCCGACTAGTCGTCTATAAAAGTGAGCCGTGCCCACGCCTAGGTCGCCAACGCGATCGGGTACTCGTTTTCAACCCTCCGTAAACATCAAGTTCAGGGGTTCATCTGTGAGTCAAACTCGAAGACTGTGCAGCATCGCCCTTACATGGGTGGCGCTGGCGGGTATGGCCGCCAGCCAAGTTCAGGTCACCACCAATCACAATGATGCAGCGCGCACGGGTGCAAACCTTAGCGAAACCATTCTGAGCACCGCCAACGTTAATGGCAGCAACTTTGGCAAGATTTTCAGCCGACCGGTGGACGGCCAAATTTACGCGCAGCCGCTCTATCTTTCTGACATTCCGGTTGCCGGCCAAGGCATCCACAATGTGGTTTACGTCGCCACGGAACATAACAGCGTGTATGCCTTCGACGCTGATAACCCCGGCGACTCCGCGCCACTGTGGCAAGTGAATCTGGGACCGGCGGTGCCCAGCAGCGACGTCTGCCAGGTCATCAGCAGCTCACCGTTCTGCCCTTATAACGACCTGGTTCCGGAAATTGGAGTCACTAGCACGCCAGTGATTGATACCGCTACGCAGACCCTCTACGTGGTGGCAAAGACCAAGGCCGGCGGTAATTACCAGTTCATGCTGCACGCGCTGGATACAGGCACGGGAGCGGAGAAATTTGGCGGCCCGGTGCGGATCAGCGCTTCGGTGCCAGGCAGCGGCGCTGGCAGCAACGACGGAAGCGTGACTTTCGACGCTCTCTACCATCTCAACCGCCCCGGCCTGCTGCTGCTCAATGGAGTGGTCTACATCGCCTTCGGCGCTGTGGGGGACATTCCTCCCTTTCATGGATGGGTGATGGGCTACGATGGCGCCACGTTGCAGCAGGTATCAGTGTTCAACGCCAGTCCCGATGGCGAAGCGGCGGGCATCTGGGCTGGTGGGCAAGCTCTGGCCGCGGACGGCAACAGCATTTTCCTGGCGACTGGGAACGGAACTTTCGATGGCAATAACGGCGGACGAGATTGGGGCAACAGTTTTCTGCGGCTGAACGCGTCCCAACGGCTCGCCGTATTGGACTATTTCACTCCCAACAACCAGAATTACCTGAATTCGGTGGACCTGGACGTGGGGGGAGGCGGTCCCATGGTGCTGCCCAACCTGGGACTGGTGCTCGGCGTCGGCAAGGATGGTGTACTGCGGCTAGTGAATGAAAATCAGTTCGGCAAATACAATTCCGCCTTCAACAACGACGCCCAGGAATTCCAGGCCACCGGCTTCTTTCTCGGTGCGCCCGTCTTCTGGAATGGCCGCCAGGGACCGGCCGTCTACCTGTGGGGACTTGGAGATTATCTGAAGCAGTATGGCCTTGCCGCCGGACGTCTGCAGAGCACTCCGCTTTCCCGGAGCACGATGATTGCTCCCGGCCAGATCTCCAACAGCGTTGCCCTCTCGCTTTCCGCCAACGGAGCTGCGCCGGACAGCGGCATTGTGTGGGCCACCGCGGCATCTTCCCAAGATGCCGGCGGCCACTTGCATGGTGTTCTGCGTGCTTTTGATGCTGGCGACGTCTCGCACGAACTCTGGGACAGCACGCAGAACAGCCAGCGTGATGACCTGGGCGGTTTTGCCAAGTTCGCGCCACCTACGATCGCCAACGGCAAAGTGTACGTTCCGACCTTTTCTGGAGAATTGTTGGTTTACGGCCTCACCAGCGGCGATTTTAACCTCAAGACGGACGAAAAGATGGTGCTGCCTACCGGCCAATCCGCCAACACAACCGTGCAGGTGATTCCGCAGGCTGACGGGTTGATCAGCCCGTTGTCGCTCTCCTGTTCCGGACTGCCCGCGGGGATGAGCTGCACGTTTTCGCCGGCGTCGCTGCCGGCGGGCTCTACTCCCATGCAATCCAAGCTGACGGTAAGCAACAGTAGCGCGTCCGCGGGCAGCCGGAGATTTCCAGGATCTCTCCCTGCCGCTTGGTTTTTTCTGGCAGGATTGTGTGTGAGCACCACGCCATTGGCCGGAAAGCGCAAGCGGCGTTCCCTCTGGCTGCTTCTGGCAGGCTTGGCGGGCGCAGGCCTGTTGCTGGCGCTGAGTTGCGGCGGAGGCGTAAGCCAACGCCCGGCTCCCGGCGTTGTCTCGGCGGAACCCAACAGCAAATTTGCCGTGGTGGCAACTTCGGGAGGAGTTGAACACAGGAGAACCGTCACGGTAGTAATGCAGTAGCCTGCCGAACTCCAACCAGGCCCGAGTTAGGATGCGTCCGTGGGGATGGCCTCCAAGTGGAGGCTTTAGGATCCGGCTGGGAAAGTTCACGTGATCTATGGCGATTTCCGTAGAATAGATACCACTAGCATGATCGGGAACGCCAAACTGCCTACTGCCCGAGCCTGGCGTGAAGAGCGGCTAGGAGAAGCGCAGCAAATTCTGGCCCGCCTGCCGGAGATTTCCGCTCCAGAATTTACTCTCACCTGGGATCTGGAAATCACCGGCAGCGGAGCGGAAGAGCGCCGCCACTGGATAATTCGCCACAGTAATCAGGTGATTTACCGTGAGCAAGCACGCTCCGAGGACTATCACCGCTTTGAGTTGCTCGCGCGACTGCTGCGGCAGAAGTACGGCTGCCGGGTTCGCGATCTGGTGCCCGCGGACAGCGCCGATGTCTCTTATTACCTCTATGGCGACTTCCTGGGCGCGGTCAGGCGAGTAGAGGCGGCCCGGAAGAGAAACTTTGCGGAGCGGTAGCGTATCGCCGGTAATTGGTGGCTGGTATATGGTGTAACGACTCACTAACTACTAACCAGCTACGCAGGTTCCGAGGATTTAAAATCTCGTCCTACTTCAGCGCAATCAACGGTACGGCCGCCACTGCCGCCGCTATTCCAGCCAGTTTTACACGCGTAAACCGTTCCTTCAGAAAACACACCGCTAGCAGGACCGTGATCACGGGGTATAGCGAGCACAACACCACGGACGCGTCCAGCCTGCCTGTCTGGTCAGCACGCACAAAAAATGCGGTACCGCTTACATCCAGCACCCCGGCCAGCAAGCCCAGCCAGGCAAAACGTGTGGCCACACCGCCACGTCGCCATTTCAATGCCAGGATCAACGAGACCAGAAAGAAAGCGAGGCAACGGGAAAGAGCTGCGCTCCACAATGCGGAGCTGTCGCCGGTCTGGTTGATGCAGAGAAAGAATCCGGCGAACCCAAGCCCTGCTATTACGGTCAGGCCCAATCCCTTGGGCCGGCCGGTGATGTGGTCGGGCTTGGAGATGAACCATATGCCGACGCCGGCCAGCACAAAGCCTGCCACCTGCAACGGATGCGGAATGCCCTCTACGCTGAAAGCGAAGGCCACAGGGATGGCGGCTGCCAGCAGGGCAGCCACTGGAGCGTTCAGCCCCATGTGGCCGGAAGCCAGAGCACGGTAAAAAATCGCGAGGGCTACACCGCCGCAAGCGCCTGCTGCCAGGGCCCACAGCATCGGGCCGGTAGCTGGGAAAGCGGCATGCGCCCATAGGGCCACCGAAGCCATCACTAGGAAACCGCTGGCGTGCGCCAGGGCAGCCACCAGGAACGAATCTGTGGTCTTGGCAGCTATGCCGCCTATGAAGTCGGCGCTGCCCCAGCACAGAATGGTGGCCACACTGAAACCGCCAGAAAGATAATTAGGCGCGATCAAGGAGTTCCCGCGTTGAAATTACGGCAACCTAAGCCCCGTTACGGCAAGCTAGGCCTATTTCCTCAACAATTTAGGACAGAAAACTCATATCAGAAGCACAGCTGTGGGGTAAAGTGTGCCGAGCAAAATGGAGTGCAGGACCTGAATTTAAAGGCAGCCGCAAACGCTTGAGAACTGGCCGCAGGGCCAATACCTTTGGTTATCTGGCTGCCGCCGGCAGCGCCGCTTACTCTCCCTGCTGACAGTGGCTGTTGAGGCGCGCTGCGGGCCTGCCTTAGCTGCCGAACGGGGGCCACCATGAAAAGCATCGAAGAGGTGTTGAAGCAGAAGGAGGCGCGCATGCAGCAGTTGCGCGCCGAAATCGAGGCGCTGCGACTAGTTGCGCCCCTGCTGGGCGCGGAGCAATCGGCCGCTGCCGCCGCTGCCGGTGGTAACGTTACTGTGATCCCTTCCTCACCCCGCCAGGATGACAAAGTAGATCTTTCATCCTTCCTTAGCGACGTGAACTCGTAATTGCTCAGGCACCGTCGGCCGATCAGGCGGCACAGGGGACACCTGCGCTTCGAGTCTGTTTCCACAATTGAAGGGGGTCTCAGGCTACGCTTCCGGGGCGCCTGCCGACAGCAATGTGCTCGCACCCGGAGAGACATTCACGCAGCTTGGAAAGAATGGCGCTGTGCTCCCACTTGCATACCGAGTTGGCGGCGACCGATTCCGGGCGAAAACGGGCTCGCGGCTGCAGCACAATCCAGTAGGATTTCGAGCACTGCCGCGCCTGTTGCATTAACTCTTCGCGCGTCAGATCTGGCAGATCGCCGTCCAGCAGCACAAAATCAAACGATTTCGACTGCAGCAACTGCAGGGCTTCCCGGCCGCTCCAGGCAGTAGTAGTACTGTACCCCTGGTCTTCCAGCAAGCGCTCCAGTTCAATCAGCACCTGCTCGTCATCATCAACAATCAGGATGGTCTTCCGTTGCGCTTCCATCGCAATTCACCAACCGGCCGATTTGACCCGCCCGTGCGTAATTGGATGTACTTTAGCGAGGCCATCATGCAAATACTGTGATGGGGGTCACAAGAAATGGGGAATAAAATCGAACGGCGGTAACCAAAGGGAGTAGGCAAAAACTTGACAGCAGTTCGTTGCCATCGCGAATCAGCTGTTGTGAAATACAACAGTTGCCGTTTGCGTAGCGATTAAGCTTTTCCAGCGCTGGAATTCATTAGTTCTTCCCGCACATTCTTAAGTACATACACAGCGCGCTCTACGCCCACTTCGCCCGGCAGGATGGGATCCTCATTTTCGATGCTGAGTATGCCGTCGTAGCCGACCTCCATGTAGGCGCGCATCACGTCCTTCCACAGATTGGCGCCATGTCCGTAGCCTACGGCGCGGAATATGGCGGAAGCGGTGGGTATGTCTTTGGGCTCAAATGCAAAGTTGAGCACCCCGTACTTCTCGATGTTCTCTTTGAACAGCACCGTATCCTTCATGTGGGCGTGGTAAATGGCGCCCTGCTTGCCAAGGAAGCGGATCACCTCGACCGGGTCGCATTCCTGCCAGAATAGGTGGCTGAGGTCGCAGTTAGCCCCGATTTCCTCGCCCACCGCTTCGCGCAAACGCATGAGGGTCTTGGGATTGTAGACACAAAAACCGGGGTGCATCTCGAAAGCCAACTTGTGTACGCCGTGTTGGCGGGCAAACTTGGCTGCTTCCGTCCAATAGGGGATGATCTTTTCCTTCCACTGCCAGTCCAGAATCTGGGCGTACTCGGGAGGCCAGCGGTAAGTTGCCCAGTTGGGCATCGTGTCGGTAGGGCTGCCTCCTGGGCACCCGGAGAATCCGACGATTACCGGAACTTCCAGGCGCTCGGCCAGCAGCACGGTGTTGCGGAAGATCTGCGCGTCACGGGCAGCGATTTTGGCGTCTGGATGGACCGGGTTGCCGTGGCAGCTGAACGTCGCCACACGGATGTTGCGATCTTCAAACTTCTTCTTCCAGGCACGCGCCTTGGCAGGATCGGCCAGCAACTCCTGCACCGGACAATGGCTGTCTCCCGGGTAGCCCCCGGTGCCGATCTCCATTGCCTCCAGACGCAAGGGAGCGACCTTCTCCAACATCTGGTCGAGACTCAGGTTGTTATAAACCGGATCGAAGACGCCGATCAGCAGCTTGCGCGGCGAATTCGCCGCCGAACCCTGACCTGGATTCAGCTGGGCCGCGGAAGTTGGACCCAGTCCCGAAGACGCTGACAGTGCGGAAAGCGGCTCCGCCGAAGCCAGCGTGGCGGCAACCAGGCCACCGGTGGCGGTTAGGAATTCGCGCCGATTGGAACGCCAGTTGGAGTTGTCGCTCATGACTTCCCTCTTCCCTCGTAGCGCCGGCGTCTGGCCGGCTGTCTGGCGGGCGTCTCGCCCGCCCCTAGGGCCTTTCTAGTTTTCCGGTGGCGGGGGGCAACCGGGAAAATCCAGGCGGAACGTGTTGCCGATGTATTGCAGGTCCTTAATGCCGATCTCGCTGGTGAAAAAACCATCGCAGGTCATCTTCCGCAGCCAGGCAAAGAAGTTTACCCCCTGGCTGAGGCGGGGATCCTTCACGCCATTTCCGCTGTAGGCAACAAGGTCCAGGATTTCCTTCTGGTGGGCTGGAGCGCAGTCCAGGTAAACCTTGCCATAGCGGTCGGTACAGGTTGAATCCAGCCACATCAATCCGCCACCCAGTGTCAGCTGATAGTCGGTATTTTCGCTGGTGAGAAGGTCAATAAATTCGGGCGCGCCCGCCTCGATGGCGCCGCCAGAATGATCATCCGGTGGAATGATGGTCTGGCACAAGCTGCGCAGGGTGGCGTACTGGTGAGTGCTGAAAAACTTAGGTTGGTAAGCGCCGGACTTGGCCTTTTCCTGCAACACCATGCGGTGCGCATATTCCGCCGCCTGCGCCGGAATAACCTTGAGCACGGAACCGGCAACCACCCCTGCTCCAAGTGTTTTCAGAACGTCACGTCGAGAAATAGTCATCGTATCTCCAGCAGCCGGTGGAACACTGTACGTTCCGCATTTCAGTCCACCTCAAACCGAACAGCTTGCATATGCCACTTTCCAGCCCGAACGCCGAAACAGCTTTTAGCCGAGGACGTCAGCCCCGGGTAGGAAGACCAAAAACATCCCGAGCACGGGGCGATACCGACACTTCAGATGTTCCCCTTCTTCGCCTCGCTCAGCAAGTACTCGGAAGCCCGCCAGCACAGCGCCATTATGGTCAGCGTCGGGTTCTTATCGGCATTGCTGACAAAGCACGCGGCGTCGGTCACAAACAAATTTTTCACCTCGTGCGCCTGGCAATAGCCGTTGAGCGCCGACTTGCGCGGGTCTGAGCCCATGCGAACCACGCCCAGTTCGTGGATGATTTCCCCGCCACTGGAAATGTGGCTCTTTGGCAGGCGCGATTCTATATACGTTCCGCCCGCCGCGGCCACGATTTCGCGGAAGGTGTTCTGCATGTCTTCCGCCATGGCCAATTCGTTGTCTCCCCACTTCCAGTGGAAGCGCAGCACGGGAATGCCCCACTCGTCCACCGTGTCAGGATCAATTTCGCAGTAGCAGTCAGGGTTGGGAATCATCTCGCCGCGCCCGGCAAAGCCGATAGTCGTGCCATAGCTGTCGCGGCATTTCTTTTTCAGCGCGGGGCCATAACCTTCAAATTGATCGCACACGTCGTCGAATTCGGCCACGCCCGGCATGTAGCGCCCGCCGCCGAACTCAATATGGTATCCGCGCAGAAATTCATTTTTGCGGTCGTACTTCCACCACGGCATGTAGAGGTGCATGCCGCCAATGCCGTCGTGGTTGTGGGGCGGAATTTTAGCCAGCTGCGGGAAGTAGCCGGCGCCGTTGCTGCCCACGCTGTCGGTCAGGTAGCGTCCCACCACGCCCGAGCCGTTGGCCAAACCGTCCGGGAAAATCGGCGAGCGCGAGTTCAGCAGCAGGCGGGCGGATTCACAGGCGCTCGCCCCCAGCACTACGGCGCGGGCGCGCACCTGCTGTTCGCTGCGTGTTTTCTTATCAATGTAGGAGACCGCCTCCACCTTGCCCGATTTGCCCACCATGAGCTCGCGGGCCATCGCGTTCGTGATCAGGGTAAGGCGGCCTGTCTTCTTCGCCGGCGGAATCATCACCTGGCTGGAGCTGAAATTGGAGGCGGGAATGCACCCCCGCCCGCACTGCCCGCAGTAGTGGCAGGCAGGACGGCCATTGTGCTCCTGGGTAATGATAGCCATGCGCGAAGGAACGCAGGTTACCCCGATTTTGTCGCAGGCCCGCTTAATGAATATTTCTGTGCAACGCGGCTTGGGCGGTGGCATAAAGACGCCATCGGGCGCGCTGGGAATGTTCTCCTTCGTGCCAAAAACCCCGATGTAGGATTCCACCTTGTCATAGTAGGGCGCTATATCCTCGTAGCTGATGGGCCAGTCGTCCCCCATCCCGTCGTGCGAGCGGGCCTTGAAGTCCACCGGCGCAAAGCGCAGAGCGATTCTGCCCCAGTGGTTGGTGCGCCCGCCCACGATGCGCGAGCGGAACCAGTAGAATGCGGATCCGGGAGCGGTAGTATAGGGCTCGCCTTCGATGCTCCAGAAGCCGTTAGGGGCCAGGAATTCGTCGCCTACGGCCTCAATGCCGCTGCGATGCTTGCCACCTACGCCCTCGCCACGATGAGGCAGGTCGTAGGGCCACATGTGTTCTTTAAAGTCCTTGGCGGGAACCAGGGGAGGTCCGGCCTCCAGCAACACCACGTTCAGACCACCTTCGGTAAGCACCTTCGCAGCCGTGCCGCCGGCGGCGCCGGAGCCAATGATGCACACGTCATAAACTTTGGGTGAGCGAATTACCTGGAACATAAGGGAAGCCGATCCTGAATGACCGGGGCTAAAGCCCGTTTTTTAAAACTCACAATTTCGCACGGCTGAAGCCGTGCGCTTCCACGGTAGTGCCCAACAGGAGCGGGTCGTTCGAGTGCCGCTCTACAAGTACATCAGCAGTTCATTCACTACCTTCTGCACGCCATCATACGGATCGTAGGTGTTGGGACCCTCGAACTCGACCGAGTAAACCCCGCGGAATTTCCCTTTCTTCGCAATCTCTACGCACTTGGGAAAATCAAACTTTGTTTCTTTCCCAGAAGCGTCAAATTCGTAGCCCTTGGCATGGCATACATCAAACGCCCAGGGGAACAGCAGCGTCAAACCTCGCTCGCGCGTGGTTTCATCGGGAAAATTGCCGAAGTCGGGAAGCGCGCCCACGCGGTGCCCGCCCACCATCTTGAACAGGCTAACCAGCACTTCCGGATGCGTGGAGCCGACTTCATCGTGGTTCTCAATAATGACTTTTATGCTCTTCATGTGGCCATAGGTGCCAATCTTCCGATACGAGTCGACCGTGGGCGTGAGATTGCTGGGGTGCATCTTGCCGGGATCGCAGCGCACCGACCGGCAGCTCAGTTCGCGGCCCACGTCAATCCAGCGCATCGCGCCCTGAATCGCCTTGTTGCGCACCACGTCATTTTGATCAGAAAGACCGCCGCCCTGCCGGAACTCTTCAATATCCACCGGGATGTTCACCACGCGCGAGTGCGCCTTGGCCAAGCGTTGCTTCAGCTCGTTCAGGTAAGCCGTGCTGGCGGACTCAAAATGCGGGGCCACGAACTCCATGTTGTGCACGTGGTAGCGGTCGGCAATCATCTCAGGAAAGTCCACCAGCTTGAGCATCTCGCCCGGCAAGTGAAAATCCTTTTCGCGGGTCGTCGAGAAATAATTATGAAAGCTCCAGGTGGAAATGCACACTCGCTCCAGCTTGGGGGAAGCACTGCTGCCACTCTTTTTCTCGGCAACGAGCAGGTTGCCCGCGGCGCTGGAAACCGCCGCTGCGGCCAGGCCTTTGCCCACTCGGCTAAGAAACTCCCTGCGTTTCGTATGCGCCTCCTGCCCGCAACTTAGAACCGCATCTTGCGGAGGTCCTCGTAGCTGATCTTGATGGCATCGAACGGCGAACCCTCAGTGTAATCCTGCTCCACGTAGTAGTGCTTTACCCCGCCTTTGTCGGCGTGCGGGAAGACGCGTTTAAAATCCACCACCCCTCGCCCCACCGGGGCAAATTTCGCGTTCTCCGTGACGTAGACCGGATGCTGCAGCTTAACTGGCCGGTCTTTTATGTGCAGCATGGGGAATCGCCCCGGATATTCGTTGAAATATTTCAGCGGATCCTGTCCCGCCGCCGTGATCCAATACAGGTCCATCTCCAGCTTCACCAGGTCGGGGTCGGTTTCCTTCAGCAGCAGGTCGTAAGGCACCTTGCCCTCTGTGGGTTTGAATTCGAAATCGTGGTTGTGGTGGGCAAACTGCAAGCCCGCCTCCTTCACCTTTCTGCCGGTCTCATTGAAGAAATCCGCCATTTTCTTCCACTTGTCCAGCGGGCCCCGGTCTTCCACGTTAATCCAAGGATTGACAATGTACTGGTGCCCGATGACGTGCGCCGCCTCGATCACCTGCGGCAACTTGGCGCGCAGGTCCTCGACAGGAATGTGGGCGGAGGGAGCGGTCATGTGGTTGCGTTCCAGGACCGCCTTCACCTGTTGCGGCGTGTGATTGAAATAGCCGGCAAACTCCGCTTCCTTGTAGCCGGTGGCCGCGACCTTGGCCATGGTGCCATCGAAATCTTTTTTCATCTGGTCGCGCACGGTGTAAAGCTGCAGGCCAATGGTTCCCAGCTTGTGCTCATCGGCGGCAAACACGGGCAGGCGGCTCAAGAGCACGGCGGCGGAAGCGGCACCAAGAAACTCGCGGCGGTTCATCATGGCTAAATTTCTCCTCGTTTCATCTGCTCGACAGCATAGTGGCAGGCGCGCGCGGTCAGCGCCATGTAGGTAATGGACGGGTTCACGCACGACGACGAAACCATGCACGCTCCATCGGTAACGAACAGGTTTTTGATGTCGTGCGCCTGGTTATGGGCATTGAGCACGGAAGTTTTGGGATCGCGGCCCATGCGCGCCGTTCCCATTTCGTGAATGGCAAGGCCGGGGGCGTCGTCCTCAACAAAGGTCTGGATGTCGCGTGCGCCCGCCGCGGCCAGCATCTCCGCGGCGGCAATGGCCGCATCCTGCCGCAATGCCTTCTCATTGGAGCCATAAGCGCAGTTTATTCTCAGAATCGGAACACCCCAGGCGTCGGTGCGCGAGCGGTCGAGCTCGACGTAATTGTTGTGATCGGGCAGGCATTCGCAGAAGCCGCCCATGCTGAAGTACCATGGCCCCGGATTCTTCAAGGAACGTTTGAATTCTGCTCCGAAGCCCGCCTGAATTATGCCGCGCCTCCAATCCGAGCGCCCAGCGCCGCCCTGATAACCATAGCCACGCAGGAACTGCGACTTGGCCTTCACGTTGCGGAAACGCGGTATGTAGATTCCATTGGGCCGATGGCCGACGTCAATTTTGTCTTCGAAGCCGGGGATCATCCCGGAGGCGCCGCTGCCGGTGGCGTGGTCCATCAGGTTGTGCCCCAGTTCGCCGCTGGAGTTTGCCAGCCCGTTGGGAAACTGCGGCGTGGAGGAAAGCAACAGGATGCGCGCCGACTCCAGCGTGGAGGCGCAAAGAAAAATGATCTTTGCCCGATACTCCAGCGCCTGTCTGGTTTGCGCATCAATCACGCGCACGCCCGTTACCCGGCGCGTGTTGCCGTCAAATTCGAGGCCGTGGACGATGCTGTAAGGCCGCAGCGTTACCTTGCCCGTGGCCAGCGCCGCCGGCAGCGTGGCGTTCAGGCTGCTAAAGTAAGCGCGCGACATGCAGCCGCGATGGCACACACCGCAGTAGTGGCAGGCCATGCGACCGTTGTGTGGGCGGGTAAGCACGGCGCAGCGCCCGATGGTCATCATGCGCTCGCCCGGCCAGTGCTTGGCGATGGCATTCTTCACCGCCAGCTCGGAGCAGTTCATCTGCATGGCGGGCAGGAAGCGCCCATCGGGCAGTTGCGGCAGCCCTTCCGCCTGCCCGCTGATGCCGGCAAACTCTTCCACGTAGTCGTACCACGGTGCGATATCGGAGTAGCGGATGGGCCAGTCCACGCCGATGCCCTCGCGCGCATTGGCTTCAAAATCCAGGTCGCTCCAGCGGTAGGTCTGCCTACCCCACATGATGGAGCGCCCACCCACGTGCCGCCCGCGGATGTAACTGAACGGTTTGTCTGGCGGGGTGGTGTAGGGATTCTCCAGGTCATTGACGAAGAACTTCGCCGCCCATTCGTCGCAGGCGTAGCAGGTGCGCTGGATGGGCTGCGTCTTTAGCTCCTGGCGGCGGTCGGTCAGGCCGCGGAACTTTACGCCCCAGGTGGGCACATGTTCGCAATAGTCTTTGGCTGGATCAATGGAGCGGCCGGCTTCCAGCACCAGGGTGTTCAGACCCTTCTCGCCCAGTTCCTTGGCCGCCCAGCCCCCGGTCATGCCGGAGCCGACCACGATAGCATCGTAGGTGTTAACTGGCATTCGTCTTCCCTGGTTCGGTAAGAGGAACGCAGGCCTGGTAAGGTCCCATGTGCACCGGCGGGCGCCCCAGCTCCTGGGTCCAGCCGATTTCAGAGGTGTAGTAGCCGATCAGGGTAAGGCGCTTCATCATGTAAAAGAAGTTGCGGTCCACGGGGGTCTCGGTCTCTTGCACGGCGGGGCTGGCGTGCTCCCGCTGTTCCCCGGTGGCCTCCCGCAGTTCAGTGAGTTCCTCGTCCAGCGCGGTAAGCAATTGCGTTTGCTGTTCCGCGGTACAGTTCACGAATTTCCTGCCGAACATTTTCTGGCTGCGGCCGTCGGTATCGGCTAGGCCCTGCAGGAAGCGCTGGCTATCGTCACCCGTGCACCAGTCCGTCAGGATGAGGTCGATGAATTCGTTCACCCGCGCTCCCTTGGCCCCGGGAGTGTCGGTGGTTGGAATAATCATCTCGGAAATGGCGACGACCGTGGCGTTCTGGTGGGCATTCAAAGTCTTGAGCGCGGCGGTGGAGCCGAGCTGCTGATGGATTTGCCGCCCAAGTGCGAACAGGTCATGCGAATAAAGAGCGGGAACTGTGGCCGCGCCGGCGATCAGCTTGAGTGCGTCGCGTCGTTTCATGAAGCGGAGGCAAGCCGGGGGCCCTTATCCTGAGAGGCCGAAACGTGCGCGGTGCGCCGAATGGAGCCGCAGAGTCCTCAGCAAGCTGTGGGCGCAAGATACTCCCCCGCCGCCGAGAAAGTCAAATACACGCGCTTTCAGATGCTTACGTTTTGCTTCGCGCCGAGGCGGGAAATGGTTCGTGCCACGACTTAATTGCCAGCCGCCGCGCCGCCGCCAGCTCCGCCACCGGGTCGCCCTGGGGAAGAAATTCCATAGCCATGTAGCCGCCATAGCTCAGCTGCGCCAGCTTGCGGAAGATGTTCGCGTAGTTGATCTCGCCGGTCCCCGGCTGGTGGCGCCCGGGCACATCGGCCACATGCACCAGCCCCAGCTCGGCGAAATTCTTTTCCAGCGTTTCGATCAGGTTCCCCTCCGCGATCTGCTCGTGATACAAATCGTAAAGGAATCGCATGTTGGGCCGGTTTAGCTTGCGCACAATCTCAAAACCTTCCCGCGAAGAAGTCAGGTAGTACTTCGGGTTCTCTTCCGGATCGATATTTTCCAGCAGCAGGGTCACGCCGTGCGGTGCGGCCAGGTCGGCGGCCCGCTGCAGTCCCTCGATGCAGCTTTGATGCTGCGCTTCCCTGCTCAACCCCGGCGCCGCATTGCCGGAAAGCACAATCAGGCTCCGGCATTCCAGCTTCTCCATCACAAACAGCATTTTCCCCAATTGTTCCAGGAACTTGCCACGCTGGGCAGGATCGGCAATTCCGGCAGACAGGCCGGCGGTGGCATCAAAGGTCATTCCCAACGAGCGCCGACGACTGGCGGCGCGGCTGAAATCCGCCGCCTGCCAGTGCTCGAATTCATTCACCAGTTCCACAGCGCGATAGCCCGCCTCTGCCACTTTCTCCAGGCGCTGCTCAAAAGGCAGGTTGCGGAACACGGTCCACAACATGACCGAGAGCTTTGGCCCGCTCTGTTCATCCCGTGTGTCCGCAAGGTTAGCCGCTCTCGTCAGTTGGGGAGCGGCGGGCAGCACAGCAGCAGCTATTGCCGCTTGGGCAGCGGTTCGGGAAAATTCTCGTCGGTTCATCATGGCCCCGTTCCTGTCAGGCGAAAGCACCCTACCGCCGTCCGGCGTTCGCTCGCAACCGAAAAAGTGCCACCGGGCACTTACTTTTTCTTGCGTTCCGAGTATCATAGCGGGCTCTGCAAAATTAAGGCGCTGCGGTTCGCCCCCGGCGACGCGCTCCGCCCCCCAGAGCTTTTGTTTGCTTTCGATTTTCACATCCCAGGGGCTCTTATGAAACGATTGACCATTTGCATTTTTCTGCTCGTCTTTCTTTCCACGCTTACCTTCGCCGCCGGCGAGTCAGATCAGAACGCCTGCACCGGCAATCCTAATCAGTGGCGCCAGCTCTACAACGGCAAAGACCTCAAGGGTTGGAAGCACGTTGGCCCGGGCTACATGACGGTGGAGAAGGACGGCCTCATCCATACCCACGGCGGCATGGGCCTGCTTTACTGGACCGGCGGCAAAATCGGCAACTGCATTCTCCACACCGTATGGCGCATGCGCGACGAAAATGACAACTCCGGCGTCTTCATTCGCATTCCCGTCCCGCCCACCGAGCCGTGGATGCCGGTGAATTACGGCTATGAAGTCCAGATTGATAATCACCCCGAGCGCTCCAAACCTTCGGAGGATGAATACCACCAGACCGGCATGCTCTATTCGCTCACCAAGCCCCTGGTGCCGCACGCCTGGAAGCCAGGCCCGGAGTGGAACACCATGGACATCACCCTCGATGGGCCGCGCACCATCGTGGTGCTCAACGGCAAAAAAGTGGTGGACTACAAGGAAGGAGACCCGGTGCCGGCTAAAAAATTCACCTTCGAACCGGAGCGCGGCCCACGGCCGACTTTCGGTTACATCGGGCTGCAGAACCACAGCGACAACGACATTGTGTTCTTTAAAGAAGTAGCCATCAAGCCGCTGAAGTAGGCGAGGCGGACATTTTTTCAGCAGGCATACGCAGAGGAGATATTCGCTATGAAAAATGATTTCTCACGTCGTCAGTTTCTGCAGAGCAGCGCTGTGGCCGCGGGCGGCATGCTGGCCGCCAAAACCATTCTTCTCGACCCGGAGCCGCTGGGCGCGCAAACCAAACCTGTGGCGCCCAGCGATCGCGTGCGCTTCGGCATGGTCGGCATCGGCATGCAGGGTTCGGGGCTGCTCACAAATGCCATCACCCTGCCGGGCGTCGAGTGCGTCGGCGCCGCCGATTTGTATGACGGCCGTCACACCCTGGCCCGCGAGATCACCAATAATCAAAGCCTGCCCACTTCCCGCCGTTACCACGATCTGCTGGAGCGCAAGGACATTGATTGCATCGTGGCCGCGGTTCCTGACCACTGGCACCGCCGCGTGGTGGTGGACGCCTGCAATGCCGGCAAGGACATCTATTGCGAAAAACCGATGTCGCACACCATTCCGGACGGCTTTGCCATGGTGGAAGCGGCGCAGAAGAACAACCGTATCGTGCAGATCGGCTCGCAACGCGTCAGCTCCAACCTGGCCGCCAAGGCCCGCGAGCTTTATCACGGTGGCGCAATCGGCGACATCGAAATGGTCGAATTGACTCTGGGCCGCAACGATCCTACCGGCGCCTGGGAGTATCCGCCGCCCCTCGACCTCTCGTCCAAGAACCTGGACTGGGATACTTGGCTGAACGACGCCCCCAAAATCCCCTTCAACCCCTACCACTTCGCGCGCTGGCGCTGCTGGAAGGAGTACGGCACCGGCGTGGCCGGCGACCTCATGGTCCACCTGCTCAGCGGCATGATGGTTACCCTGGGCTGGAACGAACCGCCGCGCTCGGCGCAGGCGCTGGGCGGCATCTTCCGCTTCAATGACGGGCGCAATATGCCCGACTTCCACGTGGTGCTCTTCGACTACCACGGGATTCCCGTGTATGTGCGCCTTGACCTGGGCTGCGAGTCGGAAGAACTGGCGCGCTTCATGGGTCCCAAGGGCATCCTGGACACCGGTGAGTACCAGCTCCGACATCAATTCCAGCCCGGCATTGACCTGGCCCCCAGCTATTACTCCTCCGGCTTCCCGCAGAAGATGCGCGAGGAATACGTCGCCGAGTGGCACGCCAAGAACGATCCACCCCTGGGCAAGGAGCCGATGTACCCCACCACGGTTTACGCCGGCCACGACTGGGACGACGTGAAGCCGCACCTGTGGAACTTCTTCCAGGCGGTGAAGTCGCGCAAGCCGGTAGTAGAGGATGCGGTGTTCGGCAACCACGCCGCCATCGCCTGCCACATGGCCAACGAAGCCTACTTCCGCAAAAAGCCGGTTTTCTGGGATGAGGCTTCCAAGAGCATTCGGACCTAGCATTCCGTTTTTGAATACAGGGCGGCGGCTACGGTCGCCGCTTTGCTTTTTAGCTGACTCGCTGACTAGCTTTCTAGCTGGCTGTAAGTGTGGGAAGCACGAATTCCGCCCGGTAGTGCCGTTGCCTGCAGCATCTTGGGTTTAAGTTGGTGAGCAATGTGTTGAAGCCTACGATTCGTATCAGGGCATGCCTTTAGGCGTGCCGAAAACAACTTCTTAAACACTGCGGCTTTAGCCGCTGAATCCGAGACGTAGCAAGTTACGTCTCTACCAATCCGGAGAGAATGTGCGAAAACTCCTTCGGTAGAAACGTTGCTCGCGAGGTCTCAGGGCGCGAAGCAACAAATTCTCTTCCAAACCGGAGAATAAATGTGAATGGAACGAGTAATCGTGAACCACTACGCGCCAGCCCCGGAGGGGCGAAACAGATTTAGCCCAGGGCGTGAGCCCTGGGTAACCGTCAGCTTAAAAGCCTAAGCCCCGTAGGGGCGACACAGGGACGCTACATTGCCAGAACCCAACTACATTCTCGCTCTCGACCAGGGCACCACCTCCAGCCGCGCCATCGTTTTTGGCCATGCAGGCAAAATCGTCAGCCTGGCCCAGCAGGAATTTCAGCAAATCTATCCCTCCCCCGGCCAGGTGGAGCACGACCCGGAGGCCATCTGGAACTCGCAACTGGCGGTAGCGCGCGAGGCGCTGCAGCGAGCCAACATCTCTGCCCGTGAACTGGCGGCCATCGGCATCACCAACCAGCGTGAAACTACTATCCTGTGGGAGCGTGCAACCGGTCGCCCTGTCGCCAATGCCATTGTGTGGCAAAGCCGGATCAGCGCATCCATTTGCGATCGCCTGAAAGCCGATGGTCTGGAGGAAACCTTTCGCGAGCGCACCGGCCTGGTGGTGGACGCCTACTTCTCCGGGACGAAAATCAAATATCTGCTGGATTCCACATCCGGCCTGCGCTCTCGCGCTGAACGTGGCGAAATCCTGTTTGGCACCGTGGATAGTTTCCTCCTCTGGCGCCTTACCGGCGGCCGCCTCCATGCCACCGACGTCAGCAACGCCAGCCGCACTTTGCTCTTCAACATCCACAAACTCGACTGGGATGACGACCTGCTCAAAATCCTGGGCGTGCCCCGCGCCATGCTGCCCCAGGTGCTCTCCTGCTGCGAAACCTACGCACAAACCGACGCCGCTTTGCTGGGCGCGCCCGTCCCCATTGCAGGCGTGGCCGGCGACCAGCAGGCCGCCCTCTTTGGTCAAGCATGTTTCCAACCAGGAACGGCTAAGAACACTTACGGCACTGGCTGTTTTGCGCTGCTCAATACCGGAGCCAAGCCCGTCCTCTCACAAAAAGGGCTGCTCACCTCCGTGGCCTGGAAGATCGGCAAAGAAGTGAACTATTGCCTGGAAGGCGCCGTCTTTATCGCCGGCGCGGTGGTGCAATGGCTGCGCGACGGCCTGCGAATCATTACAAATTCCAGCGACATCGAGACTCTGGCCGCCTCTGTGCCCGATTCTGCCGGCATCTTCTTCGTGCCCGCATTCGTCGGCCTGGGCGCGCCTTACTGGGACCCCTATGCCCGCGGCGCCATCATTGGCCTCACCCGCGATACAACACAAGCGCACATAGCACGGGCGGCCCTGGAGGCAATTTCCTACCAGACTTGCGACGTGCTGCGCCTGATGCAGCAGGAAGCCGGCTTGCGCCTGCCTCACCTGAAAGTAGATGGCGGCGCTGCCTGCAACTCCCTCCTGATGCAATTCCAGGCTGACCTCCTGAACGTTCCCGTTCGCCGCCCTGCAGTGCTGGAAACCACTGCCCTGGGCGCGGCCTATCTCGCCGGCCTGGCGGTGGGCTACTGGAAGAACCAGGAAGAAATTGCCGCCCACTGGACCCTGGAGCACGAATTCACCCCCGTCATGCCTTCCTCAACGCGGGAACTCCTGTTCCGCAGGTGGGAGCAGGCGGTATCGCGCTCGCGAGCTTGGGTGCAGCAGTAGACTTACTAATTGGAATCGGCTCGGAAATTCTGTTAGGATGCTTCCCATTGTCACCGTTGGTGACATTCTGTTCCCCACTCACGCGGTTCGAAGCTGATCAGCACTGCAGGAACGACTATGCGCACTGGTGCGAAACTTGCACACCCGGAGTGGGCGAGAAAGATTCAGGAATTGCGCCACAAATTGAGACTCAGCCAGACTGCCTTCGCTGAGCTGTTGCGGGTCTCAGCCATGGCGGTCTCGCGCTGGGAGCGGGGTATCAATGAACCTCCCGGCGAAGCCTATATTGGTCTCGGCAAGCTGGCGGGCTCGCCCAACTGCTGGTATTTCTGGGAGAGGACTGGGCTGAGGAAGTCTGACCTGGAAAAAGCTTTGCGGCGCAACAATCCTTGACTCACGCCACGTCCACGTTTCGCCCCCGCAGATGCGTCTGGAACCATTCCCGTGCCAGTCGGGAAACTTCCTCCAGAGCCCCCGGCTCCTCAAACAGGTGTGAAGCCCTGGGCACGATTTCAAGCTGTTTTTTTCCCTGGAGCTCCTGCAGAGCCGCGCGGTTGAATTCCAGGACTGGCAAATCGTTGCCGCCCACAATGAGCAGCGTCGCGGCGCGTACCTGCCCCAAAGCTGCCCCGGCCAGGTCAGGACGGCCTCCTCGTGAGACCACCACACTTGCCTCTGCGGGGCGCAGCGAGGCCGCCATCAGAGCAGCGGCTGCCCCGGTGCTTGCGCCGAACAGGCCAATATCCAGCGACTGCAGGGCCGGTTGGCTGCGTACCCAATCCACGGCTGCGATCACCCGCTCAGAAAGCAGATCAATGTTGAAGCGCAGCTCCGCGGTGCGCGAGTCAATCTGGTCCTCAGCGGGAGTCAGCAGATCCATCAGCAGCGTTCCCAGGCGGCCCTCCTGCAGGGCACGGGCGACATAACGGTTACGCGGGCTGTGCCGGCTGCTTCCGCTGCCGTGCGCAAACACCACTATTCCCAGGGGCAAGTCAGGCAGCGCCAGCTCGCCCTCCAGCTCCACCAACCCTGCCTTTATCCGTACCTCACTTAGGGCTCGGTTTGCCACTGCGGCCTCCTTGCGGCGGAGCGGCGGCCCGGGTCAGGCGGCAACACCGTTGAGGGTTTCCGGTTTGGCCGGCCCCCGGAAGCGAACCACGGTCCGGCTGCCGTCTGCCGCTTCGATCTGCAGCCCTGCGTGCCCGCCGGCTTTGGCTTCTAGAAACACAACGCGAATAGGATCGGTTACAAAATGAGTGAGATGGCCATCGGGCGCTTTGCTCAGCGCAATTGAAATGCGGTGATGACCTTCCGAGTATTCCGGGGTGATGCCTTCCAGTTTGAGGTTCTCAGCTTCCACCCCTCCTCCATGGCTGTCCGGCACTTCCAGGGTCACCAGCCAGCCCTCGTGCTGGCGGCTGAACCCATCCAGAAACGACAGCCACTCGCCCCGCGGAATTTCCTGGCCCGGCGCTTTGTTGGAATGTTCATGAATGCGCTCACCCATTATCTACTCCTTATTCAAATCGTTCCAACGAGGCTGACTACCGCATTGGATGACAAAAAACTCACGCCGTTCGTAGCGGGCGCTGTTCTGCGGCGCTTCGTTCCAGCATCTCCCGCACTTCCTCATCGGTGATCTGGGGAAATTCCTTATACCACTGTCCGACTGCCTGGAAGTGCTCGGGCGTCTCCAGGCAGATCACGTGGTCCACTTCGCTTTCCGAGCGCAGCTCATCGCACGTGGAAGCAGCCGCCAGGGGCACAGCTACCACGATGGCGGCCGGATCGCGGTCGCGGACCGCTGTCACCGCGGCGCGCATGGTTGAGCCCGTTGCCAAGCCATCGTCCACCAAAATAACGGCCTGGTGCCGCAGCGGCAGAGGCGGGCGATTACCGCGGTACTCGCGCTCACGCCGCTCCACCTCCTGCTGCTCGCGGGCGGCTACCTCGCGAATCACCTCGTCGGAAATGTTCAGCCCGTGCACTACATCCGGGTTGAGCACGATTACCCCGCCGGAAGCAATGGCGCCCATGGCCAGTTCCGGCTGCCCGGGCGTTCCCAGCTTGCGCACCACAAATACATCCAGCGGCGCATTCAAGGCCTGGGCCACTTCATAACCGGCCACCACTCCACCCCGGGGAAGGGCCAGCACCACCACATCGCCACGCCCGGCAAAGCCCATCAGCTTCGTGGCCAGCGCGCGGCCTGCTTCTGCTCGGTCTCGAAACACCATTCCTCCTCGGCCTGCAACTCCGGCGAATTCGCTTCAGGGGTAAGAGTACTCCTGGGAAGTGGGATGTGCCCACAGCCGAGAAAGGTTTTCAAATTTTCCATGTTTCACGGTCTTAAATGAGCGTTGCTCAGGCGCGCTTTGGCAACAAACGAACGTAAACCAACTTCCAACTTTGCAGCGTTCTTCATTTAATGTCTATTCCCGGAGGGAAGTTATGGACGTGACACGAAAATGGAGTGTCGTCATACTGATTTGCAGTTTGCTGGCGGCAATGCCGCTATGCGCGCAATCTGGGCACGCCGCCCAGAACTCTAATAATGATGGCGATAAACAGTTCCTGAAGTCGGCGGCAGAATCCACCTTGGCCGCCATCGAATTTTCCAGCGCAATTAAGGATAGGACACCTACTGTGGCGGTGAGAGCTTATGCCGAAAGCGTGATTGACGACAATCACCAGATTCGCCAGACACTGCTGCATCTGGCCAGCAAGGATGGCGTGACCGTGGCGACTGAACTGAATGCCCCGGAAAGGAACAAGCGAATGCAGCTCAACAAAACCTCCCCCGTGCATCTCGACGAGCAATACGCCAGCTTGATGGTCAGCCAGGATCAAACCACGATCAGCCAATTCCAGCAGGAAGCTGCTGGTGGCTCTGATCCGTTCGTGAAGGAGTTCGCCCACAAGACTCTGACCCGGCTCCACGGCGAACTGGACCAAGCCCGCCAGATTGCCGATGCTTCACAGCGCTGAAGCTTGGACTGTATTGATCAAATCCTGCCATCTGGCAGTTTTTCCTCCATCGCGTGCGTGACTGGCGGAACGATGATGACGTGCGGTACCTGGGATTGGCCCGGTCTTAGAGACCGGCAGATAATAGCCCGCTAGTTCACTGGCGGGAAAAACGCATAAGGAACACCTCAGTGCCCTCAGGACGGCTGAAAAACACTTATTAACTGGCTTCGATCACGCTCAGCACGCCCTGGCGCTCACGCGGTCCATCGAACTCCATCAGCACCACCCGCTGCCACGTACCCAGCACCAGGCTTCCCCGCTCCACCGGTAGCGCCACCGACGTTCCGATCAGGGCGGAGAGAATGTGGTCCGGAACATGAGCAGGATTGTGCGGATGGCGGTAGCGCAGCTTGGGAACCATGGCTTCAAAAGCATCCAGCATGTCCAGATCGGTGCCGGGGTCGAGGTCGCAAGTGGTCAGGGCCGCGGTCGTGTGCAGGATAGACAGATGGCAGATGCCGCTCTGCTCGGCGTAGGATTTTTTCAGAACCCGATTAACCTCGTCGGTGATGTCAACCACTTCCCGCTTGCGGTGAGTTTTCACGAGCAGCTTGTGCATGGCCGAGGCCTCCTGATGAGAATGCCGCCGATCGTATTCGGATGTTTAAGACAGCGCCACAAGTTTAGTCTCGAAAATGAGGCCCCAGGCGCCTGGAGATCGAACCCGAAGGGCGGAATAGCTTTTAGCCCAGGGCGCGAGCGCTGGGTAGCGTCCGCTAAAAAGTCCATAGCCGTATGGGCGGCACCGCTCTTCCACAAAAGGTGCTCTCGGGTAGAGATGTTGCTTGCAACAGCTCACCAGCACGCCCGCGGCCATTAGATAGTTCGGGGCAGGCGGAGGAGCCACCCGGGGTGTCCCGCCTGCCTCCGAACTCGTTCGCGGTCCCAAGCGAACGAACTTAATCTGCCGAGCTCGCTTCCATCCGCTCCTTGTCGGTTTTGCGTAGGCGGCTCTCCCGGCCGGGAGCTTCCGGCAGTTTGTCGTCGGGCCTCGCAAACACACATAGAGCGTCCGAAGCTTCTTCTACCTTCACCGGCGGCACCTTAGCTGAGACTTCGCCCCCGCGAGCAGCCGAAGCCTGTTCCCAGTGCCGCCAGCAGGAATCCGGAAATCAAATTGCGCTTCACAAACTTTTCTCCCAAATAGCTCTAATCTCCAAGCTCTGCATCAGGCCCTTGAGAAATTTGCGCGAGCGCCCGTTTTGGACCCGCAACTTTTTAAAACCTTAAGTAGCTGGAAAAAAATAGGGAGCTTACGCGCTTAGCTGAACAGGAGGGGCCCGGCCGGTAAGGGAGGAGAAGAATGACGCCTCGAGTGCTGGGGCCGAGCATTCGCCAACTGCGTGGATAAATCTGCACCGCGGGGCTGTCATCACCGCCAGCAACAGCAGTGCCGGCACGAAGTGCAGCCAGTCAACGTCGCTCGAGGAGCTTACCGTTTGCATGCTCCTCAGCGCTTTGCGGGCTACATCCGACGCCTCCACTGCCAGTTGAGTGGCGTGCAAGTCATCCGTCGCGGAAATTGCCGGGAATAGAACCGCCAGTGCGCAAGCCAGAGCAACGGACTGCAAGAGCAGCCCACTTCGGCCGGTGGACGCAATACGGCCCCTCTGGTGCAGCCAGAGTATGCCGGCGCTGATTGCAACCAGCAGCCATGCCAGGTTGAGCAGCACTTCCATACTTATCACGGGGCCGGGGGAGCTCCGAATATTCTAGCTCAGTTGGGATTTGTAAATAGTGCCGGACGTGATCGGCCGCGGGATTGGAGCGGCCAGACGAAGCCACTGGTCAGGAAGGCAGCTTAGTACCAATGCCGCGCCGCCGGGCTTCGTCCACTACGCGCCGCGCTACCACCATGTCGTAGATGCCCAGGCCAAGAATAATTGCCAGCAGCCGTTCCTCATTGTTCTGTCGTCCCGGCCGCATGCCCGCTATCACGCGGCCCAGGTCTTCCGCCTCTGCCCACGTGCGAAACGTGCCCTTCTCGCGCGCCAAGGCCATAGTCGGCAGGTCGTCGGTGAAGCGGCGGTCGCAGTGGGCAACGGCGGCAGCCGGCCAGCTGGCGTCCAAATCCACCACGGAGGCAAACACCCCGCCGCGCAACCACTCCGGCGCTATGGGCGGCGGTTCGCCGTTCACACGCGGCCACGTAGTAGTAGTCACCACCACGTCGGCGTCGCGCACCGCCTGTTCGGCTGAAGCAACAGCCTTTACTTCTAAATCGTTCGCCTTGGTTACATCTCGCCGGAAAGCTTCCACCGCCTCAGGTCGCGGAGCATAAACGAGCACGCGTTTCAGACCCGGCAAGACTTCCTTCAGCGCCGCGACATTCGAACGCGCTTGCACGCCGGCGCCCAGCACACCCACGGTTCGCGACTCGGGCCGGGCAAGGGCTCTGGCGGCCACCGCCGTCGCCGCCCCTGTGCGCGCTGCCGTGATCCAGCCGGCATCCAGGATGGCCTCAGGCAGGCCGCTTTCGGGGTCCGCCAGGATTATGAGCCCATTCAGCGACGGCAGCCCTCGCTCCTTATTTTTTGGAAAAGCCGCCACCCACTTCATTCCGCCCGCGCGCGCTGCCTCTACCCAGGCCGGCATCGCCTGCAGCAGGGTGCCGGGATAGGGATGAACGGTGTGTTTGGGCGGCATCAGCACCCGCCCGTGCGCCTTCTCCGTGAGCGCAAGTGTCACGGCCTCAATAATTTCCGGGAGAGAGGGCGCGGCTGCGGGTACCTCTTCACGCGTGAGGTAGAGAAGTTCAGGCACGGTGGAAGCCGCACAGCGGCAATGGCTCAAAAAATGGACTGTTTTCTCTACACAATTGGAGAATTGCACCAAAGATTGGTGCGTTTCATCAATCCGGCTACTTATCTCCCCGCGCCCGCGCTGGTCTGCTTGCCAAACTTCTGGGCGAAGAAGTCGCCGCGGTTCCACGCCGGAGGCTGCGCCTGCTCTGCCACATCGTAGCCGATAAGGAAATTCAGCCGCGTGCACTTGGCCGCCGAATCGTAATAGAACGGCTGGTTCATATTGTCCTTGGGCGTGTGATAGAGCGTCGTCATCCACGTCTTGATAATTTTCTCCCCGTTCAGCTGGGGATCGGAACTCTGCAAACCATCCGTTACGTTCACGGCGGGAATGTCCTGGCGCACGAACGAGTACTGATCGCTGCGGATGAAGAACACTTCTTCCGGCATGGGATCGGGACTGATCTGGTAGCCCATCATTTTAGCTGCCTGCTGCACATCTGCGTTCAGAGAGGAGTGCTCCACGCCCAAAGGCACGATGTCCTTCAGCGGATAGAGCAGCCCGGGCGCGCTGTCAATGTTGACGTTGGCCACGATGTCCTGCTTCGGCACAGTGGGGTTGTTGGCGAAGTAGTCGGAGCCCAGCAGGCCCTTCTCTTCCCCGGTGACGAAAGCGAACAGCACGGAGCGGCGCGGCGGATGCGGCAGGCTGGTGAACGCGCGAGCCGCTTCCAGCAGAGCCGCCACTCCTGAAGCATTGTCAAAAGCTCCATGGCAGATATCGTCGCCGTCGGCAGGAGTGCAGCGCCCGAGATGGTCCACGTGCGCCGTATAAACCACGTACTGGTCACGCAGCTTGGGGTCGGAGCCGCGCAGCACGCCGAGAATGTTGGAGCTCTCGACTTCCTCATGCTTGCTGACCATGTGCTGCTTTACCGTTACCGATAGAGGAAACGCCTGCGGCTCGCTGGCCTTGGCGGTGGCGAAAACCTGGTCAAGCGTTTTGGGAGCGCCGGCAAACAGCGCCTCCGTCCCGCTCTGGCTCAGCAGTCCTGCCGCCTTGAGCTGCGGAAAGACGTCATGCGGCTTTCCCTTGTCATCCAGCCAGCGCAGCGCTCCGGAACGGATCTGAGGAGCGATCCAGCGCCAGGGATAGCGCTGCTGGTCCTCAGGGGACAAAAAAGCCAGCATGCCCACCGCGCCGTGAGCCACGGCATTCTCGGCTTTGACAATGCCATCGGAGTAATACGCGCGCTCGGTGGAAGGAAAGCTGGCGGGTGCGCCATAGATGACAACGACGATTTTGCCGCGCGTGTCCGCCCCGGCATAGTCATCGTAGTGGCGCTCCGGCGCGCTCACGCCATAGCCGACGAAAACGACGGGCGCGTCCATACTCACATCGGTAAAAGACACGGCGCCAGATGTCTCGTAGTCTTCGCCTTCCTTGAGCGCCTGCTCCTTGCCATCGCGCACCACTGCCAGTGAACTCTGGTCACTCACCAGCTTGGAGCCGCGAAACTTCACCGGCTGGAACCAGGTGCCGTTCACTCCCGCAGGCTTCAGGCCCATGGCCTCCATCTCGGAAGCCACATACTTGGCGGCAATCTGGTATCCGCGCGTGCCTGTGCCCCGGCCTTCCAGCAGGTCATCGCTTAAGAAGCGCATGTGGGCCCGAATGCCATCCGGCCGAACCTGCTTCATGGCTTGCTCGGCGGCAGCGCGATCGGCCGGAGTGAACTGTTGAGCCGCGGCGAATGATCCGACGACGAAAGCCACTAATGCTAACAATGTAATTTTCATGATGAACGCCCGTAGAATAGGTTTTCCGCGCAGGCAGAGTATGCGGCGTTGCGAGTGCTTGTCAACCAACCCCTGTGCTCCCAGGAGGTCTTCAGCCCGCAGTGTGCGCAGGGCTGATACATAACAAAAACAAATGTTCGACCGCCGTCGCGCGGGCTCTGGGTGGAGAGCGCTTCAGCGCTGCAGTGGCTGACATTTAAGACATCCAGCGTCAGCCGCTGACGTAACCGGCAAATCAGAAACTACCGCAGGGCTAGCCCGAGAAGAGAGTGTGCTTGCTTCATTCGATCCAGCTGTCATTCAACTCCGCAGCACGGCGGTTTTTTGCCGCACCTCGCGGGTAAAGTCTTCGTCGCTGAGCGACTCGAGGTTGATTTCCACGTTGGCCAGCGCGCCTTCCACGGCGGCACGAGCCAGCGCCGCCGCCACGGTCAGGTCCGAGGCCATGCGCGGGTTGGTGATGCCGCGCAGCTTGTCGATTATTCCGGCAATCTCCCGCGCGCGTTCGGCCACGCCGAGGGGAACATTGGTCGCTCCCTTGAGCGCATCCGTTACCGCGCCGTTCGGCGAATCCTTAGCCTGCTTGTAAGCCTTGACCACGGCGTTATAGGACTCGGCATCGGCATCGATTGCGGCCTTAAGCTCTTCCCTGAGCTGCGACAGGCGCGCAATGGCCTCGCTGAGTTCGCGTTCGTACTGCAGATAATTTTTCTTGCCCCGCGACATGGCGGCCACCATGTGCGCCAGGCCGGCCGCCATGGCTCCTGCCGCCGCCGAAGCACTGCCTCCACCTGGCGTGGCCGTGGGCGCTGCCAGTTGCTCCACGAACGGCTCAACCCCGGCACGCAGGCCGCCCACTGCCATCTTGCCACCCGTGACCGCCGCCAGACGGTTTTCCAGGATGAGAGACGATTCGAAATTCTCCACCTGCAGGAACCACTCGGCGGCATCTTCGAGCGCGCGCTTGGGAATGAGGCCGACGATCTCGCTGCTGGTGGGCAACACGCCGAAGCGGGCCGCCTCGCGCTTCACGAATTCGAAAACCCGGGCGATAGGCGTCTGCTCGAAGTCGGTGAGATTCATCGAGACTTGCGCCTGGCCCCGCACCGGGAAACCGGCTGCCTTCACGTAGCGCAAGCCGCCGTTGGAGAAGCGCACCGCCTTGGCGATCTTCTTGGCTACGTTCACATCGGCGGTGTTCAGATAGATGTTGTAAGCGATAAGAAACTTGCGCGCTCCCACGACGGTTGCTCCGGCGGTGGGATGAAGCCGCGCCTCACCAAAATCGGGGCGCCGAGCGGGGTTGGTTTTCACTTCTTCCCGCAGTCCCTCAAACTGACCGCGGCGAATGTTCTCCAGGTTCTGCCGCTCGGGCGTGGCCGCCGCCGCTTCGTAGAGATAAACGGGAATTTGATATCGCTTCCAGATTTCCTGGCCTACGCGCCGCGCAATGGCCACGCAATCTTCAATGGTCACGCCCTCAATGGGGATAAAAGGCACAACATCGGCCGCGCCCATGCGCGGGTGGGCGCCCTGATGTTTCGTCAGGTCAATCAGCTCCGCCGCCCTGCCTACGCCGCGAATGGCTGCCTCCTGAATGGACTCGCGGTCGCCCACCAGGGTGATCACGCAGCGGTTGTGGTCGGCGTCCATCTCGCGGTCCAGCAGATAAACGCCGGGCACCTTCATCGCGTCGATGATGGCGTCAACTTTGGCCTTGTCTCGGCCTTCGGAAAAATTAGGAACACATTCAACCAGCGTGGACATAACGCACAAGAATAACGAGGGCGGGCACGGGGAGCAACTTTCGTGGCAAGGAAGAAGAAAGATGGATTCGTATGAGGGCACGGCTTGCCCCGGCATATCACCGGCAATGAAACGTGCCAAAGCGATTTCTTGCGAATTATGCAACGCCTGTCCTACTCTTCTTGATCTTCCAAAGGAGCAGGACAACGGCTGCCGTGAGTGTCGCAGCTATCAAAACCATTTCCGTGGAGGACAAAGCAGAATGGGTACGCCACAGTTTGGGATCCTTGCGAAAACCGGAGGGAACCTTAAACAGGCTCTCGGGTAATGCAGCATCGGAAAAATCCTCCACGATTTGTTCCATCGTCACTATTCGGCCAGTTGTGTACCGCTCTTTTATGGTCAACTTAACAGCCCACCCAGTGGGAACCGGACCGCTATGGTTAAAGTTGGCAATTTCCGGGTACATCACGAGGGCGGTCCCGAATACGTAATAGGGGTCGCGGTGCACGTAATCCGGCGCACAATCGTTGTCGACAGGTTCATGCTCGATGTACCAGCCCTCAAGGGTCTCCTCTTCGGCTTTTTGATCGTGTGTCTGCCGCCGGTTGGTCGTGATGAAATGCTTTGCCTCATAGCCAAAAAATGTCTGCGTCTCGCCGGTGGGAACAGTCTTGCTCTCGATCTGAACTGCTTGTGATGGATGCTTCTTTAAGTAGTTTTGCAACTGCGGTTCACTCCAGAACGTCACGAGCTTGTAGCTCCGGTATTGGCGTGACGTGGTGTCAATCAAGAACCCGGTCCGTGTTGTGCAATCGGCTATGCTGGTCACAGAAATGTCGCCGGGAGGGCCCTCTTCTTTTCGCCGCATTTCATTGTGGCGATAATAAATCCTCAAATGAATCATGGGGTTCTCCACATTGGAAGCTGCACCGGAATCGTTGATGATCGAACGGATCTTTACGGTCATGTCGGCGGTGCACTTCAGCGCAGAGACAATGGGAACAAAGCAGACGAGCAAGAGAGTGCCGACCGTAGTTGTCACGACGAAGAGGGTACGTCATTCTAATCAGGAAGGAACATGACTTTGGTCACGCATGCGATACCACACCTGTGTAATTGGCGAGGCGGCACCTCAATGAAAAAACCGCCCCAAGCCGACCATGACCTGGATCGTATTGATGCCTGGATTGGGCGCGCTGAGGCCGGCATTGGAGACATGAAGGTAGCGCACTGCAATCATCGGATTCCAATGGTGCCCGAAGAATTGAACGCCGAAGGCGGCCCCAGGCGTGAAATTCACGTTGGATGTGCCGGGCGGCACCTGGTCGGTGGTGAACAATAATCCGCCGTTAATTTCCATGTAAGGCGCCCAGCGGCCGTGGCGCTCGAAGTCCCACTTCAGAACTACGGGATCAATGCCCGTGCCAAACGTGTTGTTCTGCTGGAACACAAGCGTGGCCGGCACGGCATCCACGGCATATTCAAAACGGCCGCGCAGTGGGCCCGGGCCATGCGAATTGGTGAGCACCCAGCCATAGCGCAGGCCGAAGCTGAGAATGCCGGTGCCGGAAGTGGTGCCTGTGGTGCCGTGCCCGCCGCTGACAAAAACTCCCAGCTCGTTGTTTCCCGCCGCCGGGCGCTCCTGGGCGAAGGTAGCGAGGCACAGCAACAAGAGGGCTGCGATGGTTCTCATCGGTTCGGAGTTTCGAACGGCATTCAGCACTCAGCAATCAGGGTTTATGCCGACTCGCAAAGCACAAGGTCCCTCGACTCGTGCTCCCTCGCATCCGCTCGGTCGCGCTTGCTCGGGATGACAAGTCAATAACGCTCACAGGCAATACTTGTGCAGCCACGAACAATCTCACTGTTCGCCGCACCCGCTGACTGCTCACAAAAAAAGGCCGCCGGTTACGGCGGCCCGATCTCTAAACCTGAGTTGCGCTAACTGGCGACTTCCTCCAGCAGCTTCTGATCCACGTCGAAGTTGGAATAGACGTGCTGCACGTCGTCGTGCTCGTCCAGCGCCTCCACCAAACGGATCATCTGCATGGCCGTGGGCCCTTCCAGCTTGATGTAATTCTGCGGAATCATGGCGACCTCGGCGGTAGTGGGCTGCAGGTTGGCCTTTTTCATGGCCTCTACCACCGGCTCAAAGGCGTGCGGGTCGGTCAAAACTTCCCAGTTATCGCCGTCTTCGCGCATGTCCTCGGCGCCGGCTTCCAGGACGATGTTCATCAGATCGTCCTCTTTAGCCGCTGCCTTGGGCAAGGTAATGTCGCCCTTCTTGTGGAACATCCAGTTCACCGAGCCGGCCTCGCCCAGGTTGCCGCTGTGCTTGGTGAAGATATGGCGGACTTCGCTTACAGTGCGGTTGCGGTTGTCGGTGGAAAGCTCCACCAGCACGGCCACTCCGCCGGGTCCGTAACCTTCCAGGGTGAACTCCTCATAGGTGGCGCCGGGAAGTTCGCCGGTACCACGCTGGATAGCGCGCTTGATGTTGTCAGCGGGCATGTTTTCCGCCTTGGCATCGCTGATGGCTTTGCGCAGGCGTGGATTCTTGTCAGGGTCGCCGCCCGATTTGGCAGCCATGGTGATTTCGCGGATGAGGCGGGTGAAAATCTTGCCCCGTTTGGCGTCGAGGGCGCCCTTTTTATGCTTGATTGTGGCCCATTTCGAGTGGCCAGACATGATGAACCTCGTTTCTAAGAATGCGCAGGGTTCGCCCGTGGGGAAGCGCAACAGGTGCCTCAAAAAGATGCAGGCGAAGACAAATTATAGCATGGGCTCCCAGCGGCCAAGCCGCGGCCAATGACCTTCTGGTGCTACAATTTCGCGACCTGTTGCCAACTTTAAGGAGGAACAGCAATGCCTAAGTACGTGATTGAACGCGAGATTCCCGGAGCGGGCAATCTCAGCGTTGACCAACTGCAAGCCATCTCGCAGAAATCGTGCGACATCTTGCGAGCCATGGGACCAGAGATTCAATGGGTGCACAGCTATGTTACCGGTGACAAGATTTATTGTGTCTATATAGCACCCAACGAAGACTTCATCCGGAAGCACGCTTCCCAGGGCGGATTCCCAGCCAATCGGATCTCGGAAGTGAAGACAGTGATTGACCCGACCACTTCGGAGGAAAAGAAAGCTAAAGTCGGGAAAACGGCCTGACTATTGCCTCACAGAGGCACCGTTGCCGGCCATACGCGCCTTGTAGGCGTAAACCACGGCCAGCAGCGGTGCCGCAATCAACACCCCCCAGAAGGGGATGAGGATGCCGAGCACAATGGGAGTGAGCAAGGAAGCCCAGATGGGGACGCGGTTCATGCGCTTTTGCAGCAAAGGCTGCAACACCAGGCCATCCACCACCACAATCACGGCATAGAGAATCAGCACATAAAGCGTGCGCATGCCGCCGTCGCTGACCAAGGCAGCGAAGGCTGGCCCAATCAGCGCCAGTACCGGCCCGATGTTGGGAACGAACTGTAGAATCGCGCCCAGCAGCGCCCACAACGGCGCCCAGGGCACGTGAATAATGCTGAGGCCGATGTACCACAGGGCGCCTACGATGAGGGCATCATAGGTCTGCGCCACGATCCAGCGGTGCAGCGCCCCGCCGGTGATCCGCAGGTGCTCGCGCCAATCCATGACCTCGAGTTCCATAACTGTTGGATGCTAGCAAGCGCCTCCCTACCCAAATATTACGCTGACGGCATCTGGGCGGTTCCGTACCCTCAGCGGCAGGACAATCCTCTCTTTCTTCATGCTAGACTCAAAGGTAGTTACCCACGAGAGGCCAAGCCCATGAAATTTGGCGTGCTGGTGTTTCCCGGCTCCAATTGCGATCACGATGCCTATTGGGTGCTCTCGCAAGTGGCGCAGCAGCCGGTGAGCTTGCTGTGGCACGAGTCGCATGACCTGGAAAACTGCGATGCCATCGTAGTGCCCGGAGGTTTCGCCTATGGCGATTATCTGCGCACCGGCGCGATTGCCCGCTTTGCTCCGGTCATGGAGTCCGTGCGCAAGTTTGCCCAAGGCGGCGGCCTGGTGATCGGCATTTGCAACGGCTTCCAGATTCTTTGTGAGTCGGGGCTGCTGCCGGGCGCGCTGATGCGCAACGTGGGATTGAAGTACGTGTGCAAGCCGGTGCAGGTGCGGGTGGAAAGCACCGACACGCCTTTCACCAACGACTGTCGGCAGGGCGAGGTGCTGACCATTCCCATCGGCCACATGGACGGCAATTACTTCTGCGACCAGCCCACGCTGGAGGCTCTGCAGCGCGACCAGCGCATCGTCTTCCGCTACTGCTCACCTCAGGGCGAGATCACGCGCGAGGCCAATCCCAACGGCTCGCTGGAAAACATTGCCGGCATCTGCAGTGAAGGCCGCAATGTGCTGGGCATGATGCCCCATCCGGAGCGCGCCAGCGAGGCAGTGCTCGGCGGCGCCGATGGGATTAAAGTGTTCCATTCCATGGTGGCGGCCATGGCGATTAAATAAGCTTTACTGCAAGTAAGTTTCTGTATTCGCCGCGCAGAAGCCGGGCGTCGCGTTGATGAAATCGCGCAGCAGCTTGACGTGGCCCTGGCCAAAAGGATAAAAACGCGGTCACTTTTGCAAGCTGCAGCCGCTCCAGATTATTCATAATCCGCAAATCGCGCACTATACGGACTCAGGCCAAGGTAAGTTCCCGGATATGTCGGGCCGAGCCCTCCCCGTAGAGTCAGTCGGCATCAGAGTCTCCTGACGTTCCCCAGACCAACTCAGGAGAGAGCTATGCGTCCAGCACGGACAATGGTGGCGCTGTCGGTTTTGGCAATCTTCTTTGCCCTGGGGTGCAGCAACAACCGCTCCAGCAACCCGGCGCTCAAAGATAGTGTGAAGAAATCCCTGCAACAGGCTGACCTGCAGAATGTTACGGTTGACGAGGACCGCGGGAAGAACCTCATCACCCTAGGCGGGACGGTGCACTCGACCGACGCCAAGAATAAAGCAATGGATGTGGCCAAAGCTGCTGCCCCCACACGCGTGATCGCAAACCAGATCAGTATTCAGCCGGTTGACCAGGAATCGGCAGCAAAGAAAATTTCCGGCGACGTAGACACCGCCATCGAGAAGGAGTATCAGGCGGTGCTGATTGCCAATCACCTGGACAACCAGAGTATCCACTACAAAGCCAAGAACGGGGTGCTCACCCTGAGCGGCAAGGTGGACACTACCGATGACCGGCAGACGGCGCAGCAACTGGCCTCCAGCGTGCCCAATGTGCAGCAAGTAATCAATGAGCTGCAGGTGAAGAGGCCGAGCGGGATGTAGTTGCTAGTACCCAGTACCTAGTACCTACCTGATTCCGACCGGTGGCGGCATTCTGGCTGAGAACTGGGTACTAGGTACTAGGGGAGAACTCACTTCCTGAACGCTTCCTTGTTCACCACGTTCGGCACTTTGGTCAGGTCGCCACCGTAGTTTTTTTCCAGGACATCAATCACGGCCTGCACGCAACGACCAGCCATGCCCTTGTTGGGATCGGGAGAGAGGCGTGTAATGGTGGCCCCACTGGCAAAGTGATTGAACAGGCGCAGGCGGTCGGCCAGCGCCGGATCGCGCAAGGGTGAGTCAGCCGGCAGCGGCTCCTTCTCAAAGACATCCAGCGCTGCGCCTGCAATCCAGTTTTCTTTCAGAGCCTTGTAAAGTGCGTTTTCATCCACTACGGGCCCGCGGGAAGTGTTGACCAGGTAGGCCGTGGGTTTCATCATGCGCAGCGTAAATTCGTTGAAAAGGTGATAAGTGGGCGCCTTGGCCTCGCCTTCCCGCAGCAGCGGCACGTGCACGCTGACAAAGTCAGCGTTCCGAATGGCATCTTCAAAGCTGTTGTACTTGATCGAGGTGCGCTCAGCATTGAGGTGGCGCTCGTAGCGGAGGTCCTTGATCTGCTGAATGGCCTGGATGTAGTCGTGATTCTGGTAGACCGGGTCGTAGCACAGAATGTTCATGTCGAATCCGGTTGACTTCTTGATCATGGCCAGCCCGATGCGGCCGGTGCCGATAATGGCGATGGTCTTGCCCGTAACCTCGTCGCCCAGGAAAGGCAGGTAGGGGTGCCACGAGCCCCATTTGTTCTCGCGCACCAGCTTTTCGCTGTTCCAAAGTTTGCGGGCGAGCGCGCCCATGATGAAAAAAGCGAACTCGGCCGTCGCCTCAGTGAGCACGTCCGGCGTGTGGGTGAAGGGAACTTGGTAGCGGTTGGCGTCAGTACGGTTGATGTTGTCGAAGCCCACCGCGTACTGGGCCACTACTTTAAGGCGCGGTTTCCCTGCTTCGAACACCTCGGCATCAATGGGGTCGCGCAGCGTGGTGATGAGTCCGTCCACACCTTGGCGCAGCTTGTCGAGGATCAGCTTTTTGGGCGGCGGCTCTGGGCTGGGGTAAACCTCCACTTGGTAGCCGCGCTGGCGCAGCCGGTCCAGCGCCTCACCGCCAATATCACAGGTGACAAACACGCGAAAGCTGCTGTTTTCGGGCATGATTCCTCTGGCTGGTCCGAATTCCACAGTCGAAACTTAAGATTCTACTGCAGGCGGGAGAAGAGCGTGGGAGAAGCACCCAGCAATCAGCGCCACTTTTCGTAGCGCCGCCGTCCGCGGAGGCTGTCTGTGCGGGCGTCCTCGCCGCACGCGCGAGGGCGGGACGCCCTCGCGACAGCCGGCAAGATGCCGGCGCTACATGGCCGCGAAAGCGTGCTCGCGTGCATGCGACTTCTTGATGGCCAGCAGTTCGACCGCTTTTTGCGCAATGTGCTCGGCGCTGACTTCAAACTCCTTGATCAATTCCCAGGGCGCGCCCGAATCGCCAAAGCGGTCCTTGACGCCAATCGCACCGGTGATCACGGGCAAACCGTAGAGCTGGCCACTGCCGGTGATTGCTTCGCTGACCCTTCCGGAGAGCGCGCCGATCTGGTGCTCTTCGGCGGTAATGACCACGCCGGTTTCCTTGGCGGCGCGGATGATGGCGGCACGATCCAGAGGTTTAAGCGTGTGCAAATTGATGACACGGGTTTCACAGTCGAATTCCCGCTTCAGAATCCAGGCGGTGCGCATCGCCTCCGGCACCATGGGCCCGCAGGCAATGATGCTCAGATCCTCTGACTCGTTGCGGTAGTCGGCAGCCAGCATGGTTTCGAAAGCGTCCACAAACTGCTCGGTCTCTCCCCGCAGGCGAATCACGTTGGCTTGGCCGAACACGAACGGCGTTTCCTCGGTGGTGACGATGGGCGTGGCCTCGCGGGCAAAGCGTACATACTTGGGGCCTACGTGCTCCAGCAGCAAGTAGTCAGTTGCCTTCTTCGTTTCGAGCGAATCGCAGGGGACCAGGACCACCATGTTGGGCAGGCCGCAGACAGCGAAGAGATCTTCCAGCGCCTGGTGGGTGGCGCCGTCGGGGCCAACGGAAACGCCGCCATGCGCGCCGGCAACCATCACATTGAAGTTGCCGTAGCAGACGGAAACGCGGAGTTGATCCAGGTTGCGGGCGGCGGCAAAGGTAGCGTAGGTACCGAGTACCGGCAGCTTGCCTTCCTTGGCTAAGCCAGCAGCCGCGGCCGTGGCCGACTGCTCCGCAATTCCCATGCTGAGCCAGCGCGATTTGCGTTCGGCATGGCCGGCGTAGAACTCGCTGATGGTGATGGAGCCAGAAATATCCAGCCCCAGGCACACCACGCGCGGATCCTCGCCGTTCTCGGCCAGCGACTGGCCAAAGCCCTTGCGTGTGGGCTCCATCTTCACCTTCATGTTGTGCTCGGCGTTCCACCAGTAATCGTGGCGGAATCTGGGCTGCTTGGCAGCAAGCTTCTCCTCCACTTCCTCCTGGTAGTGCCGCGCCGATGCCAGCAACTGCTCGTAAGGGATCTTCTCCGCCAGGCCAAGTTCCCGCAGACCCTTGAGCATCTCTTCTTTGTTCGGCGCCTTGCCGTGCCAGCCGGCCACATTCTCCATAAAGCTAACGCCTTTGCCTTTTACGGTATCGGCAATCACCAGCAGCGGCTTGCCGGTGGCGGGTCGCTCCTTGGCCTGCTCCAGGGCTGCAACAACCTGCTTCATGTCGTGGCCATTAACCCGCACAATGTCCCAGCCAAAGGCGCGGTACTTTTCCTCCAGCGGCTCAATGTTCATGACCTCGCACACTGGCCCATCTATCTGCAGGCGGTTAAAGTCCAGGATGGCGATCAGATTGTCGAGCTTGTAGTGCGCCGCCTCCATGGCCGCTTCCCAGACGTTGCCTTCCTGCTGCTCGCCGTCGCCCATAAGGCAGAACACCTTGTTCTTGCGAGCGTCCAGCCTGGCGGCCAGCGCGGCGCCCACGGCCACGCTCAATCCCTGCCCCAGCGAGCCGCTGGAAACTTCCACGCCCGGCAGCTTGGGCCAGTGCGGATGTCCCTGAAAAGGCGAATACAATTTGCGCAGCATGACTACGTCCTCGGGCTTGCAGAAACCGGCGAAAGCCAGACCGAGGTAAAGTGCGGGTGCCTTGTGCCCGGCCGACCAGATGATGCGGTCGCGCTGCTCCCAACGGTGATTCTTAGGATCAAGGTCGGCCACGCGCAGGTAGAGAGCCGCGGTAATGTCCATGATGGAAAGCGTGCCGCCGGCATGTCCGGAGCCCGCAGCCGTCAGCGCCACCAAATCGTAGCCGCGCATCAGGTTGGCGGCCTCGGCTAACTGCTGAATGGAATAATCGCGGATGTGCTTGCCGCTCTGGGAATCAATGAGTGCCACGGTGCGCCCCTGGTACAGACATAGTCCAACTCATCAACCTATGCCGGTATGTACCGGGGGTCAGTGATGTTCATCACAGAACAGGGCGAATTGATTCAGTGATTGAATGGCTGAATGAATCAATCATTTAGAGGTTTTTCTTCGTCCACTCTTCAATCGCCCGCAACGCGGCCTGAATATTGTCAACGGAGTTGGCCACGCTGAAGCGCAGATAGCCTTCGCCAAAATCGCCGAAGGCGGTGCCCGAGAGGCAGGCCACGCCGGCTTCCTCCAGCAACGCGTCCGCCAGTTTCTTGGAATGCCAACCCGTCTGCTTGATGTTGGGGAAGGTGTAAAAAGCGCCTTTGGGGCCTCGGCAGGAGAAGCCGCGAATGCGGTTGATACCGTCCACAAAAATATCCCGGCGATGCTGAAACTCGCGCCGCATATATTCCACGGAAGACTGCTCGCCGCGCAGCGCCTCGATGCCGGCCACCTGCGTAAAGCTGGCGGTACAAGAATTGGAGTTGGTCATCAGGCGAGCGATGTGCGTGGCCAGGTCGGAGCGCATCACGCCATAACCCATGCGCCAGCCGGTCATGGCATATGTTTTAGAGAAGCCGTCAAGGATTACGGTGCGCTCCTTGAACCCATCCTCCGCCGCGATGGAATGGTGTTCGCCGTCGAAAATCAGACGGCTATAAATCTCGTCGGAGAGCACCATTATGTCGCGGTCGCCGATGACATCGGCAATGTTGCGAATATCGCGCGAACTGAGCACGCCGCCAGTAGGATTCTGCGGCGAATTAAGGATGATGAGCTTAGTACGATCGGTGATCAGGTCTCCCAGTTCATTCACATCGAGGCAGAAATCCAGCTCTTCGCGCAGGCGGATGGGAACCGGCTTGCCGCCGATAAAGCGAATCATAGATTCGTAAATGGGAAAGCCGGGATTGGGATAAATTACTTCATCTTCTTCTTCAATCAGCGCCATTACTAGAAAGAAAATGATGGGCTTGCCGCCAGGTACTACGACTACTTCCTCGGCAGCTACAGGTATGCCGCGGCTGCGGCTGACTTCGTCGGCGATGGCCTGGCGCAGGTCGGGGAGACCGGCGGAGGGGCCGTAGTGGGTCCAGCCCTTGTGCAGCGCCTCCACCGCTGCATGCACAATGTTGGAGGGGGTGGCGAAATCGGGCTCGCCGATCTCCAGATGCACTACGCGCTTGCCCTGTTTTTCCAGGGCGCGCGCCTTGACCAGCACTTCAAACGCTGTTTCCGTACCTAACCGCGACATGCGGCGGGCCAAACGCAAGGCAGGAATGGTTCTGCTCATAGTTGCCATCGCATAAACAGGGCATTATACGACCCGGCCAGCCAGTCACCGCTCACCGGCCGGCCCTGCCCCGCCTCCATAAAACTGTTCATTTTTCGCCTTTCACAAGAGGCTCCGCAGCCACGCCGGTCACACCCTACTGTGATGCGGAAACCATTCACCACAAAGGGCACAAAGAAAACCAGGATGATTGAAGAAGGATGATTGAAGACTTGATCAACCCTCGGGTGGTCGGTTCCTCAATCATCATTCGTTGATCGAAAAGCTTATTTGCCCTTTGCGACCTCTGCGTACTCTGCGGTGAAGAACATTTGCTGAGATCAGTGTAAATCCGTGGGGAAAAAGGGGCTCTTGTCACAGCCAGCCTTGACCTCGGCCACCACCGGTCGGTGATGCCGGTCACAGACAGAGCGTGACGTTCTGCTGCATAACATCACATCAAGCCGTGACTAATCTGGGCCTGCGCATGTCCGCCCGGTACCGCTGCCGCCGGGCACGCAAGCAAGGAGGCCGGCCATGCTCCGACGCACGGATGTGATCGGATTTGCGGGCCTCGGCATGCTGGTGGCGGGAGCCATCCTGTTTCTGACCGGCTCGGAAGGGGAATTGACCTGGGTGTACTGGATGGCCGGAACCTGTATCTGGTTTGTGGGTTTCGGCGTGTTGCTGGGCTGGCTCATTTGGCGCGCCGGAACATTTTCGGAGCGCTCGGCGGGTAAACCTGCGGGAGGACGCAAAAACTAGGCGAGAACTATGCGCTCTGCACAACCAAGCGAAGTAGCGTCGCCGGCCCGACGTCGGTTCCTGGGCATGCTGCTGGGGGGCGGACTCTTTGGCTCGGCTTTATCGTTTATCTATCCCGTGCTGCGCTACCTGGTCCCGCCACGCCTCACCGACATGGGGGGCGATACGGTGGCGGCTGGCAAAGTGGGCGAACTGAGGCCGAACACCGGCAAGATATTCCGCTTCGGCAGCCGCCCCGGGCTTCTGATGCTGGGCTCCGACGGCCAGTACCGCGCGCTTTCCGCCACCTGCACGCACCTGAGCTGCACCGTGCAATACCGCGGCGACCTGCGCCAGGTATGGTGTGCCTGCCATAACGGCATGTATGACCTGGCCGGGCGCAACCTGTCCGGCCCGCCGCCCCGTCCTCTGGAGCAATACGACGTGCACGTCCGCGGCGACGAAATCATCGTCAGCCGCCGGCGGGAGGCGTAGATGGCCCCTCTGCCTCGGGTGCGCAACTGGCTGGATGAACGCTTCGGCTGGGACGAACTGGTGGCTCCTCTCCGCCACAAAACCGTTCCTATTCATCGTTATTCCTATTGGTATTTCCTGGGCGGCATCACCCTATTTCTCTTCGGCGTGCAGGTGTGCACTGGCATTCTTCTTTTGCTTTACTATCGGCCCAGCGCCAACGAAGCGTTTGAAAGCGTGCAGTACCTGATGACCCAGGTGCAGTTCGGCTGGCTGGTGCGTTCGGTGCACTCCTGGGCCGCCAACCTGATGATCTTTACCGCCATCCTGCACATGTTCAGCGTGGTGTTCCTGCGCGCCTACCGCAAGCCGCGCGAGCTAACCTGGGTGAGCGGCATGCTGCTGCTGTTCCTGGCCATGGGCTTTGGGTTCAGCGGCTACCTGCTGCCCTGGAACACGCTGGCCTTCTTCGCCACCAAGGTGGGGACCGACATTGCAGGGCAGGTGCCCTTTGTCGGGCATCGCCTGATGATTTTCCTCCGCGGCGGCGAAGAGGTAACCGGTGCCACGCTGAGCCGTTTCTTCGGCTTTCACGTGGCCGTGCTACCCGGGCTGACCACTTTGCTGGTAGCGATTCATCTGCTGCTTGTTCAGCGTTTCGGCATCAGCGTGCCGGCGCGTATCGAGCCGGAATGGCGCGCTCTGCCGGCTGAGAAGCGCGAGATGCGCTTTTTCCCCAACTTTCTGCTGCGCGAGCTGATGGCCTGGTACATCGCCCTGGGCGTGCTGGGCGCCCTGGCAGCGTTTTCGCCTTGGGGTCTGGGCACCAAGGCCGATCCCTTTGCGCCCGCTCCCGCCGGCATCAAGCCGGAGTGGTATTTCCTGTTCATGTTCCAGACATTGAAACTCATCCCCGCCAAGCTGGGCATGCTGGACGGCGAAGTGGTGGGCATCCTGACATTCTCTCTGGCTGGGCTCATCTGGGTTCTGGTGCCGTTTCTAGACGGCACCAAACGCACGCAACGGCTGGTGACGGGAGCGGCCATGTTCTTGGTGGCTTACATGGGAATGATGACGGCATACGGTTATGTGGCGAAATAAGGGCCTCGGCGCGTTACTGGTGCTCGCAACCGCGGTTGCGCTGGCCCAGGCGCAGCAGCCCAACAGCTGCGTGGATTGTCATTCGGCGCTGGAGGGCGAGTTGCACGTCACGCAGGAACAATTCGCGCAGGATATTCACGCGCAGAAGGGATTGACGTGCGCCAGCTGCCACGGGGGCGATCCCGCCAAGACCGACGAGAGCGCCATGAGCAAGACCGCAGGGTTCAGGGGCAAGATTGAGCACGCCGCTGTGCCCAAGCTGTGCGGCTCCTGCCACTCCGATCCCGGCTTCATGCGCCAGTACAACCCTTCCCTGCGCACTGACCAATTGGGCCAGTACCAGACCAGCGTGCACGGCAAACGGTTGGCGGCCGGCGACAGCAAGGTGGCGGTCTGCACCGATTGCCACGGCGTGCACGACCTTCGCCCGGCCAGCGACACGCGTTCCAAGGTTCACCCCCTGAACATCGCCACCACCTGTTCACGCTGCCACGCCGACGCGCAGTATATGGCAGCCTACAAAATTCCCACCAACCAGTTCGCTGCTTATAAGACCAGCGTGCATCACGCCGCGCTGGCGGAGCGCGGCGACCTGAGCGCGCCCACCTGCACCACCTGCCACGGTAATCACGGCGCCACGCCGCCCGGTGTTGGCTCAGTGGCGAACGTGTGCTCCACCTGCCACGTCTTCCAGGCGCAACTGTTCGATGCCAGCCCGCACAAAGCGGCATTTGCCACCGCCGGGCTGCCCGGCTGCGTCACCTGCCACAGCAATCACGGTATTGCCCAGCCCAACGATGCCATGCTCGGCACCAGCGCGCAGTCGGTTTGCACCAACTGCCACACTAAAGACGACACCGGCTACCAGGTAGCGGGCCAGATGCAGCAGGAGATCTCCGAGCTGGAAACTTCCATTGCGCGCTCGGATCACATCTTGACCCAATCCGAATCTTCGGGCATGGAAGTGAGTCAGGCCCGTTTGGAGCTGGACCAGGCGCGCGACGCGCTCACCAAGGCGCGAGTGAGCGTGCACACTTTCGCCGCTACGCCGGTACGCGCTGATGTAGACTCCGGCCTGAAGATCACGGCCAAAACTTACGGCGAAGGCCAGGCTGCCTTGCGCGAGCGCGACTACCGCCGCACTGGCCTGGGCATGTCCCTGGTGGCGATTGTGTTCGTGGTGGTGGCTCTGCGGCTTTACATAAGGGAAATTGAGAAAAACGGGAAAAGCACTAGTTAGTAGCGGGTGGCTGGTAGCTGGTGGTTCGTAGCGGTGCCCGGGCGGACCAACTACCAACCACTAACTACCAGCTACTTTCCCTGTGGCACGAGATCCCTTCCCTCGCTACCCTCCCTCTCCACATCCACTCTTGCTTCCCTCACACTCCCCTGTGATACACTTCCGGCCCAACAAGCAACTTAGATTTTTTCGCGCTTACAACCTGGATCCTAGCAAGGAAATTTCTCGAACCCGGGAGGCAAGGGGATGGGCCTGGCACTTCTGCTGATTATCTGGCTAGTCACCTTTCTCAGTTCCTACTTCTTCGTAGCTCACGCCTGGTGGCCACACGCAATCTCCGCAAGCGCCCCCTATATTGACCACCAGTGGCACCTGACGTTCATTGCCATGGGCGTAGTGTTCATCGCGGCGCAGGTGGTGCTGGGGCTGGTGGTATTTCGCTATCGGGATCGTGGCGACGCGGCCAAGGCCAGTTACTCACACGGCAACAACAAGTTGGAACTGACCTGGACGGTGCTGACCGCCATCCTCTTTCTGGGGTTGAACGCCATCGGCAGCCCTATCTGGGCGGCAGAGCGCTTCCACAGTGCCGACCAGGGCGCCATGAAGGTGGAGGTCACCGGATTGCAGTTCGCCTGGTACTTCCGCTATCCCGGGGCGGACGACAAGTTCGGCAACACCCGGCCGGAGCTGGAAGATGCTTCCCTGGGCGGGTTAAGCGCTCTGGGGGTTGATTCCAATGACCCGGCATCGAAGGACGACGTGGTGAGCGGCGTGCTGGAGCTGCCGGTGAACCGCGAAGTGGACCTCACGCTGCGCGCGCAGGACGTGATTCACAGCTTTTTTGTTCCCGCCATGCGCTTCAAGCAGGACGCGGTGCCTGGGCTGATGATCCACATGCACTTCCGCCCGGAGCAGACCGGCGACTACGAAATTGCCTGTGCTGAGCTGTGCGGCCTGGGGCACTACAAGATGCACGGCATTATGCGTGTGGTCAGTGAGCAGGATTTCGAAAAATGGCTGGCGGAACGGGAGGCGGACAAGCAATGACACAGTCACAGGGCCCAGCAGGCGCGGCACCCGCCGCGGTTCACGGACATGCCCCCACCGGCTTCATCCGTAAATACGTTTTCAGTCTTGATCACAAAGTTATCGGCATTCAGTATTACTTCCTGGCGCTGAGCGCAGTATGCGTGGGCATGATTCTCTCCCTGGCCATGCGCATTCACATGGTCTGGCCCGATGCCTCCATTCCCTTCTTTGGCGCCATCAAGCCGGAGCAGTACCTGACACTAATGACCATGCACGGCACCATCATGGTGTTTTTCGTGCTGACCACGGCCCCGCAGAGCGGCTTCGGCAACTACTTCCTACCCATTCAGATTGGGGCGCCGGACATGGCCTTCCCTACTCTGAACATGCTTTCCTTCTGGACCACGTTCGTGTCGTTTGCGGTGATGATCGCCGCCTTCTTCGTGGCTGGCGGCGCTCCGCTTTCCGGCTGGACTAACTACCCCACCCTGAGCGCCATCCCCTTGGCGGGACCGGGCGAAGGCTTGGGCGAAGATTTGTGGCTCATAAGTATCGCGCTGTTCTGTGCCGCTTCCATGATGGGCGCGCTGAACTTCATCACCACGACGCTTGACCTGCGAGCCAAAGGCATGACCCTGATGCGCATGCCGCTGACCTGCTGGTCGTGGTTCATCACCGCCATTCTGGGATTGCTAGCCTTCGGCGTGCTGCTCGCCGGCGGAATCCTGCTGCTGATGGACCGCAACCTGGGCACCAGCTTCTTTGTTCCCGGAGGCCTGGTGGTCAGTGGCGTGCCGGTGCAGCATAGTGGCGGCTCGCCCTTATTATGGCAGCACCTTTTCTGGTTTTTCGGTCACCCCGAGGTTTATATCGCCATCCTGCCCGGCATGGGTGTAGCTTCCCAGCTCCTCTCCACCTTTTCCCGCAAGCCCATCTTCGGCTACCGGGCGATGGTATACGCCATGATGGCCATCGGGATCCTGGGATTCATGGTCTGGGGCCATCACATGTTCATGAGCGGCATGAGCCCCTACTCGGCTTTTGCCTTTTCCTTCATGACCATGGCCATCGGCGTGCCCTCGGCCATTAAGACGTTCAACTGGCTGGGCACCATGTGGAAGGGCAAGATCCGCTTTACCCCGCCCATGCTGTTTGCCATCGGCTTCGTTTCGCTGTTCGTTTCTGGCGGTCTGAGCGGCCCCTTCCTGGCCCAGCCGGCCATTGACATCCCGCTGCACGACACCTACTTCGTTGTAGGCCACTTCCACCTGATCATGGGTGTGGCCGCCATCTTTGGCATATTCGCCGCAACTTACTACTGGTTCCCCAAGATGTACGGCCGAATGATGAACAACACCCTGGGCAAAGTGCACTTCGTGATCACCTTCATCGGCACTTATTGCATCTTCATGCCTATGCACTACCTGGGTATGGCGGGCAATCCGCGCCGCTACTCGCAGTTCACTGAGCTTAAATACCTGGCGCCGCTCATCCCCATCCACAAGTTCATAACCTATGCGGCAATCATCACAGTAACCGCCCAGTTGATTTTCCTCTTCAATTTGTTCTGGAGCATGAAGAAGGGGAAGAAGGCTGAACAGAATCCCTGGGAAGCCACAACCCTGGAGTGGACCACGGCCACGCCGCCTCCGCACGACAATTTCGGCGGCGTCACCCCGGTGGTTTATCACGGGCCTTATGAGTACAGCGTGCCGGGTGCAGCCAAGGATTACATCATGCAGAGCGATCCCGCGCCCGTGCCTGCGCACTAGATTGGTATGGCCACATTGACTCCGACCCTAACCGTTAAGCAGCCCAAGTCCCGCCACGGCGGGGGAGGGGACATCCCTCACTATCCCGGTGGAGGTGGGGGCGGAGGGCGAGGCGACGATTCTCCGGATTACGGAGAACGCCTGCGCCGATGCCGCCTGGGGCTGGCGGTGGGCATTGCGCCCATTGTGATGCTGTTCGTGGCCTTCAGCAGCGCCTATCTGGTGCGCCAGGGTCTGGCTTCCTGGGACCTGCGCACCAACAGCTACATCAATGATTGGGCGCCCCTGCGCCTGCCCACGCTGCTGCTCATAATCAATACCTGCTTCCTGCTGGTGAGCAGCATCACTATGGAATTTGCGCGACGACAGGCGTCGCGGCTGGCGGTTATCGCCCCCGTCACGGCCATGCCGGGTATTGCTGACGACGAAACCAGCGGCTTTCCCTGGCTGGGCGTCACCGTGGCACTGGGGATCGGCTTTCTGGCGGGCCAACTGCTGGCCTGGCGGCAGATGGAGATGAGCGGCTTCTTCATGTCCAGCAATCCCAGCAGTTCGTTCTTCTATCTGCTGACCGGGGCGCATGCTCTGCACCTGCTGGGTGGCGTGATTGCGCTGACCTACGCCGGAATCACGGTGTGGATGAAGCGCCCGCCGGAGGCACGCCACATTGTGGTGGACGTCACCGCCTGGTACTGGCATTTCATGGCTTTGTTGTGGCTGTACATTTTCGCCCTTCTGGAAATTGCGCGTTAACGCGAGGAGGCTGGCACAATGGCCGATGTTGCGGTGCAACACAGCGTCGCAGGAGCTTATGAGCCGTCGCTGTTTGGCACCTATTCCAAAAAAATCGGAATGTGGCTGTTCCTGCTTTCCGATTCCCTAACCTTCGGCGCGCTGCTGTTCGCCTACTCTTATGGTCGCGTCTCTACGCCCAACTGGCCGACGCCCTTCGGCAAGGCCAGCATCGTCAACGCCACGATCATGACCGTCTGCCTGCTCTCCAGTTCGCTAACCATGGTGCTGGGCGTGCTGGCATCCAAAAAAGGCGACCACAAGGCGACGGTGAAATGGCTGCTGGCCACGATGTTCTTCGGCGCACTGTTCGTTGTGCTGCACGCTAAGGAGTGGAGCGGGCTGATCAACGAGGGCCTGCGTCCCTTTAGCAATCCCTGGGCGAAAAATGTTCCCCAGTTCGGCGGTACCTTCTTCACCTTGACCGGCATGCACATGCTGCACGTCACCATCGGTGTGTGCTACCTGGGCGTGGTGGCCCTGCGCAAGAAATGGCTGCCCATTCTGCTGGGCATCTGGCTGCTGGGCTGGCTGCTGACCCCAGCCACCAACGTGTTCCACATCGGCATTCACGTGCTGCTGCTGGTGGCGGTGGTTTCCGCCGTGATTCTGGTGTTGCGGCCCAAAGTTTACGACGCGCATGACGTGGAAATTGCCGGACTGTACTGGCACTTCGTGGACCTGGTGTGGATGTTCATCTTCCCCCTGGTCTATCTGATGTCCACCAAGGTGGTGTAACGCACTCTGCTTTGCGGAGCCGAAACGACCATGCATGATGTAGCCCTGAAACCGGGTGTTGCAGCAGTCCACGAGGAAAGCAGGACGCCCTACTACTTCGTGTGGGTGGCGCTGCTGATTCTGACCGGCATCGAGGTGGTGCTCACCTACAACCAGGTGTTTGCCCCAGTGCGCATGCTGGAAGTGCTGATGGGGCTGTCGGTGATCAAGTCGGCGCTCATCATCGCCTACTTCATGCACCTGAAGTTCGAAATCGCCCGCATGAAGTACGTGCTGATGGTGGCCCTGGTGGTCTGCCTATGCCTGATGTTTATCTTCTTTGCGGATGCCTTCCGCATCCTCAGCCTCGGTGTAAGATGAGGGGCGTGAAATGAAGCTGCGTTTGGCCATTCTCGGATTTGCCCTGGCGCTGTGGGCCGCGCCCGCCTTCGGCCAGGGCTGCGCCATGTGCTACATGTCCGCCCTGGGCGCAACTCCCAAGAGCCAGAAGGCGCTCACCAAGGGCGTGGCCGTGCTCCTGGTGCCTCCCGTAGGCATGATGTCCATCCTGATCGGCGCCGGGTTCGTGTACGCGCGCAAGCGCGACCAGCGGGTGGAAGAAGAAGAAACCCAAAAAGTCTAAACGAAATGTGGGGGGGCGGGGTTCTGCCCCGCCCTGCACGGGGCGAAGCCCCGTGGCCCACACGTGAAAACGTAGCTCCGGCATCTCGCCGGCTCTCCGGCGAGCGTCCCACCCGCCGCGGGTGAGGGCAAGATGCCCTCAGGACAGCCGCCAGGATGGCGGCGCTACGACGCAGGGCGATTGAGCCTGCCTTGCTCGACAATTTATAATCGAAAGATTCCGCAGCGCTCACCAAGGCCGTAGTGGGGAGGCCGAGGTGTCAGCTGCAGGGTTCGAGCACATTCCTGCCGATGTCAACTGACAGCATCATTGTTCGCGGGGCCCGGGTCCACAATCTCAAAAACATTGATTTTGAGATCCCGCACAACACTCTGACCGTGGTGACAGGCGTCTCTGGCTCGGGCAAGTCGTCGCTGGTGTTCGACACCATCTACGCCGAGGGCCAGCGCCGCTACGTGGAGTCGCTCTCCGCCTACGCTCGCCAGTTCCTGGAGCGCATCGAAAAGCCCGACGCCGACGTGATTGACGGCATCGCCCCGGCGGTGGCCATCCGGCAGAAGAACACCACCCGTAACCCGCGCTCCACCGTGGCCACTGCCACCGAAATTTACGACTACTTGCGCCTGCTGTTCGCCCGCGTGGGCCGCACCTACTGCCTGCAATGCGGCGCGCAGGTGAAGAGAGACACGGTGGACGAGGTGGCCAATGCCATTCTCGCCCTGGGCGAAGGCACACGCCTGAACGTGCTGTTCCCGCTGCAACCGGGGCAGGGGCCGGACTCAACTCCTGAGAAAAAGCGACGGGGGAAGAAGACCATTACCGGGGACTCGGCAGGTTCGAGGACGCCTCGCGCGCGCACAGACAGCGTTGCCAGCGATCTCATAAAGCAGCGCCTCTTCGAACTGCGCAAGCGCGGCTTCAACCGCCTGTTTCAGAATAATCAGAACTTCGAGTTCTCTACGCCCGAATCGCTTCTCGACGTGGACTTTTCCAAGCCCGTGTTTGTGCTGGTGGACCGCATTGCCGTAGCTGCGGATTCCCGTGCCCGCATCGTGGACGCGGTTGAAACCGGCTACCGCGAAGCTGGCGAAGTGATCTTCCAAACTGCCCCGCGCGAGCCGGAAGCGCCGCAAACCCTGCGCTTCGCCCAGCGCTTCGAGTGCAAGCGCTGCCACTTGCGCCTTGAGGAGCCCGAGCCGCGCCTGTTCTCTTTTAACAACCCCTACGGCGCTTGCCCGCGCTGCCAGGGTTTTGGCAACACCATTGATTTCGACCTCGACCTGGTCATCCCCGACAAGACCCGCACCATCGCCGAGGGGCCGGTAGAGCCTTGGACTAAACCCAAGTACCGGCCGCTGCAGGCCGAACTCAAGCGCTTTGCCAAACAGCGCGGCATTCCCATGGACGTGGCCTGGGCGGAACTCGACCCCGAGCAACGGCAGGTGATCATTGACGGTGAGGGCCGCTATCCCGGCATTCGCGGCTTCTTCGCCCACCTGGAGCGCAAAAAATACAAGCTGCACGTGCGCGTCTTTCTCAGCCGTTATCGCGGCTATTCCCAGTGCTCCAACTGCGGCGGCGCCCGCCTGCGGCCCGAAGCCCGCCAGGTGAAAATCGCCGGCAAAGACATTTGCCAGGTCTGCGCCTTGACCGTGGAGCAGGCACGTGACTTTTTCGACGCGCTTAATCTCACGCCCCAGGAAGCCACCATCGCCGACAAGTTGCTGCAGGAAATCCGCGAGCGCCTGGCCTTCCTGAACGATGTCGGCCTGGAATACCTGACGCTCGACCGCCTGGCAACCACGCTTTCCGGCGGCGAGGCGCAGCGCATTCAATTGGCCACTTCGTTGGGCTCGCGCCTGGTGGGTACGCTTTACGTGCTGGATGAGCCCTCTATCGGCCTGCACAGCCGCGACACCAACCGGCTTATCCACATCCTGCACGGCCTGCGCGACCTGGGAAACACAATTCTGGTTGTAGAACACGATCCTGAAATCATGCTCGCCTCTGACCGCATTCTCGACCTCGGGCCGGGTGCTGGCGAGAACGGCGGCAAGGTCATGGCCGCCGGAACTTATGACCAGATCAAGCGCACGCCCACTTCCCTCACCGGGCGCTACCTGACGCAGGACCTGCGTATTCAGTTGCCCAACCAGCGGCGGCAGCCCGGTGCGCGCAAGCTGCGCATCGTGGGAGCGCGCGCCCACAACCTAAAGGCGATTGACGTCACCATCCCGCTGGGCATGATTGTAGCCATCACCGGCGTCTCCGGTTCGGGCAAATCCACCCTGGTGCACGACATTCTTTACCAGGCGCTGGCGGCCGCCAAGCGGCAGACCAACGGGAGCGGTCCCGTGCCGGGCACACTGGAGCGCCTGGAAGGCGAGGAGTTCCTGGATGAAGTGGTGCTCGTAGACCAGTCACCCATCGGGCGCACGCCGCGCTCCAACCCGGTGACCTACATTAAGGCCTTCGACGCCATCCGCGACCTATTCGCTTCCCTGCCCGAAGCCCACAAGCGCGGCTTCAGCGCCGGCCATTTCTCCTTCAACATTCCTGGTGGCCGCTGCGAAACCTGCCAGGGCGATGGAACGGTCACGGTGGAGATGCAGTTCCTGGCCGACGTCGAGCTGATCTGCGAGGAGTGCAAGGGCACGCGCTACAAGCCGCAGGTGCTGGAAGTTCGCTACCGCGGCAAGAATATTCACGAAGTTCTGAACCTCACCGTAAAGGAGGCGCTGCAATTCTTCGCCTCCGTGCCGAAAATCACGGAGAAGCTGCGCGTGCTGGAGGAAGTGGGGCTGGGCTACTTGCGCCTGGGCCAGTCGGCCACCACTCTCTCGGGCGGCGAAGCGCAGCGCATGAAGCTGGCGGCGCACCTGCAGCCGCGCAGCGCCGTGCGCGCCCCTCAGGATGGCCGGCGGCGGCACCGCACGCTTTACATTTTCGACGAGCCTACCACCGGGCTGCACTTCGATGACGTCAGCAAGCTGCTGGCCGCCTTCCGGCGCTTGATCGAAGCTGGCGGCTCGGTGCTGGTCATTGAGCACAACCTCGACGTCATCAAGACCGCCGACTGGATCATTGACCTCGGTCCCGAAGGCGGCGAGCGCGGCGGCTATGTGGTGGATACCGGCCCGCCGGAAGCGATCAGCAAGAACGCGAAATCCTACACTGGCAAATTCCTGGCACAAATGCTGAACGGCAACGGGGCGCGGCCGCAGGGGTAGTGCTCCATTGGGCTGGGGCGGCCATTCGCGGTAAGCTACTGGGTGGCTGCTACTCGCATCTTAGGTCGCAGCGAACTTCTGCAATGATCCGTAAACAAAGGCTGGTTGGGTGGGCAGCCGGCGCCGTTGTTGCCCTCGTGCCCACGGGCTTATGGGCCCAGCAGACACACAAGACCGTTCACCACCTTCACGTGGAAGAATCTGACCCTCTGTTTCCGCCCGAACTCAGGCAGGCGGAGGCCGCGCTCGACAAAAAGGATTATTCGGCTGCGGAACCACTGCTGCAGCAGGTCACAACCAAGAATCCCGCCAATTATCGCGCCTGGTTCGACCTGGGCTACGTTTACACGGCAACTAGCCGCAAGCCGGAAGCCATCGAAGCCTATCGCAAAGCGGTGGCGGCCAAACCGGACGTCTTTGAATCAAACCTGAACCTTGGTTTGATGTTGGCGCAAACCGGAAGCCCGGAAGCGGAACAGTTCCTGCGCGCCGCCACCCAACTCAAGCCCTCGGCCAACCCTCAGGAGGGGTTGGCGCGCGCCTGGCTCTCCCTGGGCCATGTGCTGGAGAAGAGCAAACCTACTGAGGCGGTGCAAGCTTTCGATGAAGGCGCCAAGCTTCAGCCCAAGAATCCCGAGCCGCATCTTTCCGCGGGCGCCATCCTGGAAAAGCAAAATGACTTGGCCGGCGCTGAGCGTGAATACAAGGCTGCGCTCTCCCTGGCGCCCGATTCCGCCGACTCGCTGGTCGGACTGGCCAACATTTACATGCAGAGCAAGCGCCTGCCCCAGGCGGAAACGGCCCTGCGCCAGTACCTGGCGGTGGAGCCCAAGAACGGCGCAGCTCACGTGCAACTGGGCCGAGTTCTGGAGGCGGAAGGAAAGCATGCGGATGCCGCCGCGGAACTGCAGCAGGGTCTGCAGCTTGCGCCTGACGATGCTAACGCTCAGCGCGACCTGGCGTTTTCCTATGCCAATGCCGGCAAGTACGACAAAGCCGAAGCGCTTTACCGCACCCTGCTGGCCAAGTCGCCCAATGACGCTGAACTGCATTACGGGCTGGGAGCATCTCTCATGGCTCAGCACCAGTATCCGGAAGCACAAGCCGAGCTGCTCAACGCACTCAAGCTGAAGCCCGATGCCGGCGTCATCTATGGCGATCTGGCGGTAGTCGCTGCGGAAAACAAAAATTATCCGTTGGCCTTGAAAGCGCTGGATGTGCGGGCCAAATTCTTGCCGGAAAATCCCGGGACTTATTTTCTGCGGGCTACAGCCCTGGATCATCTAAAGCAGTTCAAGCTGGCGGCGCAGAGCTATCGCCAGTTCCTGGCGGTCTCCGGAGGCAAGAATCCGGAGCAGGAATGGCAGGCGCAACACCGACTGCTGGCCATTGAGCCTAAGAAATGAGAGCGTGCAGCCAAATCGCCCTCGCTGTCCTGCTTTTGGCGGCCGTATCCCTGCCTTTGCGCGCCCGCCAGGAGACAGTGGATGAACTCAAGGCAAAGCTCGCCTCCACCAAGGAATCCGACCAGCCCAAGCTGTGCGTGCAAATCGCCCACCTTCAGTTGGACGCGACCGAGAAGGCCTACCAGGCTGGGCAAGTTACCCAGGCACAAACCCTGCTGAACGAAGTGGTGGATTACGCGCAGAAGGCGGGTGATGCCGCCCGCCAGTCGCGCAAGCACATCAAAAAGACCGAAATCGAGGTACGCAAAATGTCGCGCAAGCTGCAGGATTTGAAGCCCACGGTGGACGTGGACAGCCGCCAGCCGGTGCAGGACGCCATCAACCACCTGGAGCACATTCGCACGCAGCTGCTGATGCAGATGTTTTCGGAAAAATGATTATGACATTGTTTCGCTCCCATCTCCTGCTGGCATTCATCCTGTTTCTGTGTGCGCTTCCTACGTTGGCGCAGCGCTCGCAACGCGATCCGCTCAACGGGAAAGAGGTGGATGAGCTCCGCGAGACCAACCAGGAACCAGAAAAGCGCCTTCCGCTGATTGTGCGCTTCGCCCGTGAGCGCCTGGATACAGCTCTGGCCGCCCGTAATAATCCCAAGCTGGCCACTGCCGACCGCGCCGCCACCATCCACGATTCCCTGCAGGATTTTCTCTCCATTTACGACGAATTGGGCGACAACCTCGACATGTACACCGACCAGAAGGAAGACCTGCGCAAGCCTCTAAAAGTGGTTATCGCCGGCGACGGCGAATTCAAAGTTAAGCTTGAGCAATTGCGCCAGGGCGCTTCTCCCGACGAGATGAAGACCTACGGATTCGCCATCACCAGCGCTCTGGAGGCGGTCAAGGATGGCGCCGGCGAGCACCGCCAACTGCAGCTGGAAGAGGAAGCAGCAGCCAAGGCGAGGAAGAAGGCACACCGTTAGCCTGGGCTCCCCGCGCGCGCTGCAATAACGCGTTCCCAGCCACCAACTACTAACTACCAACTACTGCCTTTTTCCGTGCTAACCTAGGGCCACAGTGCGGGAGAATCTCCTACCCATTTTTCAGGAAAGCTATCGCGAGCTGCGCCCGCGCGCGCCCGTGCCCGAGCTGCAGGTGGAGTTTTTTGCCTTTGCCAACGTCAACAACACCATCCGGCTGCGCGAGGGCAGGCTGCTGGTGCGGCTTTCCGACCTGCTGGAAGGTGCGCCGGAAACGGTGCTGCGCGCCATCGCCCACATCCTGCTGGCCAAGATGTATCGCAAGCCGATTCAATCGGCGCACGCCAGCCGTTACCGCCGCTATATCTCGAGCCATGAGATCGCCAACAAGGCCAACCAGGTGCGACAGCTGCGCGGCTGGAAGAAATTCCAGACTTCGCGAGGTTTCATCTATCACCTGGACGAAATCTTTGAGGACCTCAACCGGCGCTTTTTCTACGGTCTGATGGCGCGTCCGCTGCTTACATGGAGCCAGCAGCGCGCCCGCAGCAGTCTGGGGCACTACGATCCGGCGCACAATGCCATAGTCATCAGCCGCATCTTCGACCATCCCCAGGTGCCGCGCTACGCCGTGGAGTACATTCTCTACCACGAGATGCTGCACTTGAAGCATCCCGTCAAGCTGCGCGGCAGCCGGCGCTGCGTGCATTCCGCCGAATTTCAGGCGGAGGAGAATATGTTTCCGCAATTGGAGCAGGCGAAGGCGTTTTTGAGAAGGTTGTAGCGGAAGGTTCAAGTTTCAAGTTCAGTTTCGAGTCTCAAAGCCACCCCGCGCGAAAACTTGAAACTAGAAACTTGAAATTGTTTTTATGCCGCCAGCTCCGGCACCGGCTGCTCTTCCCCGACCACATGCGCCCACACCTCCCGCGGACATTCCACCCGGAACAGCGGCACGCGGACTGTCGCCAGGCGAACCTTATGCGGTTGCTCGCCTGTCATGTAGTCGCAGTTCAGGCCCTCTTCCAGGCTCAGGCGAGTCACCTCGAACAGCAGCACAATGCCCGGCGAGAAATGCGCCCAGGCATGGTCGTAGTAGGTGGTGTAGAAACGGCGGGTGTTTCCATCGCGAAACGTGACCAGCGCGGCGACGAGGGTGCTGCCCTGAGTCAGGGTATAAACGTCGCACGGAGCCTCGCCGAGCCTGGCCGCAGCGGTCAGGAAGTTAATGCGCGCGGCGTCCCTGAAAAGATTGGCCGGCAACTGCGCTGCCTTGAGCTGGTAAATACGCCGCAATAATTCTGTTGAAGGATTCGGCTCACGCCGAAACTCCACTCCCTGACGCAGAATTTTGCGCCAGCGGCTGGCGATGCGCGTGTGAGCCGTAGCTAGTTGTTCCGCGGAACTGCTTGAGGTGAGCACGCAGGGAGCGCTGACAAAAGGGTAGGGAGCAAAATCTTCCCAGGCGCGGCGGCGCTCTTGCCCACGCAGGGCGGCAAAAAATATCGGCAATTTGAGCGCCGCCACCTCCTGCCAGGCCTGCCGCAGCAGGCTCGGATCGCCACTGGCGAGAACGTCGCGATAATCAAACAGAGCTTCGCCGAGAAGGGTAAAGCCGTGGTCAGCAATCGCACCGGGAATAAGAGCCGCGCCGGCATCGCTCTCCAGCAGCACGACGTAGGGCTCTTCCCGGGCGGCAAATAACAACGCCGCCAGCCGATTCCAGGAAAAACACTGAAAGAGTGTCTTGGTGCAGGTGCGGTAGAGATTTTCCCAGGCAGGGCGCAATAGATCCACTTCAGCGGGCGAGCGCGCCACCATTTTACGAAGCAAACGCGTTCCCTCCTTCGGCGTGCAAGGGGTTAGACGCAGCTGTTAAGCGGACGGATGTTTTATGCCCAGGATTTTGCCGGTTGCGGCCGGGGTCACCCTGGGGAGGGCGCCAGCGAATGGGCGGGCAACGCCGTTCGCCGGGTTAGGAGGACCGTGCGATGCCTATCACAGCCATCTGTGACAACACGCGTTGACCCAGGTAAGCGCGGGGCAGTATCCTAGCAAATTGAAAATGAAATTCATTTTCAATTTGGCGGGCGCGGGCCCCTGCATCCCCCATGATTGACGCTTTCATCGTTACCCTGCGCGAAGGCGTGGAAGCCGCCCTTATCGTCGGCATCACCCTCGCCTATCTGGCCAAGATCGGCCGCAATGACCTGCGCCGCGCGGTTTACACTGCCCTGGCCGCCGCCTTCCTGGGCAGCATCGGCGCCGCCGTCATCGTCTCCCGCTTCGACCTCAACCAGGACATCCTCGAGGGCTGGGTCATGCTGGCGGCCGCGTTCTTCGTAGTCACGATGGTGGTCTTCATGATGAAGACGGCGCGCAGCATGAAAGGCAAAATCGAGGGCAAAGTCGGCCTGCTGGCCGCTCGCGGCTCCCAGCTAGGCCTCTTTCTCTTCGTCTTCCTCATGGTGTTGCGCGAAGGCGTGGAGACGGTTCTCATTCTCTCCGCTGTCTCGCTGAATTCCAGCGCATTGATGAGCTTTCTGGGCACGCTGCTGGGCATTGCCCTGGCCATCGTCTTCGGCGTGATGTTCGTGAAGGGCTCCGTGCGCATCAACCTGCGCAAATTTTTCCGCATCACCAGCGTCATCCTCATCTTCGTCGGTGTGCAGCTGGTGGTCTCCGGCCTGCACGAGCTCTCGGAAAACGGCGTGCTTCCCTCCAGCAAGCGGGAGATGGCGCTGATCGGGCCCATCGTTACCAACGAAGTGTTCTTCTTCGTCACCATCCTGGCGCTGGCCGCATTGATGGTGCTGTTTGAAATGAAGCGCCGCCAGCCCGCACCTGAGCCGGCCTCGGCCGCCGAACGCCGCAAGGCTGTATGGAGTGCCCGCCGCGAGCGCCTGTGGATGGTTTCCGTTTACGCCAGCTGTTTCCTGTTCATCGTGCTGGTGACCGGGGAATTCGTCTACACCAAAAGCGTAAGCGCGCTCTCCCCTGCCACCCCGGTTGCCTTCAGCAACGGCCGCATCAGCATTCCCGTCGCCCAGGTGAGCGATGGCGACCTGCACCGTTACGTAGCAACGGAACAGGGCGTGCCGGTACGCTTCTGGCTCTATCGCAAGCCCGACGGCAGCGTGGCCACGGTGTTCGACGCCTGCGAAATCTGCGGCGGTGTGGGTTATTACAAGACCAGCCAGGGCGTGGTGTGCAAGAACTGCGGCGCGCCTATCAACGGCGCCACCGTGGGCCATCCCGGCGGGTGCAATCCCGTTCCTCTGCAGGCCACGGTGAGCGGCGGGATGGTGCTGATCACGGAGGGGGGAGTGGCGGCGGGAACCCGCTACTTCCAGAAGTAGCCCATGTTTCCCCGCCTGGTATTCGAGTCCTTCCGGCGCCAGCGGCGGCGCAAGCTGCTGGCGGGAATCGCTATTGCCATGGGCGTTGCTGTCGCCACTGCCATGATCGCTGTGGCCACCAATATCGGCGACAAAATTAACCAGGAGCTGCGCAGCTACGGCGCCAATCTGCTGATTACTCCCCAGGCGGACACCCTGGACGTGGAAATTGGCGGCTTGGACCTGAAGCCGCCCAGCGACGGCGCCTTCCTCAACGAAGCCGACGTTCTCCGCATCAAGAGCACGTTCTGGAAAAACAACATTGTCGGCTTCGCTCCCATGCTGCCGGTGCGGGCCACCCTCGCCTCCGGTTATCAGACTGAACCCGTGGAAGTCCTGGGCACCTGGTTCGCCAAGCAACTCGCCTACGACCACGAATCGTTTGTCACCGGCGTGCGCACCACCAATCCCTGGTGGAAGGTGAACGGCGCCTGGCCCAGCGATGAGTCTGGCGACGTGCTGGTGGGCGCAAACCTAGCCGAAAAACTTGGCCGCAAACCTGGCGAAGCTGTCGAAATTAACGGCCAAAGCCGGCGGGTGACTGGCATCCTGACCACTGGTGGCGCGGAAGATAATCAGGTAGTCGTGCCGCTGCATCTGGCGCAACAGATTCTGGGCCGCCCCGGCGCAGTCCGGCGCGTCTATGTCAGCGCGCTCACCAAGCCGGAAGACGCGCTTGCCTTGCGCGATCCCAAGAGCATGTCTCCCGCCATGCTGGAGAAGTGGTCCTGCTCCCCCTACGTCCAATCCATCGCTTACGTTCTGCAGCAGGCGCTTCCCCGGGCGCGCGTGGAGCCCATCAGGCAGGTGGCAAATACGGAAGGCACGGTGCTGACCCGCATCCAGGGCCTGATGCTGCTGATCACTCTGGCCGCTCTGCTGGCTTCGGCGCTGGCTGTTTCCGCGGCCATGGCCACGGCGATTTTTGAGCGTCGCAACGAAATCGGCCTGATGAAAGCACTGGGCGCCGCCAACATCACGGTCGCCTCCGTGTTCTTGGTCGAGACGGTTTTGCTGGCCGTGCTGGGCGGAGTTGTGGGCTTTTTCGGCGGCAGCCTGCTCGCCCGCGAGATCGGCCGCAGCATCTTTAACTCGCAAATTGGGATTGAACCGCTTCTTTTCCCCGTGATCCTTGGAATTGCCGCCTTGGTGACCTTTGCCGGCAGCGGTGCCGCCATTCTGCGCGCCATGCGCTTCGATCCTGTGTACGCGCTGAAGGCGGACGCATGAGCGCAAACACCTCCACCCTTCGCCCGAGCAAGCACCGTATGTTCCTGCGCATGTTGCTGCGCGCGTCGCTCGTGCGCCGCGGGCGGGCGCTCTCGGCCCTGCTGGCTGTGGTGGTGGCCGCGGCAGTCGCCACCGCTATGCTGAACCTCTACGTGGATGTGCAGGCCAAGCTGCGCACGGAATTTCGGAAGTATGGCGCCAACATCGTAGTAGTGGCGAGGCAGGGCCAGCCTCTCCCGGTAGACGCCCTGGCGCGCGTGCAATCGGCACTGGCCGGCCATGGCCTGGCTGTTCCCTTCGCCTACGTGGTGGCCAGCACCAGCGATGGTTCGTCCGTCGTCCTTGCCGGCACCGATATGGAAAGCGTGCGCCGCCTCGATTCCTGGTGGTCTGTTTCAGCCTGGCCCAGCGCTCGGGGTCAAGCTCTTGTCGGCTCGCGAGCCGCCGCGGTGGTTAGCCCCCAAGGCCAGCCATTTGATTTGAGCTTTCAGGGCCGCAGCGTTCACCTCACCGCCGCTGGCACGCTCACCACCGGCGCCGCCGAAGACAGCCGCGTATATCTGCCCCTCTCTGAGTTCACCGCTTGGACCGGCGTCCAACCCTCAATCCTCGAAATTGCTGCCAACGGCTCGGCCGCGCAGGTCACCGCCATCATGCAGCAAATCGCTGCGACCGTTCCCGGGGCTGAGGTCCGCCCCGTGCGCCAGATCATGCAAGCCGAAGGCCGGGTGCTGGGCAAGACCCGCTCCACTGTTTTGGCTGCCGCCGCTTTGATCATCCTGACCGCCGCCCTGTGCGTGCTGGCCACGCTGACCGCCTGGGTGCTGGACCGCCGCCGCGATTTCGCCATCATGAAGGCGCTGGGCGCTTCCGAACGCCTGATCAGCGGCTTTTTCGCCGTCGAAGCCGCCTCCATCGGCGCTCTGGGTGCTCTGCTGGGCTACGCCATCGGCATCGGCGTCGCCGCCTGGATCGGCAGGATTAACTTCCAGGCATCTATTTCGCCACGTCTCAGCGTCCTTCCCAGCGTGTTCCTGGGCAGCATTGTGGTAGCCTTGCTCTCCGCCACCTTGCCCATGGCCCTGCTGCGGAGGGTGCAGCCGGCCACGATCCTTAGAGGGGAATAACCCATGATCCGACTGGAACACGTCAGCAAGCTCTACCCGGCGAAGGCCGAGGCGAACGGGGGCGTCATTCGCGCGCTGGACGACGTGTGCCTTACGGTCATGCCCGGCGAGTGGCTGGCCATCATGGGCCCCTCCGGTTCCGGCAAGTCCACCATGGTCAACCTGATCGGCTGCCTCGACCGGCCCACGAACGGCAACGTCTGGCTGGCGGGACAGAATGTGGCCGGGCTAAGCTCCGCCGAGTTGACCCGGGTGCGTGCGGAAAAAATCGGCTTCATCTTCCAGCAATTCCATCTGATTCCCTACTTAACTGCGTTGGAGAACGTCATGCTGGCGCAGTACTTCCACAGCATGACCGACGAGCAGGAAGCCCTGGAGGGGCTGGAGCGCGTGGGCCTCAAGGACCGTGCTCATCACTTGCCGGCGCACTTGTCGGGCGGCGAGCAGCAGCGTGTCTGCATCGCCCGCGCTCTCATCAATGATCCCAAGATCGTGCTGGCCGATGAGCCCACCGGCAACCTGGACGCCCAGAACGAAGAAATCGTGCTCCGCCTGCTGCGCGAACTGCACCAGCAGGGCCGCACCATCATCATGGTCACTCACGACGCGCTGGTGGCCCGCCTCGCCGACCGTCGCGTGGAGCTGCACCACGGCAGGATCGTCACCGAAGAAGTCTTCGCCATGAGCGACCAGGAGCAGTTCGACGAGGTGCTGGAGGAAATCTGGGTGATCGAAGAACACGGCGAGCCCGCGGAACTAGGCAGCATGGATGTGCACGGCGGCGTGCCCGTAAGCATCGCGGTGGAGAAGATGGCGGAGTTGGGTTTGGTGACCACCCGTCCACATCCGGCGCAGCCGCACGCACACAAGGCGGTCATCAATCCCTGCCATGACGCGCTGGGGCACATTTCGCAGCGCGTGGCCGACGGCGATCTGATGATCGAGTTCACGCCCACCGGCCGCCAGCGCGCCGCCGACGTAATCCGCCGCCACCGCTTGGCCGAACGCCTCTTCACCGAAAGTTTGGGCATGGACGACCCGGCGGAAGTGGAAGAGCAGGCCTGCAAGTTCGAGCACATCCTCTCGCCCGAGGCTACCGACCGTATCTGCGCCTTCCTGGGCCATCCCCGTGCTTGCCCGCACGGCGCGCCCATCCCGCCCGGCGCCTGCTGCACCCTGCGCGAAGTGGAAAGCGCGGACGTGCGCGCGGTACGCAGAGCAAAGTAATCCTCAAACCAAAACCGCAGAGGACGCAAAGGACGCGGAGGTGATTTTGTTGACTGCGGCCTTTGCATCGGACCAACAGCACGTCAGAAGCCTTCTGCAGATCCCATTGAATGAAGACTCTTAAACCCTTCAAGAACTCGGCGTACTCCGCGTACTCTGCGGTTTTAATTTTTCCTCATCTACGCCATAAAAACTTCAAAGACCAAATGCTAAGTGCCAACTGCTAATTGCTGCTTTTCTCCCCCTTGCCCAATCCGGCACCAAGACGGTACTCTGAAGACTCCGCAACCATGAGGATCCCATGCCATCTACCCCGCGCTATGTCTGGATAGACGGCGCCCTGGTGGCCTACCAGGACGCCAACCTGCACTTCATCAACGCCGGCCTGCACTACGGCATCAGCGTGTTTGAAGGCATTCGCTGCTATGCCACCGATCGCGGCCCGGCCATCTTTCGCCTGCCGGAGCATGTGGACCGCCTGCTGGATTCCGCCAACGTCATCGGCTTCCGCGACCTGCCCTGGAGCCGTGAGCAACTGATTTCGGCCATTGACCAGATCGTGGCCGCCAACGGCTTTGGCGACTGCTACATCCGGCCGCTTATCTGGCTGGATGGCGCCATGAATCTGGTGATTGACTCGGGCAAGCTGCGTCTGGGCATCGCGGTATGGGAGTGGGGGCACTACCTGGGCACGGAGGCGAAGGAGCATGGCGTTCGCGCCAACATCTCATCGTTTACACGCCACCACCCCAACATCGCCATGACCAAGGCGAAAATTTCCGGCAACTACGTGAACTCGGTGCTGGCCAAGAGCGAGTCTCTGCGCCTGGGCTTCGATGAAGCCATCATGCTCGATCCTGCCGGCTACGTGGCCGAGTGCACAGGCGAGAATATTTTCGTGGTGCGCCGGGGCATGATCTACACGCCGAATACCGCGGCGATTCTGGAAGGAATCACGCGGGATGCAGTGGTAACCCTTTGCCACGACTTGGGCTACCAGGTGGTAGAGCAGCCGATTTCGCGCGACCAGCTGTATATAGCGGATGAAATTTTTGTTTGCGGAACAGCCGCTGAAGTGA
>DATFDP010000256.1:0-3204 GCA_035252015.1 Terriglobales bacterium
CATTCCGGCCATCCCGGCGACATGAACGCCATGACCAAGGGATGTCTCGCCGGGACCGGCGTTTGCTTCATTTCCCACGAAGGGGAAATTTACCCCTGCGGGTACCTGCCGGTGCTCGCGGGGGATTTGCGGCGGCAGAGCTTTGCCGAAATCTGGGAGAAGTCTCAGGTATTCGAGCAGCTGCGCGACACCGGCAATCTGAAAGGGAAGTGCGGCTGTTGCGAATTTCGCAACATCTGTATGGGTTGCCGTGCGCGGGCTTTTGCCGCCAGCGGCGACTTTTTGGACGAGGAGCCGTTCTGCATTTACCAGCCGCGGACGGGCGAGAAGAACCAGGAGACGAAGGCAGCACGCCCGCTGGCGCCATGACGACATTGCGGGAGCGTGTGGCGAAGTAGTACCTGCGAAAACCAGCGCAGCCAGGCCATACGCTCCCGCTACATTCAGAATGCCGTGAATGTTTGTTAGCCGAAAGTGGAACCGAGTACAGGATCTGATCGGTGGGTCAAAAGCTTCGTATCAGGGCACGGCTTCAGCCGTGCCGATTGAGCCACATTGAAAGGGTAGCTTTAGCCGCCGCAAGGTACCGTTCACTATGGCAGGACTCGCTCCCGAATTCGTATCTCTGTCCACTACACGCCTGCGGGCCTTGGTCGTGCCGCGCGAGCACGGCGCCTGGGGCATGCTGCTGGTGCCGCTGGCGACCGGCGCAGCCACCGGCCTCATGCGCGGCGGCCGGGCGCTGCCGCTCCTGATTTTCCTGGTGGCGGCAATCGCTGCGTTCTGGCTGCGAACGCCCCTGGAAAGCTGGCTGGGCACCACCCCCCTGCGCGCGCAGAACGCTGCCGAGCGCCGTACCGTGCTGGCATTCATCTTGTCTTTATCTGCGGTCGCTGCCCTGATGTTCACTGCTCTTTTCTGGGGCGAGCAGAACCGGGCACTCTTGCCCCTGGGCGCCGTCGTGGTGCTGGCGTTTATGGCTCAGGCGGCGCTGAAAAAGCTGAGCCGCAGCTTGAGGATGGCCGCGCAGGTGGTCGGCGCCATCGGTCTCACCGCCACCGCTCCTGCTGCCTACATCGTGGCTACCGGACGCTTCGATTCCGTCGCCCTGGCCTTGTGGCTCTCCAACTGGCTGTTCGCCGGCGACCAGATTCATTTCGTGCAATTGCGAATTCATACAGTCAAGGTCGAGGGGATAGCAGGGAAACTGCGCTGCGGCCGCGCCTTCCTGGCTGGACAAATCGCCTTGGCCGTCGTGCTCATCGTGGCCGCCAGCTCCCGAATCCTGCCTTGGCTGGCATTGCTGGCATTCGCTCCCGTCCTTTTGCGGGGAATCGCCTGGTTCCTGCGTTCCGCCCAGCCTTTGGCCGTGCGTCGTCTGGGCTGGAGCGAACTGGGGCACGCGCTCGCGTTCGGCGCGCTCCTGGTTGTTGCATTTCGGTTCTAAGAAATTTCTGATCAAGGCAACGGCTTTGAAAGCGACGGCCTTCAGGCCGTCCGCAAATATCGAACAACCTCCCGGCTTTAGCCGCTGAGGGAAGGATGGCTTGGGTGGCGTAATCTTGCTTCCAAAGATGCGTAGAATATCGGCATGCCCGAATCCCGCCGCGTCAACCATGCCGAAACCTTGCGCAAAGTGGCGATTTTTTCCGGCTTGGAAGAGCACGAATTGCAATTTCTCGCCCAGCGCGCCGTGCCCCGCCACTACTCCGCCGGCGAGATCATCTTCAACGAAGGCGACCCCTGCAGCGGGCTGTATGTAGTTGAGGCCGGCAACGTGCGAATCTTCAAGAGCTCGGTCAGCGGACGCGAGCAGGTGCTGGCTATAGAAGGCGCCGGCAGTTCCATAGCCGAGCTGCCGGTATTTGATGGCGGCAACTATCCCGCCTCAACTTCCGCGGTCAGCGACAGCACTCTGCTGTTCGTCAGCAAGAACGACTTCCAGGCGCTCTGCCTGGAGCATCCGCGGGTGGCGTTGAAGGTACTGCGCGTGGTGGGATCTCGGCTGCGTCGGCTGGTAGGAATTATCGAGGAGCTTTCGTTCACCACCGTTCATCAGCGGCTGAGCGCGTTTCTTTGCCGCCTGGCCGCCGCAGGCCAGCGTACGCCGGCCGGCATCGAGATCACCCTGCCCAGCAGCAACCAGGAACTGGCCGCTCAAATAGGCACTGTGCGCGAGCTGGTTTCCCGCAACCTTAGCCGCCTGCAGGCGCAGGGTCTGATCCAGATGGACGGTCGCCAGGTGGTGATTCCCAATCTGCAGAAGCTCCAGGCGGAGGCGGAAAGCGCGGAGTGAAACCGTAGCGCCGGCGTCCCGTCGGCTGTCGTGAGGGCATCTTGCCCTCACGGCCATTGTCAGGTACTGGCAATACCTGTGTGGGGACAGGCGCCCTCGCCTGTCCGGGTTCCCGCTCCACAACGATTGCCCTCTGTGTCCTCTGTGTCTCTGTGGTGAATTCGACTCTTACGCGAAGAGAAATTCCTTTGTTCGCAGCTCCCGGATCGTGTCGCGCAGCTTGGCCGCTTTCTCGAATTCGAAACGCTTGGCTGCCTCGCGCATTTCGTTTTCCAGTTTGGCGATGTAGGCGTCGAGCTCTTCTTGCGATTTGAACTCCGGCATGCCCTCGGCTTCCTGCACCACATCGTCTCCGTAATCCGCTTCCACAATCCGCGCCAGCGACATCTCCAGTGGCCGCACGATGGATTCCGGCGTGATGTTGTGTTCCTCGTTGTAGGCCTGCTGGATGGCCCGCCGGCGCTCGGTTTCATCCATGGCCCGGCGCATGGAGTCGGTGATGGTATCGGCGTAGAGAATCGCGCGGCCGTTCAGGTTGCGGGCGCAGCGGCCGACGGTCTGGATGAGCGAACCGCTGGAGCGCAGGAACCCTTCCTTGTCGGCGTCCAGAACCGCAACCAGCGAGACCTCGGGCAGGTCCAGGCCTTCGCGCAGCAGGTTGATCCCGACGAGGACGTCGAACGATCCGCGGCGGAGCTCTCGCAGAATCTCGATGCGCTCCAGCGTCTCGATGTCCGAGTGCAGATATCGCACCTTCACGCCCAGTTCCTGATAGTACTGCGTGAGGTCTTCAGCCATCCGCTTGGTCAGCGTCGTGACCAGCACGCGCTCTTTCTTGGACGCGCGATCCCGGATCTCGGCCAGCAGATCATCGACCTGGCCCCGCACGGGGCGAACCTCGATGACGG